>CAMYPV010000008.1 GCA_947293975.1 uncultured Ezakiella sp. | reverse complement strand
CATTATTTCTCTCTTCATAACATCCTCCTACATTAATTTTATATCATTCCTGCCATTTTTGCAAGTATTTCGAGAATATTCCTATCCTTTTTGCAGTTTTTGCCCGAAATATTCGTGCCATTTTTGCAGCTAAGCATACAAAACTTCCTATGGTTTTCGTAAAAAAACAGCCGAGCATTTGCTCGACTGTCGTTAGATGTCAAATTTTGATTTGCGTTTTTCGATTGTTTTTCCAAAGTCTTTTGAGATCAAGAACTCGACTTCGTCGCCTGTGCATACCACGAATGGAAACTCTTCGCGATTTGATGCAGCTCCATACTCGCCGTCTTTGTTTAATGCGACCACGCTGAATTCACGAGGCTCCTTGCCCTTTCTTCTTAGTCTGTCGTCAAGACCCTTGACTGCGATTCCGCAAGCTTCCATCGGACTCTTGCCCTCGCCCATAAGCCTTACGATTTCGTATGAGAGCGTACCTTTTATGATATCTTCGCCAACGCCTGTTGCCGTTGCACCGCCAATGTCTGAGTCAGCATATAGGCCTGGGCCGACGATTGGCGAATCGCCAACTCTTCCCATCCACTTCATAAATAGCCCTGATGTTGATGTGGCAGATACAACTCTTCCGCCTCCGCTCACAACGGCGCCAACTGTGTCGTGACCCTCGATTTCAGTTCTACCTTCGGCAAGTTTGTCTAGCCAACGTTGTTTTGCTGGCTCTGTCAAAAGTTCGTCGTGTTTAAATCCGTTTTTCATTGCAAATTCGTATGCGCCTGCGCCGACCAAAAAATTATTATAAGGTTCGTCAACAAGCAATCTCGCAACAGAAACCGGAGTTTTTACATTGCGAAGCGACGCAATTGAACCATAGCTCAGATTGTCGCCGTTCATAATTGCTGCGTCAAGCTCGACGACGCCGTCTTGATTTGGCCAACCTGAATATCCAACATTGTGAAAACTCGGCTCAAGCTCAATATAATTTATCAATCCGCAGATTGCATCTTCCAAACTCTTGCCTTCTTTTAATAAATCCCTTGCGATTTTTACGCCTTGAAAAGCGATCTCCCAAGTAGCAATAACTGTCATAACATACCTCCTGTTTGATTTTATAATACTACATAATATTTATCGTTGTCAAATTTAATGCACGAAATTTCCACAAAAAAAGAGCGAGAATTTCTCGCTCTTTATCGGCTGTTGCCGTTTATTTTAGTTTAGTGGAACTATTGTTTTACCTGTTGAATATTGATTCATTGTCCACATTCCTTCTGGACGAATGTGTGATAACCATGAAATTCCGCCTAAAACATATTGATAGCTTACTGTGTTTGTAGCTGTCATAATGTCGTAGTAATAATCAACACCACGTTCAACGTCGTTAAATTTCTTCATTTGTGGAGCAAATTTGATGATGTAGTTTTGGTCAGCAACATATCCTAATGCACCATTGAAGATGTGAGCTGTTTCGCCTCTTGTGATAGGTGCATCTGGCACGAAGCCTTTCTTAACATCGATCCAGCCATTCTTAACAGCTGTTTGGATATATCCTTGTGCCCAATAGTGACTTGTTAAGCCAAATACATTACCAGCTGTTGGTTGATAGTTTTTAAGTCTTGCTGCTGTAACAACAAGCTCAGCCTTTGAAACAAGTTTGTTTGGTTCAAATAATCCGCCTGGAGTACCAGTCATGATTCCATAGCTTGTAACTAGATCAACAGCTTCTTTGTACCATCTGTAAGCTTCAACGTCTTTGTATTGTTTTGGATTATAAACAGTAGTCTTGCCGCTTTGTTTTAATAAGTTTGCAACGATTTGAGCAACTTGAGCTCTTGTTAGAGTTTCATAAGGACCAAATTTTCCACTTGGGTCACCAGTCATATATGCACGTCTAATATAAATTGAGCTGTCTAAATTGTCTGCTCTGTTAATTGCATTCTTTAGATTTTCATAAGCATTTGCGTAATTTGATCTGCCTTGTAATGCTCTGTAAGCATCATCAATGCATGTTTGAAGATTTGTCAAGATTTCATAAGTTGTGTAACCTTTAATTCTATCTCTTAAAGATTCAGCTTTGTTAATCAAGTTCTTCAAATCACTTGTATAATTATCTCCGTAGTAATAATTATATCCATAGTAGTAATCGCTTGAATATGTTGGGTATGCAAGGTTTGCATAATCAGTGTAAATTGATTGACCTGGATATTGTCTTGCAATTGCTCTGATAGCATCGATTAATCTTTCGATTCTTGCCTTGTAATTTGAACCATAGTATTCATAGCCGTAGCCACCCCAACCATAGTAAGCATCCCAGTATCCTCTTCTATTTGTAACTCTTTCTGAGTCATAAGGATATCTGCCAAAAATATTTCTGTAATCATTGTATGAATATAATTTGCCATTTCTTTCATATAGGTCACGATAATATCCATCATAACGACCATTGTAGTTGTATCTTCTGTAGTTTTCCATATCGTATGTGCCATATCTTGCAACATATTCGTTGTATGTTAACCAGCTACCGTTTCTGTAGTAAACTCTACCGTCGTTGTAATATCCGTAATAATATCCCCAGTATGAATTGTCATACATATCTGAAACTGCATTGTATGCTGCGTCAAATTCAGCCTTTAATGCTGAGCTTGCAACGTTTGCAATTTGGAATGGATAATCTCTCTTGAATGATTTTGCCTTATCCATTGCATAGATTAATGAATTTGGTCTGTGATAGCCATATCCGTAATAATCTTCACCAATATATCCCCAATCAGCATAAAGTGTTGTGTATACTAAGTCTTCAACCTTTGTATAATCATTGATCAATGAACCGTTAGGGCTGTAAGAATAACCATTAACTCTGTAACCAACTCTACCGTATGGATTTACATTGTATAAATATGTGCCTTTTGCATAAGATTTAACAGTGTATTCATAATCTCCGTTGTTAAGGTTTCTGTAGATAGTTAAAGTAACATAACCTTGTGGAGTAACTTCTGGAGTTGTTTCTGGTTTCTTTTCTGGTTGAGCAGATTTTAAACCAGGTTTTATAGCTTTTTTAAATTCTTCTACAGCTTTCTTTAAAGTTTCAATAGCTTCATTGATATCTTCTAATTTGGTTTTTTCATCATATGCTTTTTCAGCAGCTTCTATTGCCTTTGTAAAAGTATCCCATGCAGCTTGTTTAACCCAATTCTTACCTACTTCAACATCGCCAGAATCTTCAGCGATTAGAACATCAGTACGAGCTTCTTTGGCTTCTGTAATAGCTGTCAACAAATTAATTTTTGCTGCCAACAATTCTGCTCCTGCCATAAGATCTTCAGCTTTATCACCTTGTACTGTTTCTCCAGCATTATTTTCACCAGTTTCAGCAGTGTTTGCTTCACCATTTTGAGCTGATTTATCTTGTGGATTTTGTTGATTTAACTCTTTAACTTTTTCTAAAAGTTTATTATAGTCCAAATCAACAGCTTTTGCACTAAATGGCACTAATGCGAATACCATTAGCAATGCTAATGTTAAGCTTAATAATTTTCTCATAATAACCTCCCTTTGTTATCATATCTTTTTATAAGCATTTGCTTCTATATACATATTATACCTCATTAAATCAAAAATTAAAAGCCCCCAATTATTTCTTATTAAAATGTAATTCAAATGTAATATAAAACATTTGTTAAGAATTCGTTTCTATTTGTCAAAATATTAATTTAGAAAAAATATTTTATAGATTATAAAGCATAACACACGTTACAATTACGTGCAAAACGCTGTTGTTCATCTTTGATTAAAATCGGTACAAAAAAACGGAGCCTTGATGACTCCATTTATTATCCCAAAATATTTTTTATTTTTGAAATTATGTCGGATACTTTTTCCAATCCGTTTTGTTTCTTTTGTAAGAAGCCTAATTTTGTATTTGCTCCAAACAATTTTATTGCGTTTACTGCATTTTCTGCAGCGCCTTTGGTTTTGAATCCTATATCTTGAATTCCATTAATTGCTGACATTATGCCTTGTTTGACACCGTCTGTTGCTTCTTCTGCTGTACCTGCAATGTTTGCCACATTTGTGCTTACGCTTGATACATTCCTAAGCACAATTGCAACTTCTGGCTCTGCAGTTTTTGCGATTGTGTTTACAGAGTCTGTTACATCGCCAAGATTTTTTACGATCTTTTGAATTTCTGGTTCTGCGTCGTCAAGTACATTTGCAAGTGTGATTGTAATGTCGTCAAGATTTTTTACAATGTCTGGCAACTGTCTTAAGCTGTCGTCGATATTTCTCTTGTTGTCGTCAAGCATGCGGTTTGCGTTTGAAACTGCCTTTGACAAGTTTATAAATACAACTCCGAGTGCAATTAATGCAAATGCGCCTGCAACAATTAAAATCCAAAGAAGTACATCTGTTACTACTATTGCTGCTAACATTTTAAGACTCCTTATTTGCTTTCTTTCTTAACTTCTTCTTTTTTGTCCTCTACTTTTTCCTTTGCTTTTGATGTTGCTTTTTTTGCTTCTTCAACTTTTTCGTCAACAGCTTCTACAACATCTTCTGCAGCGTTTAAAGCTTTGTCTGCTACTTTATTTACAGCTACTCTTGTGTTTTCAACAAGTCTTGCTTTTTCTGCATTTAATTTTTCGATTGCCTTGTCGTAGCCTTCTTTTAATTCTTTTTTCTTATCATCATAATATTCTTTAATATCTTCTCTTGTTTCTTTACCGCTTTGTGGTGCAAATAAAAGTGCAATAGAACTTCCAATTGCAAGACCTGCGATTAAACCTGTTCCTACTTTTGCTGCATTGTCTAATGCTTCTTTTCTTCTATCTTCTCTTCTTTTTGCTTCAATCATATCAAATAATTTCATAATTAATATCCTCCTTAAAATTATTCACTGTAATTTATATGTACCCTGACATTCTTTGATTTAAACATTCAATCATTATGAGTTGTCGTTTAGACATCACACAGACTTTTGCAAAAACTATTTCGGCTTTCGAACTTGATTTTATTTTGTAAATATTATATGATTATATAAATGAATGAACGGAGGAAGATATATGGATTTTATAAAATCTGTGTCTAAGTACATGAAGCCATATTGGAAAAAGTATCTAGTTGGTGTTTTGTGGCTCGTGGCGATTGACACTGCGGTTATATTGGTGCCGCAAATTATGAGAAATTTTGCCAATGATTATCAGCTTGGCGTTTTAACAACTGATAAACTTGTTACATATGCGCTCCTTACAATTGGGGCTGCAATTTTTATGTCTATTGGCAGATATTTTTGGCGTATAATGCTGTTTGGCAGCTCAAGACGCATTGAATATGATATTAGAAAAGAATTGTTTAGGCATTGGCTGACAATGGATTGCGACTTCTATAACCACAACAAAGTCGGCGATTTAATGGCATACGCAACAAACGACATCAACTCAATCAGAGCATTTACCGGCGACGGTATTATGATGAGCATTGACTGTTCTTTTATGCTTATACTTACTATTATTATGATGATTCGCACGTCAGGACTTAAAATTACATTGCTAACTTTGATTCCTGTGCCAATCAGTGCCGTCATCATAATTTCATTGGGCAAATTTTTTTACAAAATTTTTAGACGCAGACAAGATGCGTACGCAAATTTGTCAGATGTTACGACTGAGAGTTTTTCAGGCATTGCTGTTATAAAGGCTTTTGTTGAGGAGGATTATTTTAAATCTCGCTTTAAAGACTCCAACAAAAATTATTACGAAAAAAATCTCAGCGTTGTAAAATACACGACGTTTTTGTTTCCGTTGATGGTTTTAATGGCTGGGTTTAGCTATATGCTCGTAATTTATGTAGGCTCTCGCTATGTAATTAACGGCACGATGACTCTGGGCGATTTTATTGCGCATTATTCTTATGTTGGAATTATTATGTGGCCAGCAAGAAGTCTTGGCATCATCATAAATATGATTCAACAAGGCAGCGTTGGTATGGGCCGTATCAAGGCGATGCTTGCAAACGAACCTCGCATTGAAAATCCGGTAAATCCAATTTCAATCCCTAAAAACACTTCGACGATTGAATTTAAAAACGTAAGCTTCAAATATCCTGGCGACGAAAAATACGCTTTAAAAGATATTAGCTTTAAGCTTGAAAATGGTAAAGAGCTTGCACTTGTCGGAAAGACTGGCTCGTCAAAATCAACTATTTTAAAATTAATTTTTAGAGAATATCTGCCAACATCTGGCGAAATTTTAATTGACGGCGTTCCAATCGAGGACATCGACATAAACGAACTCACCGACAAATCTGGCTATGTGCCTCAAGACAATTTCCTATTTAGTGAAACGCTGTTTGAAAACATCGCGTTTTCATTTGACGAGGACGTTGACAGCGAGCAAATTTACGAAGCTGCAAAGATGAGCGGAGTTTACGACGATATAATGGGCTTTAAAGACGGATTTGCGACAGTTATTGGCGAGCGTGGCGTTACGCTTTCGGGCGGACAAAAGCAACGCGTTTCGATTGCGCGTGCATTGATCAAAAAGCCTAAACTTCTTGTTATGGATGACAGTTTGAGTGCTGTTGACACGAATACAGAGCGTAAAATTTTAAATCAGCTTGACGCATTTAAGGCGACAATGATTATTGTGGCGCATAGAATTTCCACTATCAAAGAAGCCGACGAGATTATCTTCTTGGAAGACGGCAAAGTTTTAGAGCGTGGCACGCACGACGAACTTGTGGCAATGGGTGGCGAGTACAACACAATGTATCAAAACCAATTGCTTGAAAGCGAATTGGAGGGTTGGAACAATGAAGAGCAAAAATAAATCATTGATGAGCTATCTCTTGGGCTTTGCACGACCATATCGCAAAGCGCTTTTCATCGCACTTGTGCTGGTTGCAATCTCAACTGTGCTTCAACTTGTAAACCCATATCTAATTAAAATTGCAATCGACGATTATATTTCGGGCGACGTAATATCAATGGTTCAAGACGACACAAAAGAGCCAGACATTACAATCAACGGTCACAACTATTATCGTGTGCAAGCGGAGGACAGAGACAATTATCCTGAAGGCACAGATTTTTACACAATAAAAACCAACAACACCGAACATATTTTATTAAAAAATGGCGTGGAGTTTGAAAGTATCAATCATGACGAATATTTGAAAATCAGACATAACGACTCGGTTTCCGTTATGAATATTGCAATTTTGTATATATTTGTAATTGGCGTAAACTTTTTGGCAACGTGGGGCTTCAACTTCTTGCTTGGACGCACAGGCTCAAAAATTATATACGACATTAGAGAAAAAGTTTTCGGACATGTTGTCGAGCAGTCGTCACAATTTTTTAACGAAAAATCTGTCGGAAGCCTTATGACAAGAGTCACGAGTGACACTCAAACGCTGTCTGAATTCTACTCGAATGTAATGGTTACATTTGTGGCGGACCTTGGCGTTATCGTGGGCATTATGATTTTAATGTTAAAGCTGCACACAAAACTTGCAATCATGTGCTTTGTGCTACTGCCAATTATAATTGCAATTTCAATTGTGTTTAGAAATATTCAATTTAAAATTTTTAGAATATCAAGAACGCAACTATCTCGCATCAATACAAATTTAAACGAGTACTTGAGCGGAATGAGCGTCATTAGTATTTTTGGCAAGCAAAAGAAAATGGACAATAAATTTGACGAGCAAAACTCAAATTATTTGCAAACCGTCCTAAAAAATGTCAGAAATCACGCACTCTTTAGACCATCAATCGAAATCGTCAGATCACTTGGCGAAGCATTTTTAATATATTACGGCGGCGGTCAAGTTATACAAGATAGAATCGAATTTGGTACGCTATTCTTGTTTATAACATATCTAAAAAGATTTTTTATGCCAATTATGGACATGGCTGAAAAATACAATATATTGCAACTTGCACTCGCAGCTGTTGAGAAGATTGTAAATCTCTTAAACATCGACACAAAGATAAGACCTTTGCCAGAATTTGCCAAAAATAATTTCGACGCAGAGGACGGCGACATCGAGTTTAGGAATGTCAATTTTTCTTATGTAGAAGGCGAGCCAGTCTTGAAAAACATTTCGTTCAAGATTAAGCGCGGCGAATCGGTTGCATTTGTGGGCGCAACGGGTGCCGGCAAAAGCTCAATACTATCGCTACTTGCAAGATTGTGGGACGTAAACAGCGGCTCGATTACAATCGACGGCGTCGACATCAGAACCATGGACACCGACACGCTTAGACGACGCTTGGGCTTTGTGCTTCAAGATGTGTTCTTGTTCTCTGGTGATATTAAATCCAATATCACGCTTGGCAAAAATTATTCGCTTGATGAAATCAAAAACGCGGCAGAGCGTGTGCGTGCAGACGGCTTCATCCAAAAACTCTCTGACGGCTACGACACAAAAGTAGAAGAGCGTGGAAGCACGCTATCAACTGGCGAAAGACAGCTCCTGAGCTTTGCACGTACGATTTTGCGTGATCCGGAAATTTTAATACTTGACGAAGCGACCGCATCAATCGACACAGAGACCGAAATTTTAATACAAGAAGGCCTCGAAGAGCTTATGAAAAACAGAACGACAATCGCAATTGCTCACAGACTCTCGACCATCTCCGACATGGACAGAATAATCGTAATGAATCGCGGAGAGATTGTAGAAGTCGGCAATCATCACGAATTGATGGAGAAAAAAGGCTATTATTACAGACTTTATCAGCTGCAATTGGACGATAAAAAATAATTTAATTGAATTCAAAAAAAGTGACCAGATAATCTGGTCATTTTTATTACATATTTACTTGTCGTATTTTGCGCCCCTGATAATTTTCTCCGCTCTATAAATTGCCTCGACAAGCACAAGCGTCGCCATGTGATGAAGCATTGTCATCTTGCTTAGAGAAATTTTCTTGTACTCTCTTATCATCGAATGATCAAAGCCGTAGCTGCCGCCAATTATAAACGAGAGCGTGTTGCCAATGTTTTCATTTGCTTCAATCAGCTTTGTAAACTCATCTGTCGAGTGCTCTCTGCCGTCAGCATCAAGCAAATATATCTCGCCCTTTGCACGATTAATAGCGGTTTCGGTTTCTTGCGTCAGCTTTTCGGCGAGATTGCTCTCGTCGTTTTTAAGTGCAACTTCTTTTAATTCAATCAATTCTATTTTTTGATAGACGCTTGATTTTTTTAGAAATTCGTCAATCAGTTTTTTGTATTCTTTTGGAATTCGTCCCGTCGCAATAATTTGTATCATAATGAAATCACCTCGCCAATTCGCTCTCTGTGGCTAATTGAAACTGGAATATCAATACCTGCGTCATGCAAAATATTTTTTACAGTTGTAAGCGCAATCACTTCGTTGTTGTTTTCGTGCGACAAATGGCAAAGCACAATGTGTTTTGTGTTCGCGCTTATGTTTTTTATGAGAAAATTTGCGCAGTCGTTGTTTGACAAATGCCCGTATTCGCTTTTAATCCTCATTTTTAAATGCTGTGGGTATGGGCCGTATTCAAGCATATTTAAATCGTGATTTGCCTCGACAAAAAATAAATCGCTGTCCTTTGTCGCTTCAATCGTCTCGTCTGTAATGCAACCAGTGTCTGTGATGATTGAAATTTTCTTGCTACCAACAATTGCAAAACCTCTCGGCTCAACCGCGTCATGACTCGTCTTAAACGGTGTAATTTTTAAATCCTTTATATAAAATTCGCCCTCAATAAACTTGCGATTGTGGCTCTTGATGTCTTTGATAATTATACTCGCGGCCTCGTGCGTGCTTTTTGTGGCGTAAATCGGTATGTCGTGACGTCTGCTGATTACACCTGCACCATTTACGTGATCGTTGTGTTCATGCGTAATTAAAATAGCATCAATATCATCAATATTGACGCCGATTTCGTTTAGACGAGTTGCGGTTTGCTTGCCATTAAGTCCGCAATCCACAAGTATTTTCGTATCCTTATATTCAATATATTGCGCATTGCCACTGCTGCCGCTTTGTAAACTGCAAAATCTCATCATTCACCTACTCTATTATAATTACACGCCCATTGTCAAGCACAACTCTAAGTGCAAGCTTTGCAACGCCACTCAAAACTTTTTCTGGATTGTTGATGTACGGAATACTTGTCGGATCAAATGAATAACAGTATTCGATATCTGTAATGGTCCTGCCTTCAACGCCGCTCATGTCGATTAGCTTCAACAGCTTTCTCTTCGGATATTGAATGCCAACCTTCGTTTTTACGGGAGTCGCCTCTTCGAAATCACGTCTGTCCATTGTGATTACACCGTTTTCATTCAAAGCTAAATTTATATAGGCAATCTCCAAAATCAAATTATTTCTTATGTCGACTTGTTCGTATTCAAGATTGTATCTATCGTATTTAAAATCGGCATTGGTCAAACGCAAATTTTCTTCGCCAAAAATCGAGGTCAAAAACTCTTTGCCCTTAATCTTTGCATCTTCAACCGACTTTACAAGCTTGCCATCAGGCTTTGGAACATTTGCGTATTTAATCGTCTTGCCTTGTATCAGGTCAACTCTCTTGTCGCCCTCGATAAATGTTCTAAGCTCATCAGTGCCGGAAACTTTTGGATTTTTGAAAAACAAACGCTTAATTACATCATCTGTGTAGACCTTGTATTTTAAATTTCTGCCCTCAACGCTTGTTGGCTTTGGCACTTCAGCATCCAATGTAATATTGTTATCTTTTAAAATACTTGCCACATCAAAATCATCGTAATGACTGTGATTACGATTGTACAAAAGATATCCCAAAACAATATTCAAAATAATAAAAACATATATCAGCTGTGTTTTTGCCTTAGCCCAATCCATATTTACCTCGTATCAATTGTCTTTAAAACTGCTCTTTTGTCTACATTTAACTCTTCGTCAGAGTATACCAAAATCGGATCTCTCGATTCTTTAAATGCCTGTCTGTAAAAACTTGCCTCTGGCTCGATGTATATCGATTCAAAGTCGCGCAAAAATTTTGAATTATAACTAAAACTCGTCACTACACCCGAATTTATATTTACAACAATCGGCAAATTCTCGGATGTGTAAAAAGGCAGCGACGCATCTGTCAAATAAAACAGAGTGTTCTCGTCATTTTCAAACATATTTACAATTCTATAATTGGAAAAATTAACCGGCGACTTCTTGATAAATGCTCTAAGCACAGTGAGAGAATCGTACAAAGAGGTCTTCGTCTCTTCGTTTGGACTTACACGCAAATAATGTATGGTGCCGTTTGAATAAATCCTTAGCGATTCCTCTTCGGTGCTGAACAAATATCCGCCCTCCTCGACAATCTCCGCAACTTCTGATTTTAAAAATCCATTTGCAAGCTGCGCTCTGTCTGAAATTGTGTAATTTTCGACGGGATTTACCACTTCTGAATACGCATTTACGCCCACGATTTTTGTCGGCATAAAATTATCGTCCATCCTCACGCATTTTTTAAACAATGCCTCGTCTACTTTTAAAATGTATTTAGCATCAAATTTGTAGACGCCATTTTCTGTGTTTAATAAAATATCTCCTGTGTTTGAAAAAAACATTCTGTCGAAACTTTCAAAAGGAAGCTTCGGCATTTTTTCTTTAAAGCACGTAAAGACAAGGTTTATCGGTAAATCAAATGCAGAAATTACAAGATAACCCTCGTCTTTTAAATCACTTGATATTAATTTATCGCCAACTCTCTTTGGCGTCGCGTTTTTAAGCGACTCGACCAAAAGCGTGTTGATATCTTTGTTTGGAATATTTAAAAGCGATTCACGATTTGGATTAACACTGTAAAATCTCTTGTATGCAATAATTTCCTTCGAATCGATTTCGACAGTAAAGTGATCCTCTGATGGCGCTTCAAACATCAGTTTGTACGACAAAAACAAACTGAGGCACACCAAAAAGACCAAAAACAAAGTCTTATGCCTTTCCATCTTGATCACCTGCGTCCAATATAATCGTAAAAATACTTCCCTTTGAAAGTTCACTCGTAAGTGATATGTCGCCACCCATCGCGTCAATCATTTCCTTTGCAATTGCAAGACCCAAGCCAGTGCCACCCATTGCACGCGAGCGACTCTTTTCTACGCGATAAAATCTCTCGAATATCCTCGGCTGATCTTTCTTTGCAATGCCTGTTCCGTTGTCCTCAACAGAAATGTAATTCTTGTTGCCGTCTGTTCTTGTGGATACGTGTATAATGCCACCCTCTGGAGTGTATTTAACAGCGTTTGACACCAGGTTTATAACAACTTGCAACAAATCCTCTTCGTTTGCATAGCTGTATAAATCCTCTTTAAAGTCTACATAAAGCGCTTGACTTTTGTCGCGAATCGGCATCTTCATACGCTCTGCGGCACTCTTTGCAATCTCTGTGATGTTTACAAGTTTTAGTTCCTTTTCGTGCGCCGAATAATCGAGTGTCGTCAACGTCAACAAGTCGCTAACAATATGACTCATTCTGTCAGACTCTTGATCAATTACCTCTAAGAAATTCATCTTCGTATCTTCGTCAACAGGATATTTCATCAAAGTCTCTGTGTAACTTTTTATTGAAGTGATTGGCGTTTTTAATTCGTGACTAACATTTGCAACGAATTCTCGGCGCATATCCTCGAGCTTACGCTCCTTGGTCATGTCTTGATAAACAACAATAACGCCACCTACATTAAGATTTCTATCCTCAAAAGGCGCATAGATAAATCTGTAGTTCTTGTCGCTGATTTTAATGTCGCCCTCGCCCTCAAGTGAATAAGGATTTGCAAAGTTAAGCGCACTTAGGCCCATGTCTGAGAGTTTTGTTTCAATTTCTTCGGTCTTAACGTCCATCGGAATGTTAAAAAGCTCTCTCGCCCTTTCATTTATGTGAATAATCTTTCTGTTAGAGTCAATCGCAACAACGCCTTCAAGCATTTGGTTGAAAATCGTATCGAGTTTTGCACGCTCAATCTCTGTGCGCTCGATATTCTTTTTAAGCTCGGTTGCCAAAAAGTTAAACATCTCACCAAAACGCCCCATCTCGTCGTTGCTCTTTACTTTTATACGCTCGTCAAAATTACCCTCCGCCATTTTCTGTGCAACTTCAGTCGCCTTGACGATTGGGTTTGTAATTCCCGTTGATATTAAAAAGCTAAGTATAATTGTAATTACAAGCGCAATCATACCCGAGTCAAGCATTATTCTCTTTGCTCTTGTAATAATATTTGAGATGTTAGACAGATCCATGATGCTATAAACAAGACCCTTTACATGTAAGTTCTCGCCTTTAATCGGTACAACAAGATGCGCCTCTCTCGAATCGCCTACCGCCACAACATCCGAAACCGTCTCACCCAAATAACCCCTCTTTATTAAAGCGGGGTTAATTCTTTCGATATTATATACATTTACACCTTGATTGCTCATCAAGTTTGCAGTTTTTGAAGCTAAAATTGTGCTGAAATCTTCACTACCAATAATATAAACATCCTCGTCCTTTTGAAAAGCTCGCTCACTTAAAATAGTTTGCAGCCATCTTTGGTTTGGATCTAGAATATCATCTTGAAACGAAAAACTCGTCGTAATGAGCGAGTTAATTTGATTGGAGACATTTTCTATCTTATCTTCGATAAGTGAAGCCTCGAGCCTACCTGTAATTGAAGACGCTACGATCAAAAGCACCGCCAACACAAGCAAAAAATAAACTGCAACAAATCTCCACTTAATCGATTTCATATTATCCTCCGAAGTAGTATCCAGCGCCTCTTTTTGTAATTATATATCTATAATTACTTTCATCTGCATTGTCTTCTATTTTTTGACGCAAACGCCTAATCGTAACATCAACAGTTCTGATGTCACCATAGTATTCATATCCCCAAACATCTTGCAACAGCTGTTCGCGTGTGAACACTTGATTAGGACTTTCTGATAAATATTTTAGAAGTTCGTATTCACGCATAGTAACATTTATCACTTCGCCATTTTTTCTGACCTCGTATTTGCCAGTGTCAATTACCAAATCGCCAAAAGCACGAACGTCATCTGTACTTTGTTCTGTAACATTGAGCCTTCTTAAATTTGCTTTGACCCTTGCCAAAAGCTCTCTCATTGAATAAGGCTTAACAATGTAATCATCTGCGCCAAGTTCAAGGCCCAAAACTTTATCGACCTCTTCTTCTTTTGCTGTGAGCATCAAAATTGGAAATGAATATTTCTTTCTAAGTTCTTTTAAAACCTCAAATCCATCGATGCCTGGCATCATAACGTCCAACAGCATGAGATCGCAGGCTTTTTTCTCGACCTCTTGAAGAGCTTGGTATCCGTCTGAAAGTGCGACAACTTCATAGCCCTCTTTTTCTAAATTAAATTTTACTATATCGGTAATAACCCTTTCGTCGTCTACGCAATAAATTAAACTAGCCATCGATCCTCCTTATAATCTAAATCTTCCGTGGAGACAAATGCTCCTTTATATTTTATTATTATTATTATAATTAAATGTCATGGCGCGAATGAGAGGGTTCGAACTTCCAACCTTTCCCGTCGGAGGGGAACGCTCTATCCAATTGAGCTACATTCGCATCCTCAAATCATGTATGCATATTGGCGCGCTTGAGAGGAGTCGAACCTCCGACCTACGCCTTAGGAGGGCGCCGCTCTATCCAGCTGAGCTACAAGCGCATACAGCAACTGGTATAATTATAGCATTTATACAGTTAAAAATCAAATAAAAAATAGCCCCTAAGGACTATTTACAATCTACAGATTCAAATTCGCCAACTCTTTCGATCTTGACTCTTTCAATTATTTGTTCTCTCATCTCGAGGATTACAATTGCATATCCTTGGACGAAAAACGCCTGACCTTCTTCAAGTGGCTTGCCCATTTTCTTGCTAAGTTCATATAGCAATCCGCCAATTGTATTGTGATCACTTTCGATAAAAATTCCATGAAGCTCTCTTAAATCTCTAAAGCTAAGACCAGCCGAAATTGTTCCGTCAAGTTTTGATTTTTTGTAATCGTGTACCACGAAAAATTTTAACACGCCAAATACTAATACAACAGAAACTGTGCCGAGCAAAATGTCCGTCATAGTATGAGCGTACACCAACATTTTTCTTGCAATAACATATAGTACAAGTGTAAGTATCGATTCGTTTTGATGATTGATAATCATCGAAATCATCTCAAGCCCAACGACGAGCATCAAGATATGCTTCAAAAATTCTGAAAAAATCTGATAGCTAAACGCACCATCGGTGCTTTTGATGTAAATAAATATATATCTAAACACATCAGGAATTCCTGCAAGTACAGCAACGAGTACAATCGCACTGATTGCCGCTTCAATATAGTGAACAGAATTTCTAATAATTTTATTGATATCAAAATTCATAACACACCTCCATGTCAATTGTTATATTTATTTTACCATTAAACAAAGCTTGCCGTCAACAAAAAATCTGAATTTTGTATCTAATCTGCTATATTATGCAAAGCATCATAAAAATTATTTCACTTAATTCGACAATTGAGCCGTATACATCGCCAGTTAGTCCATTTAATTTTCTGTACACAGGAATTGTGAGTATTGTTATTGCCAAAAATGTGTACAAAAATCTCATCAACCACCACTGATTAAAATAAAATATGATTGCAATTGTTATTAGAACTGAAATTGTCGTTATGACTTTGCTTGACGATTGATGAAAATAACTTGCAAGGCCAGTGGCCTTTGCAGTTTTAAAAAATGTCAGGAAAAATCCCGCAATGCATCGTGCAATTACTGGGCTTGCAAAAATTGCGTACGGATTTTTGTAAACGAGTTTTGAGATTGCGTCGTATTTAAACAAAATCAACATCACAATTGCAATTACTCCAAAAGCACCGATGTGCGAGTCGTCCATAATTTTTAATGTCCGCTCACGATCTGCCCTTGCACTTAGGCCGTCCACAGTGTCGCTTACGCCGTCAAGATGCAGTCCTCCGGTTATAATTATCCACGCAAACAATATCGTAAGCGCTGGATTTATCTTCGTGTACGCAGTCAGGTAATTTACGCCAAAAAGCACTGCGCCGATTGCCACGCCCACAAGTGGGAAAAATAACAGACTGTATTTTATGTTTTTCTCGTCCCAGTCGATTTTTATCGGCAAATAAAATCTCGTCAAAAATTGAAATGAAACGACAATCGCTTCTAGGATTTTCATTTTAACTTCACCTCGTAGCCCATCACAATCAAATACGCTTCATCGCACAACTCGGCAACGCGTCTGTTTGTCCTTCCGATAATGTCTCGGTAGTTTCGTGCAATTTTGTTTTCAGGCACAATGCTTGACCCCACTTCGTTTGTTACGATGACAAGATTTTTGCCTTCGGATTTTATCTTGTCGATGAGTTTTTTCATCTCGAAGTAAATTGCATCTTCAATTTTTTTGATAAGCTCTCTTGTAAAATGCTCTTCGTCTTTTGAAATGTCAAACATAATATTGCTTGCCATTACAGTCATGCAGTCGAGCAAATAATTTTTTTCGTCGCCAACAGCGCTGTCGAGATTTTTGTATCCCTCGAATGTGCGCCATTTTTGATTGCGGCTTTCTCTGTGGAGTTCCACACGAGTGTGCATCTCTGCGTCTGACACAATCGCCGTTGCAATGTAGCATACATCGTCTGTGTGTGCGTAAATATTCTCGGCGTATTCGCTCTTGCCGCTTCGTGCGCCGCCGGTTACAATCGTAATCATTCGTCCTTCCTTATATTAAATAATGAGTCGCTGATTTTTACATCGTCCCATCTGCCCATGTTTTTAAGCGCATAAATCGCCGTATCCAAAATCTTAAACAAAAGTGGACATCCGGTGCCTTCGCCCAAACGCATCGACAAATCAAGTCCTGCATTTAAATTCAAAAACTCCAACAGATGAAGCATCTGCCTTTCGGAACTCAAATGGCTTGCAAGCAAATAATCCCTTACATTTTCATTTAAGCTAACCGCAACACTCGCCGCAACTGCCGAAATAAATCCATCAACAACAACTGCTCGCTTGTTGTACGCCGCTTTTAAAAACACGCCCACAAGCCCCGCAATGTCGTATCCGCCAACCGTCTGCAAAATCTCGAGCGGAGTTTTGTCGTGAAGATTGTATTTTTTAATCGCCTCGTCAATTACATTTATCTTCTTTCTTAAGCCTTCGTCGTCGATGCCACCACCTAGACCAACGCAAAATTCCGCCGGCAATTTAAACATCGCCGCCATGACTGCGCTTGATGTCGTTGTGTTTGCTATGCCGATTTCCCCTGTGCCGTAAATGTCTGCATCGTATTTGTCAACCATTTCAAAGCCAGCACTTATTGCGCGCATCATCTCGTCATTTGTCATCGCAGGTTCAAGCGCAAAGTTTTTTGTGGACGAATTTATTCTACGCTTCTCGATTATAACCTCGGAGAGTTTTTCCGACACAATTTCACGACGCGTGCCAAGGTCCACAACAACAAGCTGCGTGTCAGCGTCCTTGCACATGGTTGCGCATCCCGTCTTGCCTCTAGCCATAGATAAAACTAATTGCGATGTCAAGTCCGAATAGCCAGAACTCACGCCCTCGTCAAAAATTCCGTTGTCACCAGCCATACATATCAGCACGCGCTTTTCGATTGAAGGTATCGCTTTGCCTTCGATATTGCCAAGCTTGATCGTCATGTTTTCAAGCTCGCCCAAGCTTCCGATTGGATGCGCAATTGAGTCCCACTCTTTCTTGGTCAAATCTTTCTTGTCGGTTTTTTGTATTCCGCTAATTATTTTTTCTAGCACGATGCACCTCTATGATCTTTGCAATTTCTTCCAAGCTCTCGCCTTCTTCAATATTACGCTTAATCACAATCGGCTTTACGCCAATGTCAAGCGCCGCATTTAATTTTTCGTCTGTGCCGCTACCCGTACCGCTGTCCTTTGTGACGAGATAATCAGCATTAACAGACTTCATCATGGCGACGTTTAACTCATAGCTAAATGGCCCCACCATCGCAATTATGTCGTTGATCTTCACGCCGTTTTTCGCCAAAAATTCCACGCTTGAAACTGCCGGCAAAATTCTAAACACAAAGCGATTGTCATTTCTCACCTTTATAAATTCGTCTGCACGCTTCGACCCAGTCGCAAAAAAGAACACGCCCTTTAATTGATTTACAATTCTAAATGCGTCTTCATAGTCCTCTGCGTAGATAATCCTGTCGTCCTCAACAGTTTTTTTGCCACGCACAAAACGCACAAGCGGCAGCTCGAGCCTGTCAGACATCATTCTAAGGCTCTCGGTGATTCGATCGGCAAACGGATGCGTAAGGTCGATTATCATGTCGATATTATGCGTCCTTACAAAGTCGGGTATAGTTTCTCGAAGCACCGGCCCAACCAAAACATTTGCGTCATCTGGCAAAAACTCTGCGCCTTCGTCAGTGGCGACCGTTATTAAAATGTCGTCGTATTTTTTTAGAATTTCCAAAAGCTCACGCGTTTCGTGCGTGCCGCCTGCAATCCAAATCATTTATTTTCGTAACCCCTTGGCGTAACCATTTTGCCGTTTAAAATTTTTGTTGAAGAGTTTCCGACAATTACAATCGTCTTCATATCGACCATTTCGTAATCAATTTCATCAAGGCTTGTGATTGTAACTTCTGTGCCTGGACGTCCAGAGTCCTTCACGATGCCCACTGGAGTTTTGCCTGATCTGTGCTTTTTGATCAAATCAAATGCATTTTTTAAATGATCTTTTCTTGTCTTTGAGCGTGGATTGTAAAGTGCGATTACAAAATCCCCCTCAGCTGCAAGTTCAACTCTCTTCATAATTAAATCGTACGGAGTCAGCAAGTCTGAAAGCGAAATCGTCGCTGTGTCATGCATGAGTGGTGCACCCAAATCTGCCGCTGCAGAAAATTGCGCACTAACTCCCGGAACAACCACAACTTCGATATTGCTATTTCTCTCGTTTACGAGTTCAAAAATTGGCCCCGCCATTCCGTACAGTCCTGCGTCTCCCGTTGATAGCACAGACACAACTTTGCCCGACTCACACAAATCAATTGCGTGATTGCATCTTTCAATCTCGCCAGTCATACCTGTCGAAAATGTCTCTTTGCCATCCAAAAATTCCTCTACATATTCCAAATAAGGTTTGTAACCCACAACTGCATTCGAAGACTTGATTGCATCAATCGCCTCGTTTGTCATGCGTCCAATTCCGCCTGGTCCAATGCCAATTACATATAATTTCATAATAACTCCTTATAATTTTTTTCGTGCAATCGAAATGGTAACACCATCCTCGACATATTTATCCACAATCAGCTCATCAGAGCCAATCATCGCCGCGCGTGAACTCACAGAGTCGACGCCAGTAATCTTTGAAACGAATTCGCTCGTTTTAAAATCACCCTCTACCTTTTTTAATGTCTCGGCGTCATAGCAAACAAATTTTCTGTTAAAAAAATCTGCAAGCTCAATAATTCCCGCCTCGTCTTTCTTTATGTCAATCGATCTAAACTCAGCAATTGATTTTAACGAAAGCTTTGCGTTGTCAAATGCGTTTTTAAGCGCCGTATAAATCTCTTCAAAAGTTTTGCCACGCTTTGCACCCACGCCCACATTTAAGTCAAGCGGCCTCAAATAAGTCGTCGGCAAATCTGTGTTGATGTAATAGTCGCCAACAACAAGCGCCGCCTCGGATTTATTTATGTCGTTGGTTACAAAATCATAATCGTATTTCAACTTTGTGTTTGTCGAATAATAAATCCACTTGCCCTCGACAACTCGCCCCATCACAGGCGCAATCGTCTTTAGGTCTTCGATTATAAGATTGTTCGCCTTTGCAAACATATCAATCGCCGGCACATTTAATCTGTCGCTCGCAGTTGTAATGACCGCTGTGCCACCGATTTTTTCCGCGATTTTCTCGGCTATCTCGTTTGCTCCACCCAAATGGCCAGACAATAGCGATATAACAAATTTGCCGCTCTCATCAATCACGATGACCGCCGGGTCAACATCCTTGGTCTTGATAAACGGCGCAATATATCTCACCGCAATGCCCGCCGCCGATATAAACACAATCGTATTGTACTCGCGCATTATGCGCGCCATCTGCGGCTTAATCTTTTGATCCTTGTTGTAAAAATAATCACCCTTTAATCGGATGCGATTTGCAAGATTTTTTGCGCCATCGGTAAATGCAAGGACTGCAAGTTTATTATTTGCCATCACGATATCCCGTTGTGAAACTTTCGTCGTATAATTTTGAGAATTCAAAATCAGTGTCCAAAAAATCTCCCACAAGAATTTGCGCCTGACGATTTATGCCTGCTTCTTTTACTTTTGATTCGATATTCTTTAGCGTGCCTTTAACGATTTTTTGATCGTCCCATGTTGCGCGGTACACAATTGCAATTGGTGTGTCTTCGCTGTACGCCGTCAAGAGTTCGTCCACAACCTCGCCGATTTTTTGCACCGACAAAAATATCGCCATGCTTGCACGATGGCTAGCAAGTTTTCTAAGCTCTTCCTTTTCTGGAACTGGAGTCCTGCCGCTAATTCTTGTTAAAATAATCGTCTGACTAACACCTGGAAGTGTCATTTCTTTTTTGACCGCTGCATTTGCCGCCACAAAACTCGAAACGCCCGGCACAACTTCGTATTCAATATTGTGCTTGTCAAGCTCTCTCATCTGCTCGCCGATCGCCCCGTATATGCTGGGATCTCCTGTGTGCAGACGCACAATCTCTTTGCCCTCGGCATTTGCCCTTAGCATTACGTCCATAACTTCGCCCAAATTCATCTCGGCAGAATTGTATTTTTCTGTGCCAGGCTTACAAAAATCCAAATGCTCCTTTGGCACAAGGCTGCCAGCATAAATTACCACGTCCGCCTTCTCGAGCAAGTCTCTACCCTTTAATGTTATCAAATCAACAGCGCCTGGGCCTGCTCCAACAAAATAAATCATTTAACACCTCTTATTATAAAAATGGGATTGTTGCCCCTCATCATTCCAATTCTATCCACATTCGCCGTTTGTACAAGCGTAATCTCAACCGACTTAAACAATCGCTTCATAACTTCCTGTGCCACGCCAACATTTTTTAAAAGAATAAAGCTCATCGCAATCACGCCGCCGTCGTTTAATCTATCGTGCGAAATTTCAATTAGCTCTTCAAGCTTGCCCCTGCTTCCGCCGATAAAAATTTTGTCAAATTTCTCGTTCGGTATTCCGTCCGGTGCCATGCTATTAATCGTATTTATTTTAACGCCAAAATTCTCTGCGTTTTTGTTTATAAGATGAATTCCCTCTTCAACCGTTTCGATTGCCGTTGCTCTTGCACCTCTAAGCGCAGCTTCGATCGTAACTGAACCTGTGCCTGCACCGATGTCCAAAAAATTGTCGCCCTCTTTTATATCGAGCGCATCCATGATGTACACACGCACATCGCGCTTCGTCATCGGCACATCTCCTCTTATAAATCTATCGTCTTCAATTGCTCTCATATTATCACCACACAAACAGCAAGTGCGCCTCGCGACTCGCCTTCCTCTCCAATTTTAAATCTCGTTATAAACTCATCAGGATAACTCAAATTGTATCCTGCAATCACTTCGCCGCTGATATTTAGCTTTGCAAGTTCAAGCGATATTCGATTTGGCGTCATAACTTTGTCGGTCAAAAAAATCGTCGACCTATTTATTTTTGAAAGATCGTACTCGCGGCCATGCACGCTCACAAGATCCATCTCGTGCCAGCTGGTTTTAATTTTTGCAGCCATGTACTGAATGGACGAAATGCCTGTGTACACATTTCCAAGCACACCTAATTTTTTTATATACTCAGTGATGCCATAGAACATCGGGTCGCCCGACGCAAGCACAAGCGCGTCTTCAGCTTTGTAGTCATCTACAACCGACAGAGTTTTAATCTCGATTATGTCCTCTCTAATATGTGACAAAGTTTCCTTGACTCTTTTGAATGCGAGAACTTTTTTTGCAGATTTAATTTTTTCAATTACCTCAAGCGTGATCAAATTCGGATTGCCCGGGCCAATTCCAGCAACATCAATCATAAATAAGTCCCCCTTCCATCGAATAAATATGCACCTTTATATTTAAGCTGTCGTCTTTTAAATATCTCTTGATACGTGCCTCCGCGCCTTTTTGCATCTCTAAAATCGCACTAGCGTATCCATTTTGCACGCAGAGATTCATCGCCTCTTCAGCGGTATTCATCGTAGAAATTTTCATAATAAAATCTCGTGGCGCACCAATCATAAATAAATAATACACGAACGCTTCCATTCTAGTGTCGCAATTTTTGCTGTGCGTGTTAAAAATTCCGAGCGATAGTTTTGAAAATTTTCCGATATGACCAAGCAGCGTTATATTTCTAAAGCCAGCCTCATAAGCGTATTTAAGTGCGTCGCCAATGTAATTTGACATCTGCACATGCGGAAGATCAATGCGATATTTTTCGCGCATCTTCTCGCCGTAATTTCCCGGCACAAGCATTATGTCATTAAGTCCATGCTCTTCCTTAACAACATTTACCTCAAGCTTAATCGTCTTTAAGAGTGCGTCTTCACTCATCGGATGCACGATGCCAGTCGAACCGATAATCGAAATGCCCCCAACTATTCCAAGATTTTCGTTGTAGGTGCGTCTGCCTATAACCTCGCCGTCTGGCACGAAGATTATTATTTCATAATTATCGTCGCTCACAGCAGCCACAGCCTCTCTAATCATCTTCTTCGGTACGGGATTGATCGCCTTTTCGCCAAGCTCTCCAAACAGACCTTTTTTTGTGATCGTGCCAATGCCTACGCCACCGTCAATCGTGGTTTCACCTTCAACTTTTCTGAGCTTTGAATAAATCACAATGCCATCTGTCACATCAGGGTCATCGCCAGCATCCTTCTTGATTGCCGCAAACGCCCACTCGCCTTCCATGTGAAGATCCAAAACCTTTAAGTCGACCTCAATGCCCGCAGGTGTCATGAGCTTTATCTCATCTCTCGGGTCGCCCTCGAGTAAAAGCGCCGCGGCGTAGCTCGCACCGGCAGCACACGTGCCTGTGGTGTAACCAAGCCTCAATCCATTTTCATAAATATCCATTATCTTGTTGCGTAGATGTCTTGTCTGTTAGTTTCGTACAAAATCGCATTTATAACAGACGCTGCGACATTAGAGCCGCCCTTTGTGCCGACAGTTGTAATTTGTGGCACATCAACCTCTCTTAACGCCTCTTTTGATTCAGCCGCGCCGACAAAACCAACAGGCACACCGATTACAAATAACGGATCGCACTTGCCCTCGTTAATCAGCTCGATAAGTCTAAAGAGCGCCGTCGGAGCATTTCCAATTGCAAACATTCTGATGCCACGCTTTACAGCCTCTTCAATTGCAACAAGACTTCTCGTCGTGCTTCTCTCCTTTGCAATCTTTGCAATCTCTGGCTCGCTTACAAGTGTCAAGATTTCGCAGCCAGAATTTTTAAGCGCAGGTTTATTTACGCCAGAGACAATCATATTTGTGTCCGAATAAATCATTCCGCCCGAATTAATTCCTTTAAGCGCTGAATTCACAAAATCGTTTTTAAATTTAATAATATGACGATATTCCACGTCGCCAGTTGTGTGTATCATACGCCTTACTATGTCAAGCTCGTTTTCGTCAAAATGAACATCCTTTAAACTCTCATCAATAATATCCATCGATTTATTTTCAATTTCCATTGGTTTTTTAATATACATAATTCCTCACTTTATAAAATCAATTAGTCTTTCAATCCACAACGATGGATGAAAATGTCCAAAAAATCCGTAACAGTTTTTGTAACTGTAACCGTCTTCCCATACTCTGTCTGTGCCTGGCTTTGTGATTTTAAAAATCGTTGGCAAATCGCTTTCAAAAATTCCGCGGTGAAATTCACGCGCCTTTAAAATCTCGCCTTTTTTTGCAAAGCCAATGTCTTCCTTTACACACATATCTGCGTAGCCAAAGTTTTGCAGACGCTTTGTCATCTTCGCCTCGCCCTTAAATATGCCAAGCATTTTTTTATTTTCAAATTTATCAGCAGCATACATCAAGCCGCCACCATAAAAAATCGCCTTGCCACCATTCTCCACATACGATCTAATCGACTCTAACATGGATTTATTCTTTGCAAGCTCTTTTATATAATCCTCAGGATATCCTCCGCCAACTAAGAGCAAATCGCATTCTGGAATTTTTTCGTCGTGTATTGGCGAAAACTCTGTAAACTTGTCTCGTAGTTTAAAATTATAAAAAAACGGAAACGCTTCATCATGCGCATAGGCAATTTTGTACGAAATATCATCTGGCAAATTGCTCTTCGTGTTTAATGGCTCGCATTCTGCAAGTCGGTACAATTCGTCAAAGTCCAAGTGATGACACACAAGTTCGCTTGCAACGTCAAGCACATTGTTAAAATCGTGAATTTCATCTGGAAGCAGCAGCCCCTGATTTTTCGATTTTATATCCAATCTGTCGTCGATCGGAATATATCCCAACACTTTGATGCCAATGTATTTTTCAATTTGTGGCTTTAAAAGATCGTGCATTTTTTGGCTCGTCTTGTTAAAGATGATGCCCACAATCTGTCCATTCGAAAAATCAACCATGCCTTTTATCTTTGGAATTGCCGTAAAGCATTCGCCCTTTGGCTCATACACGAGTATTGTCGGCGTGCCGGTTCTCTTTGCAACATCATAGCACGAGTATTCGTAGGTGTTTTGAAGCCCATCAAAATAACCCATTACGCCCTCAATAACTTTAAATCCGTCAACACTTAGTGCCGCCTTTACATTTTCCTCGCCCATCAAAAACAAATCTAAATTCTCTGCCGGCGCACCGCTTGCGTGCGTCAGATAATCCGCGTCAATATAATCGGGACCAACCTTGTAGCCACGCACTTTCTCGCGTCTGCCAATCGCACGCAAAAGTGCAAGCGTTACAAATGTCTTGCCTGTGTTTGAGCTGGGCGCTGCAATCATAATTCTTCTATCCATTTAAAATTTCCTCCAAAGCATTTATCAGCTTTAAATTGTTTCCGTGGCTTTTAACAGCAATGCGTATGAAATTTCCATCCAGATTTCTGTAGCTGCTGCATTTTCTGACAAGTATGTCATGCTTTAAAAATTCTTCAAAAATATATTCTTCTGCGTTTTCACCTAAGTCAATCAAAATAAAATCCGCGTCGCTCTTTACTGGCTTAATTGATTTAAATTTTGCAAGCTCGCTTAGCAAAAACTCGCGCTCACGCTTTATATATTTACGCGTTTTATTTTTAAATGCTTCGTCCTTAAAAATCGCACCAATATTTTCTAGCAGTGACCCCACCGACCACGACGGCACAAGTTCCCTAATGCGCTCGATGTTCTTTTCTGACGAAAATAGTATGCCAAGCCTCAAACCCGGCAGAGCGTAGAATTTTGTCGCCGCTCTTATCACGTAAATTTTGTCGGATAAAGACTCAAGCGAATTGTAATTTACATCTACAAAATCAATAAACGCTTCGTCAAGCATCAAGTTAACTTGGCTTTCATTTGTTAAATCAATCAGCTTTTTATGTTCATCAGCTGTGAGAAGTCTCCCGTTTGGATTGTTTGGGTTTGTGATTATTAGTAAGTCTTTGTCTTTAAATTTAAAATTATTTAAGCGCTCAAAATCAATTGAAAAATCTTCTTTTAAATCAAAGTGAATAAATTCCTTGCCATAAACTTTCGCACGAATTTCGTACTCCGAAAAGCTCGGATCAAATACAATAATTCTGTCGTGTTCAGATATAATGCGGTCGATAAGCTCGATTGCACCATTTCCAATTGCAATATTCTGTTTTTCGGTGCCAAAAGCCTCTGACAAATCCGCATATAATCTTCGATACTCGATATCTGGATAGCGCTCGATGTTTTTTAAATCGCGCTCGATGATTTCGTAGACAATCTTAGGCGCGCCCAAAGGATTTATATTGCTCGAAAAATCTATGAGCTTGCCCTCGCCTTGATATTTAAAAATATTGGCGCCGTGAATCATTTGCGTCTTCCTATAATCAAGCTCAAGTAATTTTCTTCTTTCAAAATCTCTTCGTCTGTCGTTGCAATTCGCTCGTGACATGCGGAAATATTTGAAATGTATTTATAATCGTAGCCGTTTTCTTTGAGCTTTTTGATAATTTCCTTTTTGTTTTCGTTTCTAAAAGTTTTTAAAATTGCAACAGCTGCCGAAGTTTTTAAAACATCGTCCGTTAAATTTTCGCACAGCGTAAAGTTTTCATTCTTCTTTACAAGCGGAGTTTTTAAAATGTTTGCCGCTGCCAAAAAGCTTGGAATACCCGGCACAAATTGTATGTCAAGACCATTGTTGTACTCCAATGTATTTATAAATGTCGAATAGACAGTCGCGTCTCCAATCGTTACAAACGCCCCAACGTCACCCGGTTTTAATTCGCTGTCAATAATTTGAAATGCCTTTTTGTAATCCTCGTCTGTCACATTGCCCATCGGATAATCAAGCATTACAACTTTTTTGCCATCGATAAAATCGCTCACAGTATCAAGCGCCATATTTTTGCCCTTGTTGTTCGGTGCAAAAATCACGCTCGCTTCTTTTAGAGCGTTTACTGCCATCAGCGTTAGATATTCCTTTTTGCCTGGGCCTGTGCCAATTGCATAGAGTTTTTTGGAATTCATAAGTTTTTCCAAATTTTCATAATACATCGCCCTAACCTCTGGCTCCTCGCCAAGACCAATGAGCCTTGCTTCGACCTCAAAGCCTTCACGTTCAAGCACGCTCTTCCAGCTGTCATCCTCGTCTCCTGCCATGTCGTTCTTTGCGTGATCGCCCGCAACAAGCATAAGCGGTCTTAGCACAACTTTTTTGATGCCCTTTTCTTTGAGTCTTGGAATGATGTCTTCAATTGTGCGCTTGCCCTCAACTGTGCCTACAAATAATTTATCATAGCCAATTTCGTGATAGGCGTTCTCTAAGCTTTCGTACACCCAGTCAACTTGATGCTCTGTGCCGTGGCCCATCAAAATCATCGCGGTATCCTTATCGGAGAATTTAACCCGCCTTGCAAATTCTCTTATATCGTCAATCGTTTCCAAAAGTGGCTTTCCAACTCTTACCCCCTCGATGGCCTCGAGCTTTTCGTATTCAAAACCTCTTAAGATGTGAAGTGGCACAAGGAAGATCTCGTCGCAACTTTCTCTTAACTTTTCAACTGCCTCAATCTCGTTCATAAATTCAATGCCACGCTTTGCTAAAATCTTTTTAATAATTCTGCTTGTAAACGCAAGTTCTGTTTCAAGTCCAAGCTTGTCTTTAATCGTCTCATAAATCGGTAAAATCGTCTTGTCATAAGTGTCTTTATAACTCGTGCCAAATGCTACAACTACAACTCCCTTTTTCATTTCAACCTCCAAAAAATTTTAATAATAATTATACATAATACAAAAATAATCTCGCTCAAAATTGCAATGCGATTTGCCCTTGTAATATCTTCCATCTCAATCGTTCTATTATCATCGCCCAAATAAGCCTTTTGCTCCATCACACCGTGGTACGCACTCGGGCCGCCAAGCCTTACATTTAGCATGCCAGCAACAGCCGCCTCGGGATAACCGGCATTTGGTGAAGCGTGCTTACTTGCATCTCGAATCATGATGTCAAATGCATTTTTGTAATCGTAGCCCAAAATAAATGCACCCACAACAAAAAGCATACCCGTAATTCTTGCCGGTATAAAGTTTACGACGTCGTCAAAAATCGCCGCCGCCTTTCCCAAATACTCGTATCTCTCGTCACGATAGCCAATGGTCGAATCCATTGTATTTACAAATTTATACATCATGCCACCTGCTGGCCCAAGAAGAAAAATATAAAATAGCGGTGCAATAATTCCGTCGCTCGTGTTCTCAGCAACCGTCTCCACAGTCGCCCTTACAATCTCTTCGCGGTTTAATCTTGTCGTGTCACGCCCAACAATCATCGAAAGTGCGTGTCTCGCATCTTCAATCGAGCCATGTAGTGCAAGCTTTACTCGGTTGGCAGACTTGATCAAGTCTCTCGCGGCAATTGATGAATAAATTAAATAGACCGAAATAATTGTATACAAAATCCTGTTTGAGAAAAACAAAACAAGATTAACAACGCCCGATGCAATCGCAAGATTAAAAAGGAGCATAAAAAGACCACCCCAGAATAATTCTCTGTTGCTGTCTGAATATGCTCTTACAAATTTCTCCTCGCATCTAATTATACGTCCCATAATTCTTATAGGATGGTACGGATAGACCGGGTCGCCTATTAAAAAGTCAATGATTACAGCCAAAAATAAAATCATTTAATTCCACTAATCCTCTTTATAAATTCCATGTCCATATTATTTTCAAGCACCGTTTCGAGCTTGTCGAGTTCGGCTTCAAGTTCCTCTTTGGTTTGCTCTTTGTGGTTTGCAAGCTTGTCATAATCAATCAAGCTGTCCTCATCAACCAATTCAAAATGCTCATAAGGAATTAGCCCCACAACAGGAATGCCCGTTAGCTCTTCGATTTTTTTAATGCCGCTTTCAAGAAGGGTTTTGTCGCCTCTGAATTTATTTATGACAAGACCCTTTATGCGCTTGCGCTCCTCAGGGTCAAGTAGCATTACCGTCCCATAAAGCGACGCAAACACACCGCCTCTGTCAATATCCGCCACCAAAATTACCGGCGCATCGACCATTTCGGCAAGTCCCATGTTTACAATGTCGTTTTCCCTTAAATTAATCTCAGCAGGGCTTCCAGCGCCCTCGATCACAACGATGTCATTTTCAGCTTCAATCTCTTTAAAGATTTCTATTATATGTGGCCTTAATTCTGTTTTAAATTGAAAGTATTCGCGCGCCTGCATGTGCTTGTACTCGATGCCATCAAGCACGACCATGCTTCCTGTGTTCGATTTTGGCATCAATAAAACGGGATTCATCCTCACATCTGGCTCAATGCCTGCGCTATACGCCTGGAGTGCCTGCGCTGTCGAAATTTTTTTGCCGTCAGCAAGCACCACGCATTTTGAACTCATATTTTGTGATTTAAAAGGATAACTCTTATATCCATTCTTTTTAAAATAACGAACAAGCCCCGTTACAAGAAGGCTTTTGCCTGCTGATGAAGTTGTTCCCATTACCATTAATCTAGCCATAATTCCCCCACGATTATATCATCTAAAATTTATAACAAAAAAGCGTGACCTTACGAGCACGCCAAAACATACATAATCCCTATCCCAGACTATGATTACATTAGGTATCCTGACTCTTTCTTCACCCGCGAGTCGCCTTCCCTCAATGCGAAGTGGCATTGACTTTTGTCCAAAAAAACAGTAGAGGTAGCTGTAAGGTTTTTCCTTTTCCCTAAGTATATTTTATCATTAAAACCAGTATTTATCAAGACGAATTTTACTTTAACAATTCGTAGTAATTCTCTTCATCATCAGAGCTTACAAATTTAAAACCCAATCTCTCCAAAAGTTTTTGCGAGCGAAAATTATTTGGAAAAGTCCTTGCACAAAATTTATGCACGCCGTAATTTTCACGAAAATAATTTAAAATCGCATTCGCCGCCTCGGTCATATAACCATTGCCCCAACAATCCTTTGCCATCGAATATCCGATTGAGATAAAATCTTTTTTGTACTTATCCCACGAAAAATCAAAACTCCCGATTGCACGCCCATCAAGTTCGATGCAAAAAACAGTTTTAAATCTAATAAGCATCTCTAAAAACTCTTTTGAATCCTCCAAGGTTTTGTGATGTTCCCAGCCTGCGCCCTCACCCACGCCGGGGACGCTTGCAAATTTATATAAATCATCAAGATCTGTCATTTGCCAATTGCGTAGCAAAAGCCTCTTTGTTTTAATATTTTTTATCTCCAAGCACATATTTCCTCCAAATTTACGCTAATTTGTGATATAATAATATATGAAAATTATAACACAGAAAAAATTTTTTTAAAATAAGGGAGGAATTATGGAACATTTTTCAATAAATTTGAGTCCATCAGAAATGAACAACCGCTCGTACGAGATCGGCGTTAAAAAAACATCAAATAACCCAAGAACCACCAGACTGCTCGCGTTTATGGCAGGCGCTTTCATCGCTCTTGCTGCAATTATCAACGCAAGGGTAAATGCAGTTTTAAGTCCTAGCATTGCACCGTTTTTGGGCGCATTTATGTTTAACATGGGACTCATGCTTGTAATAATTGCAGGTGGAGAGCTATTTACAGGCAATATTTTGTTGTTCGGTGGATTTTTAGACAAGAGATACGGCGTTAAACCTCTTTTGACAAACTGGGTCAGAGTTTATTTTTGGAACTTGCTCGGCGGATTTTTTATCGCGGCTGTCAATCACTATTTAGTCGCACCAGATCCTGATGTTGCACAAATTTTAACAAGCTCAATTCAATCAAAGGTAGGCCTTAGCTTTGTAGAGTGCTTGGGCATGGGCTTTATGTGTAATATACTCGTATGCCTTGGCGTTTGGGTTTCATTCTCAGCAAACGACGGCATTTCAAAATTTGCATTGATGGGCGTGCCAATCATTGCATTCATCTTATTAAAATACGAGCATAGCGTGGCAAATATGTTCTATTTCTCGTTTGGAGTTTTAGAAAGCACTTGCCCACTAACATTTGCACAAATACTCAAAAATATGATTCCGGTTACAATCGGAAATATATTGGGCGGAATGTTTATCGCCAGTGTTTATCATTTTGCATTCAAAAAGAATAAATAGTTGATTTTTTCAGAATATATGGTATAATAAAAATGGCTAGTTTAGCTAGCCCCCTTGTTATTCCGTCGATTTTTATCATTTTTTTCTCGGCGGAAATTTAAAGCAGTTGACCACTCAACTGCTTTTTTTATTGCAAAAATTAAAGCCCACGCGTTCGGCGTAGGCTTAGTTTATTTTAGTGCATTAATTGCATTTGTAATTCTTGTTAGAAGTTCTTTGATATATTTTGTTGGCGCTGCAAGATTTATTCTTTCGAAACATTCTCCGCCTGTGCCAAAAATATATCCCTCATCCAAAAATACATCGTGAAGGATATTGTTCTTTTCGAGTTCTTCTTTTGAAACACCAAGAGCTGAAAAGTCCAACCACAATAGATAAGTGCCTTCGTGTTTTGAAACTTTTACTTCAGGATGATTTTTGTTCATATATTCACGTACTAATTTTGAATTTTCTTCAATTTTGTCAATACATTCATCGAGCCATTTTTCGCATTTGTTGTAGCAAATTTCTGTCGCCTTGTAACCAAGAGCTGTCGGAGAAATTCTTGCAGTATTTGTTGCACGGTTTATAAATCTTTCTCTCATTTCGTCGTTTGAAACGATGACCGAGCATAGGTCCATACCTGCCATATTAAATGTCTTTGAGGCCGATGTAAATGTGATTGTTCTCATTTTTAATTCGTCAGATAACGTTTGGAATATTGTGTGTTCATATCCTGGCATTACAAAATCGTTGTGAATTTCGTCTGCAAACAGATATTTTTTGTTTTTGACAATCGCATCAGCAAGTCTTTGAAGTTCTTCTCTCCTCCAAACTCTGCCAACTGGATTGTGTGGCGAACAAAATAGTAGCGCTTTGTTTTTATCATCAGCAATTAACTTTTCGAAAAGTTCAAAATTGATCTCATAACCATTTTCGCCATTGATAAGTGGACATTCGACAATCTTTCTGTCGAGTGCTTCACAAACAGTAAAGAATGGATAGTAAACAGGTGGCATAACAATGATACCATCGCCCGCTTCGGTAAATTCCAAAATTGCATTATAAATCCCACTTACAACGCCTTGAAAATGTACAAGCCATTCAGGATTTAAATCAAAATTGTGACGTCTTTTCATCCAACTTACAATCGCCTTGTCAAAATCGGCATTTCTAGTTGTGTAACCCAAAACCATTTCGTCCAAGAATTTTTTCAAATCCTCAACCAATTCAGGTGGATTTTTAAACTCCATATCAGCAACTGAAAATGGCATTACATCATCGCCAACATTTGGCTTTAACTCTTTCATAAGAAGCCATTTGCGAGAACCTTGATTTCTTCTGTCAATTATATTTTCAAAATCGTACATATATTCCTCCTTGTTCTTTAGTTCATTATAACACTTTTTTGTATTCATAGCAAACAAATTAAGCTCTATTCATATCAAAAATTACGAACAAAATCCAACTCAGGATAATTCGTAATAATCCCATCAACGCCAATGTCAACAAGCATTTTATAAGATAGCTTACCGTTAACAGTCCAAGTATTGCATTTTAAACCGCATTCCTTCAAGTCGTTGAACATCTCGCGATTAACAGAAGTAAAAACAGGATGATAGATTTCAAAGCCATATTGCATCAAATATTTTTCAGGAGAAATCAGCGTTGAATCAGTAAGTGCCGCCACAGGCAAGTCGCAAAGCTCCTTAAACCTTAGAAGACTGTAGTGATTAAAGCTAGAGACCAAAAGTCTGTCAAGCAAATTGTACGAATTGAAAATATCAAAAACCTTCTTCTCAATCCCCGGATACTCAAACACAGATGTCTTTAACTCTGCATTTGTAATGAGCTTGCCGTCCTTGATAATATTTATATACTCCTCAAGTGTAATCGGCGACTCGCCGTTTTTGTATTTAAAACTCTTCAATTCATCGAGCGTCAAATCCTTAACAAACGCATCCACCCCAAGAAGCCTCATCAAATGCTCGTCGTGAATTACAACCATCTCGCCATCCTTTGTAAGCTGAATGTCAATCTCGATCCCCTTAATGTCAAGACCCAAGCACGCCTCAAAAGCCTCTCTCGAATTCTCAAAAAACCTCGAACTATAACCCCTGTGAGCAAAAATATCAACCATCATAACACCCCTTTACATAAAATAAATCATACAGATATTATAACAGAAAAACTCA
>CAMYPV010000007.1 GCA_947293975.1 uncultured Ezakiella sp. | reverse complement strand
AGATTAGAATAACGGTCTCGTGGGCTCGGAGATGTGTATAAGAGACAGTAATAAGACTCTGCATTAGATAATCCAACCAAGTGACCAACACACCAAGAAACAATGTAATTCTCTCCTTCAACATATCCATCTTTTTTACTATTTGCACCAATTATTTTTGCAATTGACATCGCCACGCTTGGCTTTTCAGCAATTACTAAGTCCATTAAAACCTCCCTTTTTTACAATAAAAAAGAGAGAGCGTTCAATTCCCTCTCTCTTAAAATTTTGTTTTTATAACTACAATATAGCTACATTTATATTTTTGCTACGCTGTAAGTGTTTATTTTCTAATATCTTTAAATATATTTGTGTTATACATATTATAACAGTTTTTGTCAAATAAAAAAAGTGTATTTATTTTGCAAACAAAAAAAGCATCTACATTCTAATTGTAGACGCTTTTAAAACTTTCTAGTCTTTAATAGCTTTAAATATTGATTTAAAGAAATTAACTTTTGCTCCATAATTAAAGCTTCCAAGTTTGTAAACTTTAATGGAGAATTTTGCAATTATAACCGTCGAAACAAATAACACTGCAAGTGATATTAAAACCTCATGAATCGGTACTGTTTCTACTCCGTATCTTGCTATCATTGCAAACGGAGACGAAAACGGTATAAAGCTTGCGACTTTTAAAACTATGCCTGGATTCATCATTCCAAAATAAGATGCAAAAAACGAAACCATAAACACCATATTAAGTGGTTGTAGCGCTGTATTTACATCTTCTATCTTGCTTACAAGACTTGATGCTGCAGCCATCATAAATAAATATAAGATATATCCAAGAGCAAAGAATGTAAATGTAACCATAACTTGATCTAGTCGAACCATTTGTACAAGATTTAGATTTTGTACAATTCCCATGGCATCTTCGCCGCCAAATTTTGTTCCAATGATAACGCCGCCGTACAAAACCAGTAATGAAATTATTCCTACAAGACCATATGCAGCGACTTTTCCAATGATTAAATCCGATGGCTTTGCAGCTGTAATTAAAAGCTCCATAGTCCTATCTGATTTTTCACGTGCAATGCTCATAGCTACTTGATTACTAAACATAATTATCAACATATATAATACAAATAATGCAATATATACTAACCAGAAATTTTTTGCTCCATCTGTTTCAAGACTAATCGGCTCGTAGTAATCTGATCTTATTAACTTATCAGAACTTGCACTATCAATATTTAGCTCTTTTAATAACTCACTTTTTTCTAAATTCTCAGCAACATCTACTAATGATTTGTATTTGTTCATAGCACTTATAGATGAAGATTTCATTAAAATTTTTCTATCTTCGCCTTTGATTAATACACCAGCATCAATCTCGTTTTTCTTTACTGCATCCTCTAATGATTTTTCATCGTCAAATGTCTTAAATTCTTTGCCATATCCTTGAGCAAGCAAATCTGCATTGATAAAATTGTACTCTGAATAAACTCCAATCGGCTTTTCTTCACCTTGAGAAATTCTACTAATAATTTTTGGAATAAAAGAAAACAAAACTGTAATTACAAGCATAAGAGCCATAGAAATAATAAAGGCTTTTTTCCTTACTGCGTTTAAAAATTCAAATTTAAATACTGTTAACATAATCTACCCCGCATATTCCACAAAAATATCTGAAAGCGTCGGCTTAAATATACCGTAGCTATCAATTTTTAGCCCCAACTCTTGTACTGCGTTTAACAAGTCATCTTGATTTTTCTCTGTTAAATCTACAATTATCTTTTCATCTTTAATAGAGGCAGCAAATCCTTTTTTTATTAAATCATCTTTAACAAGATTATTATCTGCATCCACCAAATCTAAAAATACATTATTTCCTGCAAGTTTTCTTTTTAGAGCATCTATAGATCCATTTACAACAACCTGTCCGCCGTTTAAAATGGCAAGGTCATTACAAATTTCATCAACATAACCCATTTGATGAGAACTAAAGAACATAATTTTGTTTTTGATTGCACGTTCTAAAATTAAATCTCTTAACAAATTTGAATTGATTGGGTCAAGTCCAGAAAATGGTTCGTCCATAATAATAATATCCGGATCTCCGATAAGTGATTGTGCAATTTGCACTTTTTGTTGATTACCCTTACTTAATATTTCTAATTTTTTCTTAGCGTAATCTTGTAAACCAACACGTTCCAATAATTCAAGTGCAGATTTTTTTGCAACATGTGGATTGTATCCTTTTAATTCCGCGAAATAAACCAATTGCTCTAAAATTTTAACTTTTTGATACATACCACGCTCTTCTGGCAAATATCCAATTTTAAAATTTTTGGCACTAAAATCCATATCATCAAGCGTAATCTTGCCGCCATCTCTTGAAATTACACCCATTAAAATCTTTATTGTGGTGGATTTTCCTGCGCCATTTCTACCTAAAAACGCCAGTGGTTTTCCACTTTTAACATCAAAGCTGATGCCTTTTAAAACATGATTTTTGCCGTAGCTCTTATCAATGTCAATAAGCTTTAATTCCATAATACCTCCTTGCTTAACGTTCATTATATCATATTATACGACAAAAAAAAATACCAAGCCAAAGCTTGGTATCTTTGATATTATTTTAAATTACGATCGATATGGCATACAAAATCGTGGATATTTGTTACCATTGTTTTTACTTCAAGTGTTCCTCTGTCGGATAATTTATTAACCGAAAACTCTTGAAGGTCTATCGAATAAATAAATACAGGTCTTACTTCCCCATCAAATTCATTGTATGATGGTGTCATATTACCACTTGCAATAGTATGAAGTACAGTTGATAAACAAATTAACATTCCTGTTTTTCTTGTGTGTGTACGCATTTTATTTTGAGCGTCATATACATTATCAATTGTATCTGGCATTGTATATGGATCTCTAATACTTGCTGCCAAAACAAAATCCTTGTTCTCTTTTACCATTGTGTACATTATTCCACTCTTTAAGACGCCTTTTTCAACTGCATCCTTAATACTTCCGGCTTCGCGAATTTTAGAAATTGCATCAAATTTCTGAGAATCAAAATCTCTTCCATTTTCTTGCCACATATTTTTTGTAATATCAATTGACGCAAAAGAATCACCTGTCAAAATTGCATCGACATAACCCTTTTTAATTAGGCTTTCAAAAGCATCTGATGCTCTCTTGTCGTTTACAAGTGATGGACCGATAACCCAAGTAATTGGCTCGCCAAGTTCTTTAACATGGCGCATTATTTCATATAATTCATCATAGTCTTTTGAAAAAGCTGTCTCACGGCTGCGACCAGTTCTAAAGGCAAATGTATCAGAGCTTGAATCTCCGGTTGCAAAACCTTTTGTATACATATAAATGCCTTCGCTTGCATCTTCAGTTCTTCCAACAACAACTTTATCGCCTTTTTTTAGATTTCTAAATTCAACAATTTCCACTTTTGTTGGGCTTTTGATTACAGGGACAGTATCCATTCTGCTCTCAACAGCAAGAACCCAATTCCCATCTATCTTAAAATACTCTGGATAAATTGAGAGTGCATGATAATTATATGGAGCAACCCCATCCATCGGAGCTTCTTCGTACTTGCAATTTGGTGCATTAATTAAAAAATCTTGATTCCAATCTGGATCTTTATATTTTTGAAAATTATAACTCATCTAAACCTCCGTTAAAGCGTTGTTAACATTTACACAAAAATCTTGCACATTTGTAACTATACCATCTACAAGATGACCTTGTCTTTCATTTACAACAGAATTTGTCGCATAATCTGTGATGTCAATCGAGCAGATATATGTGCCGTATATTTCATCGCCCTTAACTCTGTACACAGGTGCCACCTCACAAGCACTTACAGAGTGCAATAATGTAGCAAGAGTAATAATAATATCCGCATCCTTAAGTGCGTCTGCCATCGCCTTTAAGCCACATGTAACATTATGATAAACTTCTGGTAGAGGTCCATCGTCTCTAATCGAACCACACAATACAATCGGAATTTCTCTTTCAACGAGCTTTTTGATAAAACCATCTTTTACTTTACCTGAAGCAATAAATGATTTTAAAGAATCAAAATGTCTTGCTTCATTTAACAAATCAAGATGATTATAGTGACCATTTGGAACTGACTCTTGTGTGTAAATATTTTGACCAAGAGCAGTATTTAAAAACCCACCTTCCAAATCATGAGTAGCCATAGCATTTCCAGCAAGAAGAACTTGTACATAGCCTAAATCTACCAAATGTGAAAGTGCATTTCTTGTATCATAATCAAATACAACAGCAGGTCCAAGAACCCATGCAATTTTACCATTTCTATTTTTAACTTCCTTCATCATAGAAATTATCTTTTCATAAGAATCACTCGAGCCTTTAAACATTGGCATACGGCCTCTATTCAAATCTGAATCAAAAGCATCATCACGATAAATTCCACACTTTTCACATGGACAATCGCCAATAAGTACTTGATCACCAACTTTTAAATCACGTGGCTCAACACATTTCAAAACATCTCCCTTAACAACAACTGATTTCAAAGAGTGGTCAATAGGTAATTTAAACTCTCCATCAACTTTTACATATTCAACAAAAGGTGTTGTTAGATAAGCGCCAACAGGCATACAGCCATCTTTTTCGACTTTTTTAAAAACAGCATTGTTAAAGTCATTTTCAATTTTTTTAATTTTACTAATTGGAAAAACTGTCATATCTACCTCCTATATAAAATTATATCACATAATGTTGAAATAATAAAACTATTAATCTATAATAAATATGAGGTGAAGAATGAAGGAGATTTTTATTTTAATTCTGATAATGAATTTACTTAGTTTTTTTGTGTTTGCATACGACAAATTTGCAGCAGTAACAAATCGTTGGCGTATAAGCGAGAAAAATTTATTTCTACTTGCATTTTTCTTTGGAGCAATTGGAGCATTATTCTCGATGAAAATATTTCATCATAAAACACAAAAACCATTATTTCTATTGGGAATTCCAATACTATTTGCCTTTCAATTACTCGCAATCAGCATTTTATATGGAATTAATATGAATGCATAAAAAATCCACAACTCATGATTTTTATCATAAGTTGTGGATTTTATTTTACCATCCGAAATCTCTAATTATATCCATCGAATTAATTAACCATTTCCCATCTTGTTTAATAAATCCGAATCTTGCAATACTCTTTGCTTCTTTTTTAAATATGGAAGAGTTTATTTTCATCTCAATTTCCATTTCAACACTTGCAGTATTATTATTTAATACAAATGTCTCATCGTCAACATCAACGTCAAATTTGATGACTCCTTTGCCAAATTCGTCGTACAATCTTTTTATATCATCTACATCTGCTAATTTAGAAAGTTCGCCGTACTCTCTTTCCTCCTCAGAAACATATTCCATAGCTTTATTCACATTTAAGTCAATCAACTCATCAAAGAAGTTTTGAACAATCTTTTCAGCCTTCTTTGGACTAAGTTTTGAACTGCCGCATGCTCTCATTCCAAATATTACAGCAACTATAACAATCAATAAAGCAAGACCAGCTATTGCTATTGCAAATATATTTTTATTTACTGTTGGTTTCTTAGGTGGTCTTCTATAATTTTGAACTACACCATCCAAAGGTTTGCCGCAACCATCACAGAATTTTGCGTCCGGTGCATTTTTTGTACCACACTGTGTGCAAAACTTTTCACCTGAAACTGGTTGAACTTCAACCTTTGCGCCGCAGTTTGTGCAAAAACTTGCGCCATTTTTAATTTCGCTACCACAATTACTACAATTCATAATCTACCTCCATTTATTAATCTTAATACCATTATAGACCAAATGAAATTTAATTACAAGATATGAATACATATATTACTAAAATTTAAATCATAGTATGATTTTCTCATATAATAAAAAACACCCCGAAGGGTGTCCCGCCTGAGCCGTCTATCTTATAATTCACACCCGCCATTTACAGGTGGGTAATTGGAACAAATCTTCAATTTCCACATTAAGAGGCATATTGTTAAAATGTTCACATAAGGTTTCCCTAATACAATTTGTCGGTTGAATTAAAAAATATAACGTACTCTGCAGGTTACTATTATTATACATCATCGACTTTAGTTTTTCAAGCAAAAAATTTTAATCAAAATAAATTTTAAATAATGTGCTATTGATTTTTATAATTTTAAATGTTAAAATAAATCTTGTATAAGCTGATGTGGCTCAGTTGGTAGAGCAGCTGATTCGTAACCAGCAGGTCGGAGGTTCGATCCCTCTCATCAGCACCAATCAAAACGTTGTAAATAAGAATTTACAGCGTTTTTTATTTTATTTGGATTTTGTGTTAAATAATGAAAAATAGTCAAAAATAATCTCTAATGTGAACATAATGTGAACGTAATGTGAACAAAATTCTACTTAAATTACACAATTCAAAAAAAATAAAGATGCAAGCTATTTGCCCGCATCTTTTTTTCTATTTTTTCTATAATTAATATTACATATAAAAAAAAGACGCTATTTTTTAATAGCGCCTTTTTTCATTACCAATTCTTTTATTTTCTGTATCGATTTTTTACTCAACACATGTTCCAGTTTACACGCATCTTCATGAGCAGTTTCTTCATCAACGCCCAACATTATAAGTGCGTCCTTTATGAATATATATTTATCATATACAGAGAGTGCCTGTTTTCTGCCTTCATCTGTGAATGCAATTGTGCCGCCTGGCTCAATTGTGATATATTTTTCATCTTTTAATAAACCAACCGCTCTCGATACACTTGCCTTAGAATATCCCAGCTCATTTGCAACATCAACGCTTCTAGCTGATTTATTTTTAAGATGCAATAAAAGAATTGTCTTTAAATACATCTCCTGGGATTCATTAGCCATATTAATCCTCGTATAAACCTAATTTTTTGAAGATTAAGTTATAGCCGTCTGCACCATAATTGAGTGCACGATTGATTCTACTAATTGTTGCAGTAGATGCTCCTGTTTCAGCTTCAATTTCGTTATATGTTTTATTTTCACGCAATTGTTTAGCAACTTCTAATCTTTGAGAGATTGCTTGAATCTCTTTGATTGTGCAAATATCTTCAAAAAATCTATAGCATTCTTCGATTGTATCCAATTTTAGAACTGCTTCGAAAAAACTATCTGTTTGTTCGCTCTTTAGTCTTGAGTTATAATCCATACTTTCCTCCTTAGAATAATCCGACGATTTCTCCTGATGGTAAAATGTCGATATTGTTTGCTGCAGGAACTTTTGGCAATCCTGGCATTGTCATAATGTCTCCAGTTAATGCTACAACAAATCCTGCACCATTAGAGATTCTGACTTCTCTAATTGTTATATCAAAACCTTCTGGTCTTCCGAGTAGGGTTTGATCATCTGATAATGAGTATTGAGTTTTTGCCATACAAATTGGAACATTACTCATTCCATTGTCTGTAATTTGCTTAATAGAATTCAATGCAGCCTTTGTGAAATGAACTTCACCTGCTCCGTAAATTTCTTTTGCAATTGTCTTGATTTTGTCTTCAATTGACATATCCAAACTATATAATGGTTTGAAATTGCTCTTTTCTTCATCACAAATTCTTACAACTTCTTTTGCAAGATCTAATGCTCCTTCTCCACCTTTTGCAAATACTTCTGTCAAAATACATTTTCTTCCAAGTTTTTCAGTTAATTCTTTTAATAGTTTAACTTCAGCATCTGTATCTGTTGGGAATTTGTTAATTGCAACTACTGATGGAACTCCGAATTTTGCAACGTTTTCAATGTGTTTTTGTAGATTTGCAAAACCTTTTTCTAGAGCGTCAAGATTTTCTACTCCGTACTCGTCTTTCTTTGCTCCTCCGTGGTGTTTTAATGCACGAATTGTTGCAACGATAACAACTGCATCTGGGTGTAATTCGCCGTAAACGCATTTGATATCAAAGAATTTTTCAGCGCCAAGGTCAGCACCGAATCCTGCTTCTGTAACTGTATAATCTGCAAGTTTTAATGAGTATTTTGTTGCTAAAACTGAGTTACATCCATGTGCAATATTTGCAAATGGTCCACCATGAATCATTGCTGGTGTGTTTTCTAATGTTTGTACTAAGTTTGGTAAAATAGCATCTTTCATTAGAAGTGTAACAGCGCCTTGACCATTAATGTCTTTTAAGAATACTGGGCTCTTATCTCTTCTGTAAGCAATTACAATTCTAGAAACTCTTTCTTTAAAGTCTTCTAAGCTTGTTGCTAGACACAATATAGCCATAATTTCACTTGCAACTGTAATATCAAATCCATCTTCTCTTGGATATCCGTTTGAAACTCCGCCAAGGCCAATTGTGATTTTTCTTAATGCTCTATCGTTCATGTCAAGAACTCTCTTCCAAACAACGCGTCTTACGTCAATTTGTTCAGCATTTCCTTGATGAATATGATTGTCTAATAGTGCTGAAATTAAGTTGTTAGCCGATGTGATTGCATGGAAGTCACCTGTAAAGTGTAAGTTGATATCTTCCATAGGAACAACTTGTGCGTATCCACCACCTGCTGCACCACCTTTTACACCAAAGCTTGGTCCGAGTGATGGTTCTCTCAAAGCTGAAATAGCTTTATAACCTAGTTTGTTTAATCCCATTGATAGACCAATATTTACAGTTGTCTTTCCTTCACCAGCTGGCGTTGGGTTTATAGCTGTAACTAAAATTAGCTTACCATCTTTTTTGTCTTTCAAGTTTTCATAAACATGTGGTTCTACTTTTGCTTTATAATGTCCGTATTGAATTAAATCTTCTTGATCAATTCCTAAACCTTTTGCAATCTCTGCAATATTTTTCATTTTTGCTTCTTGAGCAATCTGTACATCTGTCTTCAAAATTAACCTCCTTATAATAAATAATATAATATTATTCAACATCTTTTTACCCGTTTCACGCACACTTTAAACAGATAAAACTAAATATTATTACCAATATAATATTATCACAGTTCTTTAATTAATTCAAGTGCTAATTTATTTTATCAACAATTTCTCCAATAAAGTCTATTGTATTTTTTATAAAATCTCCCTCAATATCTACGCCTAATCTTGCAGCCCATTCTTTTGGTAGATAATGACCACCGCTAGCAAGAACCTCTTTGTATGGTGTTAATATGCGTTCATCTCCATCCATTAGATGTTTAAATACATTTGTTGCAATTGATAATCCTGCTTGGTATGTGAATGGATATAATCCCATATAATAATGAGGTTGTCTTGTCCATGTTAACTCTGCGCCTTCAATTATTTCAACATCATCACCCCAGAATTCTTCAAGAACATTTCTAAACAGTTTGTTTAAAATTTGATCATTAACAGATTCACCTTTATCAATTAATCTTAGTACTTCTCTTTGAAATACTGCTTCAATTCCATGAGTTACAAAGTTATGATAATATGTTCTTTCAATCATTTGAGTATAAACCCAATTTTTTGTCATGTCATCACTAGCATTTTTAATCAAATAATTACTCATAATCATCTCGTTCATAGTAGAAGGACACTCTGATACATACATGGATGATTCTGTATTTAAACAGCTGTTGTTTCGCATTGTATATCTGCCATGACCAGCGTGACCAAGTTCGTGTGCAAGTACAAATACATCCTCCATCTTCCCTGTCCAGCTAATTAAAACGTACGAATGCACATTGTGTACAGTTGCACAAAATGCTCCTGTTGTCTTGCCTTCGTTTTCTGCAAAGTCAATCCATCTGTTGTCAATATATTTTAATGTGTCACGGACATAATCATCACCCAAAATTTTTAAGCCTTCTTTTAAATAATCTTTACTTGCCTCAATGGTAATATGTTTTTCAAACTCTGGCATTAATGGTGCCTTTAAATCTGCGTAAGTTAATTTGTCTAATTTATATTTTTGCTTTATTTTTTGTGCATATTTTCTCATTACTTTTGGTAATTCATTTTTTATTGTATCAATATGATGTTCATAACTTTCACGAGAAATATCTTGCATGTCTAGCAAATAATCAAATACAGAATCATACCCTTTAACTTCACTAAATGATTTCTCCATTTTTAACTGTGAATTATAAACCGCAGCGAGTGTTGACTGATATTTTTTCATTTCATCATAAAAAACTCTATGAGCTTTTCTTCTTAAATCTGTGTCTGAATTTGCTTCATATCTTTCTTCGAAAAATCCAAATGTCATCGGATATTTCTTGCCATTTACTGTAAAATCAGGAAATCTTATGTCATTGTTTTTGGTTATTTCTGAAATTTCATAAGGAGCAGCCCAAGTGTCAGAGAATTTTGAAAGAGCATTCTCAACTTCAAATGGCAATTTTCTTGATTTTTTCTTTATTAAACTTCTCAAATATACAAATGCATCTTGCGATTGATTCATTGCTTCTGTCAATAATGACTCACTTAAACTCATAAGTTCATCTTCTAAGAAAATTGTATTTTCTCTTACTTCTTTGTTAACCTTATTCATTTCTGTCAAAAGATTAAAAGCATCTTCATCTGAAGCATCAACACAATATGTCAAATCAGCATAATGATTTGTATGATCTAAAAGCTCATACATTTTATTCAAAAGACCAGTTACCTTATTTATATCATCAACACTTTTTATCGAACCTTTTAGGCTATTGATTTGTTTTGATAATTCAATTGCTGAATTGTTTTTTTCATCAAACTCTTGTTTTGTTTTTGCCAAATCACTTAAATCCCAAGTGAGTTCTTTTTTTACATCTTTTCTTTTCATAATACCATCCTTTCATACCATTTCATAAATACATAAACTGAATATAATCTTCTATGATTTAATGCCACTCCATTTTTATGGTCATCAAGCATTTTCATAAGCTCATCTCTTTTAAAGAATTCTTCCGTTTCGGAACTTGATAATACGTTTTTAAATTTGTTGTAAAAGTCATCTTGCTTTAACCAGTATCTAAAAGGTACTGGGAAACCCTTTTTAGGTCTGTTATACCATTCTTCTGGCAGATTTTCTTTCGCAGCCATTCTAAGTGCGTATTTTGTCAAATTGTTTTTAATCTTTAAATCATCAGAAATTTTGCTTCCAACTCCATAAACTTCCAAATCTAAAAATGGAACTCTTACTTCGAGGCTTTGAGCCATACTCATTCTATCTCCCTTTAACAAAATATCTTTTTGCATAAAAACATTAAGATCAACCAATTGTTTAGATTTTATAATGCTTGAGCCTTTAAAATATTTTTTAGTTTCTTCAAATGCTTGATATCCATTTTTATATTTATTTTCTATTATGTCCATAACCTGTGAGCGATCTGCAATATTTGCCTCGCCTATAAATATCTCATCAATATCCATTGCACCCTTATTTAATTTGTGCCTAATTTTTGGATTTGGAATCAAACTACCGACAGCAGCTGCCGTCTTTCTAATAAATTTTGGCAATTTCATATATTTATTAAGCTCTTCATTTGTTCTGTAACCATCATATCCACCAAAAATCTCATCAGCCCCTTCACCTGACAACACAACTTTTACATTTTCTCTTGCAAGCTTCGACAAAAAGAAAAGTGGTATGCTGGATAAATTGGCCTGTGGCTCGTCAAGATAATAAATAATATCGTCAAGATTTTCCAAAACATCCGTCGGGTCAATAATTTCTGTGCGATTTTTTATACCAAGTATATTTGACAAATCACGAGCATAAATACTTTCGTCAAATTTATTATCACCTGTATTAAAGCCAACGCTAAATGTATATTCTGGCATCGTAAGCGCCGTTATATATGATGAGTCTATCCCACCCGATAAAAATGTACCAACAGGAACATCTGCATTTTTGTGTAATTCTACAGATTTTTTTACTGCGGATTTTATCAATTCAATTGCTTCGTCTAAATCATTTATTTCATCAGTTAAACTAAATTCAAAATACTTTTTAATTCGAAGTTTTTTGTCACCATTTATATCATCAATTACAGCAATTTCACCATTTTGAAGTCTCTTAACACCTTTTAGCATTGTATTAACTCCAGCCATATGTTGTAACTCTAGATATGAAAATAATTCATCACCATTAACTTCTCTGCTAAAATTTTTATATCCACAAATGCCTTTTAGTTCCGAGCCAAACAAAAACGCCCCATCATCTGCATACGTATAATACAAAGGTTTAATACCGAAGTGATCTCTTGCAAGAATTAATTTATCATTATGAATTATTGCAATAGCAAACATTCCACGTAAATGATTGACAAAATCCTCTCCCCACTCAGTATAAGCTCTTAGTACAACCTCTGTGTCTGATGTAGTATCAAAATCATAACCTTTTGCAATGAGCTCTTCTTTTAAGCTCTTATAATTATAAATCTCCCCATTAAAAACAAGTCTAATATTATTTTTCTCGTCAATCATTGGTTGATTGCTTCGTTCTTTCAAATCTATTATTGAAAGTCTGCAAAATCCCAGAGCATAATTATTTCCTACATCAAATTTAACGGCATCAGGACCTCTGTGTATAATTTTTTTTGCCATATTTTCAATATCAATTAAATTTTCATTGTTAATAATTCCTACAAATCCGCACATACTTCCCCCTTCTTAACAATAAGTTTTGCTACTTGAATCAAATTTCTGTACGGTTCAATGCCATCTCTCATATTTAATTCACTCAAAATTCTAAGCCCATCTTCTTTTCCACGATAATTTCTAATTGCATCAGTGATAATAAATAATGGATCTTTTTTATTTTTCTCCGCTTTTTCATTGATGCTATCAAATAATATATCGCCTGACTCAAAATCATTAATTCTATAAAAAATCAAAATTTTATTTAAGGCTGCATTTACATAATTTTTTTTACCAAAATCATCCAAAGCTATTTCGTTTAAAACTTTTTTTGAATTTTCAAAATCATTTTTATCAGCATATGCCGCCGCAAGATTTAACCTTGCCATTGACTTCACGCTCTCATCAGAGGCCTCTTCAATAAACTTAGTATGTGCTTTTATGAATTTATCTACATCTTTATCAGATGCATACTCTGCAACTTGATAACGCATAGTCAAAAATTCTTTTTTAATTTTTTTCAAATCTCTTGTCGATAAAATAAAAATAACTACACCAGCAATAGAACCTCCTATAAGTGGATCAATCGGTTTTTTAAACACGATTGAATACAATATATAAAGGCCTATGCTAAGTGTAGCTGCAGTAATATATTTTCTATATTTAAGCATCGTCTTCACCCCTAAAAACAAATTTCAACATATCAATTAAATCGCCTGACTTCATAGATCGCTTGGAATATTTATTTGAAAAAATATCAGCAGCAAGCCCATGAAAATAAGCTCCGGCACTTGCCGACGTCTTTATATCCATACCTTGTGCCAAAAATCCGCCTATAATTCCAGTAAGAACATCTCCAGTTCCTGCTGTAGCCAATGCGTTTGATCCTGTTGTATTTACTATTATATTATTATTTTGGTCAGCAATCAAGCTTTTATACCCTTTTAACAAACAAATAGCATTATATTTTTTAGATATTTCTCGCGCTGCTTCCTCGCGATTATTCATAACATCATTTAAACTCACGTCTAGTAATCGAGACGCTTCCTTGGGGTGAGGTGTCACAACTAATCTAGTGTTTAAATTATGTTTTTTTAAATAATAAAAACCGTCTGCATCAATTATCGTTGGAATTTGATTTTTCTCAATAAATTTAAAAATTTCAACAATTTTATCATCAAGATTAAATCCAATTCCAGGCCCGATTGCAATTGCATCAGGCATTATTTCTGAAAATGAATCTATATCTTTTATTATCGCTTCTGTATTTTTTATTTGCAACACATCAAGCATATCATTAGAGCTGTACAGATAAACATAACCCGCTCCAACTCTAAATGCAGAATTCGTTGCAAGTGTTGCCGATCCCGGCATATTATTACAGCCCGCAATAATCGCAAGTCTTCCAAAAGTTGACTTGTTGGACTCTTGCGGTCTGTGATTTAACATATTCAAATGAAATTCATCTGCAATCATATCTTTTATATTTACGCTCGCAATTGCATAATCTCCATCATGAGATATACTTACAAGAAATCTTTTGCCATTATAATTTAAAAATGGTCTGCCGTTTTTACTATAATCAACAAATGATTTTTGAATGAACTCTTTTGTTAAACCTTTGCCAACAGCTTTTGAATAAGCTTCTTTTGCAGCAAAATGCCCAGCAAGCGTTTCTGCACTATTGGCATTCGAGCCAATCATCTTCTGTGCAAATAAAATACCTCTTCTATTTATAAGATTTCTAATGCGTGAAATTCTTACAATGTCAATTCCAATCATTTCTTTAAAAATCTGCTGCCTGGTTTTTCAATTGGAATATCTTTTTGACACAAAGGACAATTATCAGGCTCAAAAAGTTTTGCTTCTTCATGAATTGCAGCATAAATTGGAAGCTCAACTTTATCAATTGTTCTGTCAACGATTGCTCCAATTCCTACAACAATGCCGCCCTTTTCTTCAATTGCTTTTGCTGTTTCCATAGAGCTTTTACCAGTTGTAACAACGTCTTCGCAAATTAAAACTTTTTCACCTTTTTCAACTGTAAATCCACGTCTAAATGTCATATTGCCCTCAACTCTCTCTGTGAAAATGCTTCTTACTTTAAGTTGACGAGCAAGTTCGTATCCAATAATAATTCCACCCATTGCAGGTCCAACAACAACATCAACCTTAACATCAGATGCTTCTAATTTCTTTGCGATTTCCTTCGCAATCATCTCAGCATCAGATGCATATTCAGTTGCCTTTGCGCATTGAAAGTATTGATCTGAGTGTTTGCCGCTTGAAAGACAAAAATGTCCTTCTAGAAGTGCGTGTCTTTTAATCATCAATTCTTTAATATCCATTATATAATCCCCCTTATCTCATCAAGATTTTTTAAATTGTGCCTATTCATATAATCGTTTAATCCATCTATAATTTCCTCTGCAGCGCTTGGGTTAACAAGATTAACTGTTCCAAGCTCTACAAGTGTTGCGCCCACCATAATATATTCAAGCACATCATTTGCATTCATAATTCCACCAATTCCAATTACTGGAATTCTTACTGCCTTGCAAACATCTCTTACCATTCTAAGAGCAATCGGTTTAATGGCTGGGCCTGATAAACCTGCTGTGACATTATCAAATATAGGTCTTTGACGCTCAACGTCAATTGCTATTGCGTTAAATGTATTTACAAGACTCAATGCGTCTGCACCAACATCTTCTAATGTTTTTGCCATTCGAGTTAGTTCGTGAGCATTTGGCGATAACTTTACAATCAAAGGCTTGTCAGTTGTTTTTCTAATCTCTCTAACAACCATTTCAGCGTCGCTACAAATTATACCAAAAGCCATCCCACCTTCTTTTACATTTGGGCAGGAAATATTAAGTTCAATTGCATCAACATCAACTTCATTTAATAGTCTAGCTCCGTCAATATAATCTTGCATGCTATTTCCACCGAGGTTTGCAACAACATAATCATTTAGCTTTCGCATCTCTGGCAGCTCATGCTTAATAAAATGTTCTATGCCTGGATTTTGAAGTCCAATTGAATTCATAATCCCCGAAGCTGTTTCGTGAATTCTTATTCCAGAATTTCCAGCCTTTTCTCTAATTGTAAGTCCCTTAGAAATAAGTCCTCCGAGTTTTGTCACGTCCATGTAAGGAGTAAATTCTGTGCCATATCCAAATGTGCCGCTGGCAACTAATAGTGGATTTTTTAATGTTTTATTCAAAAATTTTGTTTCTAACATAAATCCCTCCCATTAATTACTGGACCTTCTTTACAAATTCTTATGTGACCTTCTTTTGTTTTACAATTACAAGATAAGCACGCGCCAACGCCGCAACCCATTCTTGCTTCTAAACTGACTTCTATATTTGCATTTGGAAACTTATTAATAGTTGCCCTTATCATTGGCATTGGTCCACACACATATATTTTATCATATTTACTTGCATCAAGTAAATCAAGAGCATAACCTTTGTATCCTACACTTCCATCTTCTGTTGCAATATTTATTTCATCCACATAGTCTTTAAACTCATCTGTATAATATTCACCAGATCTAAATCCAACAAATAAATCCGGCTTTTGTTTCATGTTTTTTGCAAGATATAAAAGCGGAGCGATGCCAGCAGTTCCAGCAAGGAGTGCGCATTTGCCATCGGCCAAGTTAAAGCCTGTGCCCAATGGTCCTAATAGCCCAACACGATCACCAACTCTATATTTTGATAAATATTTTGTGCCTCTACCCATAATCTGAATTAAAAACACAATTTTATTTCCATCAATATCTGAAATCGAAATCGGCCTGCCAAGCAACGGATCGTTAAATTCATTTAGCTTTAACATATAAAATTGCCCCGGTTCGCCTTTAAAATCTCCTTCAAATGTAAGTGTAAAAACCTCTGGTGAAAGCGTATTAATTTCTTTTATTTCAGCAAATTTATAAGACATTAAAATCTCTCCTCATATTTAATACTGCGTCTCTTGTCGCCTCATCAAATGATTTGTCTGATTTCTCAAACGCTCTAATTATACCGCGTGATGAGTTTACAACACCACCATTTCCATCAACCAATAGTTCAAGAGCATCGTGTGCGCCGCCGCCCTGAGCTCCGTATCCAGGAATCAAAAAGTAGACATCTTTAAATGTATCTCGAATAATTCTTCCCTCGTCTTTATTTTTATTTGTCGCACCAATTACAAAACCAATGTTTTTATAGCCACATTCGTTTACAGAGTTTCCACTCATGGCACAAATTTTTTTGCCAATATTCATATATAATGGCTCATCATCAACAATAAGCTCTTCAAAGTCTGCGCTTCCCGGATTTGAAGTTTTAATAATTACAAACAATCCCTTGTTCTTATTTAAAACATATTCCATATAAGGCTCTATACTATCAAGACCCATATATGGATTTAATGTAACAAAATCTCCCTCATAATCTCCATCGAAATATGCCTTTGCATATTGACTTGCAGTTGAAGATATATCTGAGCGTTTTACATCATTTATAATGAGCGCATCTTTTTTTCTTAAGTATTCTAAAGTTCTCTTATATGCCTTTAGTCCATCAAGGCCAGCGCCTTCATAATAAGCTGCCTGTGGTTTATAAACAGCAACCAAATCAAATGTGGCATCAATTATAGCCTTGTTATATTCAAAAATTTTATCCTCTACACTTAGGTTTTTTACAAATTCTGGCAAATTATTTAAGTTAGGGTCAAGGCCAACGCAAATTGGCCCAACCTCATTAACTCTTTTGTACAATTTATTTATTGACATTATCTTTCTCCACTTGATGATCACAATAATTACATGCGTAGATTCCCTTTTCTCTATCAACTAGTCTAAACTCATGGCGAATTCCACGCTCAATGCTTGTAATGCATCTTGGATTTTTACAATGAATTACATCCACAACCTTTTCAGGTAATGTCAAATTAATTTTTTCAACAATCTTTTCATTTTCAATAATATTTACAGTAATTTCAGGATCAATAAATCCTAAAGCTGATAGGTCAAGATCTATTACATTTTCGATTTTGATTATATCTTTTTTACCAACTCTTTTTGATTGAGCATTCATGATAAGAGCAACCGTATAATCTGCGTCTCTAAGTCCCAAATAATCAAAAATCTTTACGCCAAGACCAGCGTGTATATGGTCAATTACAATGCCTTTTTTAATTGAATTAATGCTTAACATTCTTCTACCCCCAACAATTTCATAATAAGAGCCATTCTTACGAACATACCATTTTTAACTTGCTTAAAATACCACGCGCGTGGATCATCGTCAACTTCATTTGCAATTTCATTTACACGTGGAAGTGGATGGAGTATTGCAAGATCAGATTTAGCAGATTTTAATTTATCTTCATCTAAAATATATGAGTCTTTCAATCTAATATAATCAGCTTCATTGAAGAATCTTTCCTTTTGAACTCTTGTCATATACAAAATGTCAAGTTCACCGATAACGTCTTCAAGTTTTTCAACTTCTTTGTACTCGATGTTTTTAGCATCCAATATATTTTTAATATAAATAGGAATTCTCAATTCTTCAGGAGCAATCAAAACAAATTTAATATTATCACGAACACTCATTGCTTTTATAAGTGAGTGAACAGTTCTACCAAACTTTAAGTCTCCACATAAACCAATTGTCATATCGCTTAATCTTGTCTTGCTTTCGTTGATTGTAAACAAGTCTGTAAGAGTTTGTGTAGGGTGTTGATGTCCACCATCTCCTGCGTTAATTAGTGGCACGTAAGTATAATCGGATGCATAGTTTGGAGCGCCTTCCTTTGGATGTCTCATTGTAATAATGTCAGAATAACAACCAACTGTTCTAATTGTGTCTCTCAAACTTTCACCCTTCTGAACAGAACTAGAGCCCGGCTCCGAGAAACCAATAACTTCACCGCCAAGTCTTAACATGGCTGCTTCAAATGAAAATCGTGTTCTCGTGCTGGGCTCATAAAATAGGGTCGCAAGTAATTTACCTTTGCAAACGTCGGTAAATAATTCAGGTTTTTCTTTAATTTTTTTAGCAAGACTCATAACCTCGTCAAGCTCTTCGACAGAAAAATCTGTCGGATCGATGAAATTTCTTCCTTTAAGCATATTATCCTCCATATTTTATCACTTCTAAAAAAAGCCATCCGCAAGGGATGGCTCGTACCACCCTCGGTGGATTTTTATCTAAATAATTATACATCATTAATTTTTTACTGTCAAGCATTTTTGAAAAGTTTTTAAGATTTTTCAAAAAAAGAGAGACTATTTTAAATAATCTCCCTTAAAATTTCTTATAATAAAATCTCTGTGTATTTATTAATCAGCTATGTCAAATTTTGCAGTGAAAAATCTTAATTGTGCTGGTTCATACACAAATTTTAATGGCTTAATGTCTTCTTTGTGTTTGAATAGATGAATTACTGTATCTGCAACAACGTCCATGTGTGCGTATGTGTAAACACGTCTTGGAATTGTTAATCTAACGGTTTCTAGTTTTGGTTTATGGTTTTCACCTGTTTGTTTATCACGACCTGCTGATACAATACCTCTTTCCATCGAACGAACGCCACCTTCAACGTAAATACTTGCTGCAAGTGATTGAGCTGGGAATTGATCTTGTGTTAAATGTGGGCAGAAACGTCTTGCATCTAGGAATACTGCGTGACCACCAACCGGTTCTACAATTGGTACTCCTGCTTCTTTTAGTCTGTCTCCTAAATATCTAACTTGTTTAACTCTGTGTTCGATATATTCAAATTGTAATGATTCACGTAATCCAATTGCAAATGCTTGCATGTCACGTCCAGCCATACCACCGTATGATGGCATACCTTCGTATACAACAACAATTTCTTTTGCTTTTCCAAAAAGCTCGTCATCGTTTATTGCTAAAAATCCACCAATATTTACGATACCGTCTTTCTTACCACTCATTGTTGCACCATCAGAATATGAGAACATTTCGTGTACAATTTCCTTAATTGTTTTATCTTGATATCCTTCTTCTTGTTCTTTGATGAAGTATGCGTTTTCTACACATCTTGTTGCGTCAAAGAAAACTTTGATGCCATATTTTGAGCAAATTTCGTGAACTTCTCTCATATTCTTCATTGATACAGGTTGACCTCCTGCAAGGTTAACTGTAACAGCCAAACATACATAAGCAATGTTTTCTGCACCCTTGTCGTCAATTAATTTTTGTAATTTATTAAGATCAATATCACCTTTAAATGGCACATCAGTTGCAGCATCATGAGCAACATCTTTAATAATATCTACAAAAATTCCTCCATTAGCTTCTTGGTGGAATCTTGTTGTTGTAAAATACATATTACCAGCAACATATTGACCAGGCTTAATTGCAATGTGACTCAAAAGATTTTCAGCACCACGACCTTGGTGAGTAGGTACAACGTGTTTTACACCAAAAATTTCTTTAACTGTTTCTTCTAGATACAACCAGTTTTTGCTGCCTGCGTATGCTTCGTCACCAATCATCATACCTGCCCATTGTTTGTCACTCATGGCATTTGTTCCTGAGTCAGTTAATAAGTCAATGTAAACATCTTCACTCTTCAAGTTAAATGTATTGTATCCTGCTTCTTTGATTGCTTTGATTCTTTCTTCCTTTGAAATCATCTTAACCGGTTCAACCGATTTAATTTTAAATGGTTCTGCTGGGTATTTGCTTAAATCTAAATAGCTCATAATATCCTCCTTTTGTTTTTAATGATGAATAATTTTCATTGATGTTCTCATCACAACTTTATTATATTAAAACAGTCTAATCATGTCAATAGTTTTTGTGAAAAATATAAGTTTTCTCAAAAATAGTTAGCACTTTATCAACTATCAGTGCTATCAATTATAAGTTGTATGGTGTAAAAAAAATTGATATAATAAAATAGAGGTGCTTATTCTTATGAATTTTGTAATAAAAACTATAATTGGAAATTTAAAAATCACTTTAGAAAATCTAAATATAGTAAAAGTAGCAATAACTGATGAAATTCCAAGCGAAAAACTTGACTCTAAACAAAACGAAATCAAAGATAAATTTATAAATTATTTTAATGGCGACAATATTTTAGTCAATATGCCAATTAAAATAACAACCACACCTTTTAAAGAGAAAGTTTATAGAGAATTGTTAAAAGTTCCTTATGGACAGACTGTGACTTACAAGGATCTTGCTATAAGAATTAATAATCCAAATGCATCACGCGCTGTTGGAAATGCAATGAGAACTAATCCCCTACCATTTATAATTCCTTGCCATAGAGTAGTTGGAAAAAATAATCCTGGAGCATATTTGTATGGAGAAGAGTTAAAAAATTTTTTAATTAATTTGGAAAAATACAATTCTCGAAAATTTGGACTATGATTTTTTTAAAAATTATATTATAATATCACGAGGAGGTCATTATGAAAATACTAAAAGAAATCGCAATATATTTTGCAATAACATTCATATCAGAATTAATTTCAAAAATTCTGCCAATAAAAGTACCGGCGTCTATTATTGGAATAATTATTCTATTTACATTGCTACAAACAAAAATACTTAAGTTAGAGCAAGTCGATACTGTCGGCGAATACTTAATAAAAATTATGCCAATATTATTTGTACCAGCTGGCGTGAGTTTAATTAAATTTTTGCCAGAATTACAAGCAATAGCACTTCCATTACTATGTGCAGTTACAATATCAACCGCAATTGTAATGGTCGCCGTAGGAAAAATTACAGAGCTATCTATGGGGGATAGGAAATGACTTTTGGAATTGTATTAACGCTTGCTACATTTTTATTTTTTAGCTATGTAAAATCTAAACTTAAATGGGATTTTTTAAATCCATTACTATTGAGCATTATTTTTATAGTTGCATTTTTAAAAATATCAAAAATCGAATATGAAACTTATAAAGAAGGAGCTGATGTAATAAATATTTTCTTAACACCAGCTACAATAGCGCTTGCTATCCCATTAAAACGTGAGCTATCAAGATTAAAAGCTCATCTACACGCACTGATGCAGGGTCTTGTTATTGGTGTATTAACGAGCGCTCTAACAATTATGCTTATTAAAGTAATATTTACTCTTGAAGAAGCACATTATAAGAGCCTGTTGCCAAAAAGTATTACAACTGCAATCGGTATTGGTATCAGTGAAAGCATAGGCGGTATTCCTTCAATTACTGTGTTTGCAATTATAATGACAGGAATTTTTGGAAGTATTATATGTAAATCACTTTTTAAAATTTTTAATATCAAAAACCCAATTGCAATAGGTCTTTCGCTTGGATGCGCTAGCCACGCAATAGGCACAGCAAAAGCAGTTGAATTTGGCGAAACTGAAGCAGCTGCATCAAGCTTGGGTATGGTATTAAGTGGAATTATTACGGTTATTGTCGGAATGTTCTTATAAATATGTAATAAAAAATAGCCTCTCGTGGGCTATTTTTTGTATCTTCCAATTTGTGATTGTGTTGCATTTGATTTATCAAGAATCTCCATCCATTCAAGGCTCTTGCCTGTACCAATCGCAACGCATTCAACTGCTTTATCTGCAACGCGAGTTTGAATACCCGTTCTTTCTTCGATTATATTTGGTAGTCCGCGCAACAATGCACCGCCACCTGTCATAATAACACCTTGCGTAGAAATATCTGCTGCTAATTCTGGCGGAGTTCTTTCAAGTACATAATGAACTGCTTCTAAAATTTCTTGCACAGGTTCTCTTAATGCGTCAAGCATATCATTTGAACTTACCACAACATTCATAGGTAAACCTGAAACCATATTTCTACCCTTGATTTCTAAGAACTCTTCCTCTTCCAAAGGATATGCACAGCCAATATTTACTTTTAATTCTTCGGCTGTTCTCTCACCAATCATCATATTATGTTTTTTCTTAACATATTTTGTAATTGCCTCGTCAAAATTATCTCCAGCAACTTTAATACTTCTTGATACAACAATTCCGCCTAAACTGATTACTGCAACGTCTGTTGTGCCGCCACCAATATCAACAACCATATTTCCAGTTGGTGCTGTAATATCTAGGCCTGCTCCGATTGCAGCTGCAACTGGTTCTTCAATCAAATATGTTTTTACCGCACCAGCTTCATTTGCAGCTTCAATTACTGCTCTTTTTTCAACTTCTGTACAACCTGAAGGAACACATACAATTAGTCTTGGTTTTAAAAGTGTTCTGCCAAGAGACTTTCCGATAAAATATTTAAGCATTCTTTCAGTTACATTATAGTCAGAAATAACGCCTTCTTTAAGTGGACGAATAGCAACTATATTGCCCGGTGTTCTGCCAAGCATTTTTCTTGCTTCTTCACCAACTGCCAAAAATTTATTCGTATATTGATCAATTGCAACAACCGATGGTTCTTGCAAAACAATGCCTTTTCCTTTTACATAGACAAGTACACTTGCAGTGCCCAAATCTATACCAACATCATTTCTAAGCATAAATGCCATATTATACCTCTCTCCTTATATCTGCTCCTAATCCTCTGAATTTTTCAACTAAATTCTCATATCCTCTATCAATATGATATATATCTGAAATTTCTGTCTCGCCATCAATAGTAAGCGCAGCAATAATAAGCGCTGCACCACATCTTAAATCAGTGGCCTTTACCTTTGATGGTCGAAGTTTCTTTACACCTTGAACAATTGCATTCTTGCCATCAATTCTTATATTTGCACCCATTCTATTTAATTCATCAACGTGCATAAATCTGTTTTCAAAAACTGTTTCTATAATTACGCTTGTGCCTTCGCAAATAGTAGCAAGTGCCATGAACTGAGCTTGCATATCTGTAGGCATTCCAGGATATGGCAATGTTTTAATATCAAATGCTGAAATTTTGTTCTCAGCAATTACATTTATGGTATCGCCATTTTCATGAATTTCAACTCCTGCTTCCCTTAGTTTTGCAATTACTGGACGCATATGACTGGTTATAACATTCTCAACGATTATATTTCCACCAGCTGCTGCAGCCGCAATCATAAATGTACCTGCCTCAATTCTATCTGGAATGATTTGATGTCTGCAGCCGTGCAAGCTCTTTACACCCTTTACCTTTATAATTGAAGTACCTGCGCCTCTAACTTCTGCACCCATTTTATTTAAAAAGTTTGCCAAATCTACAATTTCAGGTTCGCAAGCTGCGTTATCTAAAATAGTTTCACCCTCTGCTAAAACTGCTGCCATAATAATATTCTGGGTGGCGCCAACGCTTGGAAAGTCCAAATAAATCTCTGTACCCTTTAGCTTTTCAGCCTCTGCCGTTACCATTCCATGCTCAGTGGTAACATCTGCACCAAGAGCTTTAAATCCTTTTAAATGAAGATCAATAGGCCTTGTGCCAATTGCGCATCCGCCAGGAAGAGCGTTTGCTGTGTGACCCATTCTTGTAAGTAGTGGTCCCATAACACAAAAACTAGCCCTCATCTTGCTCATCAACTCAGGGCCTGTGGTTGTATTTGTAATGTTTCGTGCATCAAATTTATACACATGTTCTTCTAGCTTTTCTATTTTAATTCCAAGCCCAGTTAAAACCTCGCATAAAATTTCAACATCTTTCAAATTGGGCAAATCTTCTAAAATAACTTCTCCGTCACATAAAATCGTAGCACACATTATGGGTAGTGCCGCATTTTTTGCGCCGCTTACTCTAACTTGGCCACTTAAAGCGCCCGTTCCTCTTACAATAAATCTCTCCAAAATCTTCACCTTTCTATGTGTTTAATTTTACCATAATAACAGTAAAATTACAATATAATTATATAATAAGTCATTCTACAATGAGTGTACAAGTTTTATATAAAAATCTATTCATATAAGTATACCACATTTATAAAAGTTTTTCACAATAAAAAAGCAAGCTCATTAGAACTTGCTATAGAGGTTTTAATTTTGGTTTGTTTTGTCCGCGAGGATATTTTTTTGGTGTAGGTTTTATTTTCTTAATAACTAAAATATTTCTCTCACCAAAATCAAAATCATATTTTACAATCTCTTCAATTTTTCCACCAAGAATTTTTATTGCATTCTCAGCTTCTTTAATTTCTTCATCAATCAAAGGCCCTTTCATTGCAAAGAAATAACCGCCCACCTTTACAAATGGAAGAGTATATTCTAAAAGCGTATCTAGTCTTGCAACTGCACGGCTGATTGATGCATCATAAATCTCTCTGTGTTCTTTTGTTGCCAAATCTTCCGCTCTTGCGTGAATGGTTTTAATGTTTTTTAAATTTAACTCTCCTATAACTTCATCCAAAAAATTCATTCTTTTTTTAAGGCTATCCATCAACACAACATCAAGGCTGTCATCTTGCAATTTTATAATTACTCCCGGAAAACCAGCACCAGTTCCAACGTCAATAATTTTTTTGACATTATATTTTTCAATTAATGGCATTACTGTTGCCGAATCAATTACATGCTTGTCCCACATTTCATCATAATCATCAACTGCAGTTAAATTCATAACCTTGTTTTTTTCTTGAATCATTTTTAGATATTGATCAACTTTTTCTTTGTTTTTAATTTCTATGTTCATGCTTCCGCCTTTCAAGTTCGAGATGAATCATTAAAACATTCATATCTGATGGACTTACTCCGCTTATCCTACTTGCCTGCGACAAAGTCTCTGGTCTTATAAGAGTTAGCTTATCTGCGGCCTCTTTTTTAAGACCTTTTATCTCATGATAATCAATGTCATCTGGCAATTTTCTATCTTCAAACTTTTCCATTCGCTTAATTCTATCATTGTTCTTCTTTATATAGCCTTCGTATTTTACTTCAGTCTCTACAAGCAATTTCATTTCTTTATCCAACTTTATATCTATAGGAAAAAGTTCAAGTGCTTGATCTATTCTTATCTCTGGACGACGCACCAATTCTTTAAGACTAATTGCAGTCTTAATTGGTGTTGTCAAACTCGATAAAATTTTATTTGTTTCTTCAGTTGGTGTGATTTTTTTGTCTTCTAACTCTTTTATTGCTTCTTCTAGTTTCGCTTTACGTTGTAGCATATGCTCTAGTCTTTCAGTTGTTGCCAAACCAATGTCAAAACCTTTTTGTGTCAATCTAATATCTGCATTATCTTGACGCAATGTAAGTCTGTGTTCAGCACGTGCAGTCATCATTCTATAAGGCTCATAGGTAATCTTTGTTACCAAATCATCAATCAACACACCTATATAACCCTCGTCACGCTTAATCGTAAACTCTGGCTGTCCATTTATATTTCTAACTGCATTAATACCAGCAATAATTCCTTGTGCAGCAGCCTCCTCATACCCAGAAGAGCCATTTATCTGCCCTGCAAAAAATAAATTTTTTATATCTTTGCTTTCTAAGGTGCTTTTTAAACTTGTCGCAAAAATTGCATCGTATTCAATCGCATAGCCTGGACGCATAATGCGTACATTTTCCATTCCTGTAATCATTTTATACATATTTTCTTGAATGTATTCTGGCATAGATGTCGAAACACCTTGAACATAAAACTCGTCCGTTGATTCGCCCTCTGGCTCTAAAAATACTTGATGGTCTTCACGGTCTGGAAATCTTTTAATTTTATCTTCTATACTTGGACAATATCTCGGACCAGTTCCTTCAATTGCTCCTGAATAAAGGGCGGACTCTTCCATGTTATCCCTTATATAATCGTGCATTTTCGGAGTTGTATGAGTCAAATAACAATTTAATTGATCTCTTTTAATATCTTCGGCACTGTTCAAAAATGAAAATGGAGTAATCTCTTCATCACCCTCTTGAACTTCCATAACACTAAAATCAATCGATTTTTTATCCACACGTGCGGGCGTTCCAGTTTTTAATCTTCTAAGAGTGATTCCGTGTTTCTTCAAATTATCTCCTAAAATATTTGAAGGAAATCTGCCATCAGGCCCTGATTCAAAAATATTTTTACCGATAAAAACTTTTCCTTTTAAATAAGTTCCCGTTGCTAAAATTACAGCCTTAGACATAATTTTTCTGCCATCGCGAATTTCAATTCCCTTAACCTCGCCGTCTTCGATTATAATATCGGTTGCTTCCATCTGTCTAAGCGTTAAATTTTGTGTGTTTTCAAGTTTTTGCTTCATATATTTATGATATTCAATCTTGTCAGCTTGGACACGCAAAGAATGAACAGCTGGGCCTTTGGATGTGTTTAACATTCTGGATTGTAAATAGCTCTTATCGATATTTAAACCCATGTATCCACCAAGCGCATCAATTTCACGCACAAGATGACCCTTACCTGTTCCGCCAATATTTGGATTGCACGAAAGAGCTGCAATCCCATCTAAATTCATTGTGATTATTAAAGTGTTTGCCCCCATATTTGCCGCAGCAATTGCAGCTTCACAACCTGCATGTCCGGCTCCTACAACTATTAAATCATACATAAAATCACTTCCCTACACAGAAATCTTTAAATACTCTGTCAATTAAATCCTCATCATAATTTCTACCAATTATCGAATACAAATCGTCAAGAGCAAGCCTCAAGCTAACTTCAACAATTTCAAATGGCATCACATCCATATCAACTCTCGCTTGCGAAAGCTCTTCACAAGCTTGTAAAAGTGCTTGTCTATGCCTTATATTAAATATCGATGTAAAATCCGCATCTATATCAACTGTAAAAATTTTCTTGATAATATTCATAATATCTCTAACGCCGTCGTCATTTTTAATTGAACCGACAACAATATTATTTGAATATTCTTTTAATCTTTCTAAATCAACCTTAATGCCTTTATCTGACTTGTTGACAAGAATTATTTTCTCCTTATCACTTACTGAGTTTAAAATTTCGATATCTTCAACTCCCAAGTCATCTGATCCGTCAATAACGACAATAACAATATCCGCTTCACGAGCTGATTGCTGACTACGCTTGATACCTATTGCCTCAACAATCTCATCAGTATTTCTAATTCCAGCCGTATCAATCAAGTGCAGATACAAACCTTCAAAATTTATAAACTCTTCGATTGTATCACGAGTTGTACCCGCAATTTCCGTTACTATTGCACGTTCTTTGTTCGTAATTGCATTTAATAAACTGCTCTTACCAACATTAGGCCTTCCGATTATAGCGGTTTTAATACCCTCTCTGATAAAATTTGAACGCTTCTCATCATCTATTAAATTATTTATCTCATCATAAATTTCATCAAGCACTTTGTGCATGTCATGAACATCACCAAGTTCTGGATAATCAATTTTTGCCTCACATTCAGCAATTAAGCTCAGCAATTTATTAGAAATTGCATCAATTTTTGCAGACAGACTTCCACCCAGTACATTTGTATATAAAATTTGCTCTTCTTTATTTTGGGCATCAATAATCCCCGTTACTGCCTCTGCTTCAATTAAGTCAATACGCCCATTTAAAAATGCAAGCTTAGTGAATTCTCCTGCATTCGCTTGAACAGCGCCTTCTTTTAATAAGATCTCGTAAATATATAAAGTAGATACATATCCACCGTGACAATATATTTCAACCATATCTTCTGTTGTATATGAATGCGGCGACTTGAAATAGCAAGCCATAACTTCATCAATTACTTTCCCGTCATATACAATGTGTCCGTAATGCATGTATCTAGGCTTGATTGATTTTTTTGTATCAAATATCTTATTTAAAATATCAAGACTCATAGGCCCCGACATTCTTACAATGCCAATACCTCCACGTCCTGGTGGAGTGGCAATAGCTGCTATAGTTCTCATAACTAAAAAACCCGCTCTATTGCGGGTCTCTTGTAATAACAATGGAGCGTCTCGGTTCTTCACCTTCAGAATGAGTAGAAACCCCCTCCATATCGTTTAATGCCTTGTGGACAATTCTTCTATCATAAGCATTCATTGGTCTTAGTTTGTATTCACCATCTCTTAAAGCACGCTCTGCAGCACTTCTTGCAAAAGCTTTTAGCTTTTCTTTTTGATCGTAGATATAATCACCACAATCAACCTCAATAATCATTTTGCCATCATAGCGTCCTCTAACAAATTGAGCAACCATATATCCCAAAGAATTTATTGTGTCTCCTTTTTTACCAATTACTCTTGAATTTTGTTCATAATTATCAAGCACAATGTCAAGCACGATATTTTCTTCTTGCTCACGCTCGTCAATAATTTCAACATGACCCTCGAAACCTGCAAGTTTGATTAATTTTTCAAGATATTGTCTTGCAGCTTCAGCCATCTCATCTTCTGAATTATAATGCTCAACGCCTTCTAATAAAAACAAATTAGTTTTTTTGTTAAATGTATCATCAACAAATTCTTCCACTTCGTCTTTAACTTCATGATATTCTTCTTCGATATCTTCTTTTGCGTCTTTCATTTTATCTTGTACAGTTTCTTTTGCAGATTGGAATTTTTCCTCGGCATCTTCTTTTATATCATTAAAAGTTTCTTTTGCGTCTGCAATAAAATCCTTTGCTCCAGATTTAATTTCATCTACCTTAAGTTCAAAATCAGATTTATTGTCTTCAATTTCCTGTAAAACCTGATCCTTCAAGCCTGAATTTTTAAGAACAACAGTAACTTTTGCGTCTTTTGCACCAATGCCTAAAAAACCTTTTGAAGGTTCATCTTCAACGATAACATCAACATCTTCTCTTTTTGCGTTAAGCATCTTTAAAGCAGATTCAACAGCTTCCTCTACAGTTTTCATTTCAAGTGTAATTCTATCCATATTATTCTCCTTTTTTAAACAACAAATCTCTATTACTAATTAAAGATTGTACAGCGGTAAAAATCGTACTTACAGTCCAATATAATGCAAGACCTCCCGGATACTTAAGTGCAAACCAGAAAATCATAACCGGCATCATGTAATTCATCATACTCATACTTTGAGCTTGCTCTAATTGTGGGCCAACTTTTGGAGTTGTAAGAGTTTGTAAATAAGTTACAACACCAGTAATAAGTGGTAATCCAAACCAATAAGGATCAGGTAATGTTAAATCCTTAATCCAAAAAAATGTCTTAAGCATATTATCGTACATTCCAGCTTCGTGAAATACATAAGCATTTGGGTCTTGCATAACTCTAAAGAATGCAAGGATAATTGGAAACTGAATCAAAAGTGGTAAACATCCACCCGTCATGCTAGCTCCATTTTGTCTGTATAGCTGTTGTATTTTCATATTTGCAGCTTGTGGATCATGCTTATATTTAATTTGTATTTCTTTTACTTGAGGCTGCAGCTCCTGAGTTTTTCTCATTTGCTTAGAGCTTCTTAATTGTAAAGGTAGTACAAGCAATTTAACTATAATCGTTGTTATAATAATAGTGATTGCTAAGTAACTGAAGTTTTGCATCTCTGGGCCTAAATCAGAAACAAAGTTATAAACATATCTCATAACCCATCCCAAAGCTTGTGCTAAATAATTCATTTAGTAATTCCTTTCGATATATATTTATGGTAAGGGATCATATCCCCCTTCGCAATAAGGATTGCATCGTAAAATTCTTTTAAAACTTAAAAATAAAGCTTTAAAGAAATTATATTTCTTAAAAGCCTGCAGAGCATACTCGCTACAAGTTGGAGTGAAGCGACAATGAGCGCCCACCAAAATATATCTTGAAATATATTTTTGATAAAACTCAATCAACTTTATAGCAATAAATCTCATTTAATAATACCTCCAAGTTTTAAAACATGAGAAAGATTTCTAGAAAGCTCACCATAAGACAAGTCGGCTGCTCCAATTTTTGGAGTAATTATAATATCGTAACTCTCCATCTTTGGTAAAAGATTTCGAACGATAGCTCTTATACGACGCTTAAGCAAATTTCTTACATTGGCTTTGCCGTGCTTGTTACTAACAACAATTCCAATTTTTTTAACTCCGCGCCTATAACGAATCATAAAATTACGATTAGCCTTAAAATTTGACCTCTTATAAAGTGAGCTGAAATCCTCTTTTTTTCTCAGACGGTTTTCGCTAGAAAGCATTAAGCACTTAAAACCTTTCTGCCTTTTGCTCTTCTTCTCTTTAAAACTTTGCGTCCAGCAGTAGTGCTCATTCTTTTTCTAAAACCGTGAACCTTTTTTCTTTGTCTGTTTTTTGGTTGGTAAGTTCTTTTCATAACCACACCTCCTTCATCTAATTTACCTTTACATTTTAACACAAACGCTTTCATTTGTAAAGGAAAAACAGAATTTATTTTCATCTTAAAACATCATTATAATTTTATAAAATCATTTTACAATCGTAATTTAATTCTCAATTCGCTCAATTTTTGGCAAATAAAAAACAACCGATTGCCTTTGTAATTTTATAATCAAAGCAATCAGTTGTTTAAATTAATTATTTAAAACTATCTTTGTGGAGAATAGTTTGGACTTTCTTTTGTGATGTTAATATCGTGTGGGTGATTTTCGATTAATGAAGCAGATGTAATCTTTACATATCTAGGTTTTTCCATCAATTCAGGAATATCTTTGCAACCAAGATAACCCATACCTGATTTTAATCCTCCCATTAATTGATATATAACCTCTCCAACTTTACCTTTAAAGTGAACGCGTCCTTCAACTCCTTCAGGAACATATTTCTTTGTTCCTTCTTGGAAATATCTGTCCTTACTACCAGCACTCATTGCACCTAATGAACCCATGCCGCGATATTCTTTGTAGCGTCTGCCTTCATAGATAACTTCTTCTCCTGGACTTTCAACAGTACCAGCAAGTAGTCCACCAAGCATAACTACATTACCTCCAGCTGCAATAGCCTTTGTAATATCTCCTGAATATTTAATCCCGCCATCTGCAATAATTGGTTTGCCCTCTTCCTTTGCAGCTTTACGTGCATCCATAATTGCCGTAACTTGTGGAACACCAATACCAGTAACAACTCTTGTCGTACAAATACTACCAGGTCCTATACCAACCTTTACACAGTCAGCACCTGCAGCAAACAATGCCTTTGTTGCTTCATAAGTTGCAACATTACCAGCTATAACTTGAAGTTCAGGATAAGCTACCTTTAGCTTTTGAACAGCACTAATTACGCCAGCGCTGTGACCATGAGCAGTATCCAATACAACAACGTCAACCTTTGCTTCTACAAGAGCAGCCGCTCTATCAAGCATATCTCCAGTTACGCCCAAAGCTGCACCTGCAAGCAAACGTCCTTGACTATCCTTTGACGAATTAGGAAACTCAATTGATTTTTCAATATCCTTAATTGTGATCAAGCCTTTTAAGTTGAAGTTTGCATCAACGATTGGTAGCTTTTCAATTTTATGAGCCATCAAAATAGTTTTTGCTTCTTCCATAGTAACGCCTTCACGAGCAGTAATAAGATTTTCGCTTGTCATAGCTTCACTAATAGGCTTGCTCATATCATCTTCGAATCTCATATCACGATTAGTAATAATTCCAATTAACTTGCCGCTTTCGTCTACAACAGGCACGCCACTAATCTTATAAGTACCCATTAATCTATCTGCATCGCTTAACAAATGATCCTTTGACAAATAAAAAGGATCTGTAATAATACCATGCTCGCTTCTCTTAACACGATCAACTTCGTGAGCTTGCGCTTCAATAGACATATTTTTGTGAATAATACCAATGCCACCTTCTCTAGCCATAGCAATTGCCATTTGGCTTTCAGTAACAGTATCCATACCTGCAGACATAATAGGAATGTTTAACTTAATTTTGTTAGTTAAAATGGTTCCAGTATCGACCTCGCGTGGTAAAACGTGGCTTTCAGCTGGCACAAGTAAAATATCGTCAAATGTTAGTGCTTCCTTATAAAATTCCATAATACCTCCTCATAATAATATCTCGAATCCGTCGATAGATTTCAACTACTTTTATTATATAACAAAAACATAAAAAAATCACGCAAAAAACAAGCTGAAAAGAATAAAAAGTAAAAATTATTAAAATAAAAATAACTCCTACAAAAATAGGAGCAAATTAAAATTTCTTTTTCTTAAACCAAGGTATTACTCTATTTACCTCACTGCAATAAATATCATATTCTTCGCCAAAAGCATTTCTTAACCACTTTTCCTCGGTCATTTTCATTAGTACAGTTAAAAATAACCAAAAAACACATGGTAAAATTAGCAAAATAATATTTGCAGTAAATAACAAAATACCAGTAAACACAAAAATAAAAGCAGTATATACTGGATTTCTTACGATTGCATACACGCCGTCTGTTATTAATTTCTTTTCCATAACGCTTGTATTTATTTTTTTCACAATAACTGCAGCTATCCACAAATACGCACCAAATAATATAAAAATAACACCAGCCACTTTAAAAATTAATTTAGAACCATTAAATTCACCAAAAGTTATAAGGCCTTTAAAGTGCAAAATCAAACCCAAAATTGTAAGTATTAAGCATAAAACTACATATAACGGTCCCACTCCAAAAATTGGCATTTTAAAATCTTTTGAACTCATATATACCTCCAAATAAATTTCAACTATCCACTAAAATAATACCCACATATTTTTTATTATGAATTAATTTTACATTATAATAAATAAAAAATCCAGGTATCAAATTACCTGGATTAAATATAATCTTCGTTGTATTCATTTGCCCAATTGATTCTGTCACAGCCGCTTATATCCCTAAAGAAATCATTTCTATTGTACAAATTAACACGCGGAATTATACGCATACGCATTAGATCGTTTAATTTTATTATTAATAAATTTTTGTCAACGCACTCAAGGCTTGCCATTTGCTGTATATTATAACCTAAAGTAATGTATTCTTTTATAGAGTTATCATTAATCAATAAATGTGCTGCAAATATATTTG
>CAMYPV010000006.1 GCA_947293975.1 uncultured Ezakiella sp. | reverse complement strand
AATCAGCAGGTACGTGACTTTCTACATATGAAACATTAATTTTTGTATCTTCTTTGAGTTTTTTCAAACCTTCCCAACCGCCTTGGTTGAAGCTTTGGTCATTAACCCCACCTTCATCAGTAACCATACCAACTTTAATATTACTATAATCTACAGCTTCTTTGTTTTCTGTGCCAGCAGTTTCAGTCCCACTCTTATTAGAATTACCACATCCAAATGTGAATAACAATGCAACTGCAATTAAAATTGAAAATAATTTCTTCATAATATCCCCTCTTAAATTTTAAAATAAATAATTTTTTACATAATAAAAAAGGTAGTTGAGCCACCACTTAAGGTGGCTACAATTAACTACCTAATATTAATTAGCAAGCTGATTCATCAGCTACATATCCAGCCTTTGCTAATTCCTTAATGGCTGCTTCTAGTTTGTCATGATTTACCATAACAATTGGGCCTGTACATCCCATACCGCTTTCAGCATAAATTCCGATAGCCCACAATGCTTGAACAGCATCTTCAAGTTCAAGTATATCAATACCTGCGATTGAGCCATCAACAACTTCTTTTTCTGGCATCTTAACTTCAGCCTTTGGTGCTGAAGACTTATTTGCCTCAGCCTTAAAGCCGTCAAGTATTTTATTTAATCCAGCATGTTCTGCTTTTTCATATTCTGATTTAACTAAATCTTTTAGTCCACCACGAATAGCCTTTGCTGCATATTGCAATGCATTAGCAACAACAGGATATCCACTAGCACGGCTTACGATAAGGATTGTTCTGTCGTAGCCTTTGCCAATTCCTGGACCATATCCATAACCCATAGCTTCAAATCCGCCACCTGTTTGGAAACTTGAGAACATTTTCATTAAAATGTTTCCTGTTAATGTATCAGTTACCATAACATCTGGAACACCTTGAAGTAGGTCATTTCCTCTCATAACGCATCCACCATCTGAACGATGTGATTCAGCAAAATGAAGTTGGTATCCATTTGATGAAAGTTCTTTCAAAGCTCTTTCAACTTGACGAGCACCGTCAACATTTAAAATACCAATTGTAGGTTCAGCTGTACCCATTGCCTTAGCAGTGATTACACCTGCAATTGCATTTAAAACCATTGCTTCAACTCTGTGTGGAGATGAAGTTCCTGTTGTTGTAGCAATTGTCATTTCTTCACCATGTGCTGGAGTAATAACTCTACCAACTGTACTTACACCAATTGGGAAATTATAGTGCATAGTTACAAATGCTGAAACTTCGCCACTATCTAGTAGCTCTTCCATTTTTTTGTAACCTTCATCTTCTGTTGCAACATTATATTGTTCAAGATTTGTATCAACCTTTTCACCAACTGTAATAATTACAACCTCTGATGATGCGTCAGCAGCTTGAGCTTTTTCTGCTCCTTTAACAAGATTTTCAACGCCAAGTTCACTACCAAATGCTGTCAAACCAACTTTAACTTTTTTGCCAAAGCTACCTGATTCAATACCATTAGCAATTTCTTCGAAAACTTCGCCGATCATCTTTTTAATATTTTGTTCTGACATTCAATCACCCCTATTCTGCACAGAATGAAGCTGCAAATTCTCTCATAGCTTCTGCAACATACTTCTTAATAGTATCTTCAGATGCTCCTTTAGAATCTTCTCCCTTCTTGCCGTCATTTGCTTCAATAACGATGGAAGCACCGTCAAATAAGTTAGTCATACGACCTAAGAACAAGCTTCCTTTACCAATTAACATAGCTCTATTAATCTTACCTGCTAGCATATCTTCTCTTAAAAATTCGAGATATGGAACACCTGATGGGATATGACCTTGTGTTGGAGCCCATCCATTTACACCGTAATCTTTAGCAAATGTAGGAAGTGCCGTTCTTTCGATATCTCCATTTTTAACAGCTAAAGCACCAATCATCTTATAGTTAGCTTCTGGAACGTCCCCTGCTCCTGCTGGTTTTGTGATGTCTGGGTTTTGCATTTCAACTGAGTATTTATTTACATCTGTAATCTTTAATCCAGCTTTTTCAAGTGGCATTGTTACAAGTGAAGAAATAACAGCTTGTGGAGCAGAACCTGTGCCAACTGTGTGACGACCAACAATGTCGTTTCTCATAATTGGGTTCTTACCATCATTTTCACCAATGATTGTAGCAAAACCTGCAACACAGTCTTCAATGATTGGTAGGCCTTTCTTAACATGATCCTTACCATTCATACCTAATTTTGCAGTACATCCTCCAGCTACTACAAGAACATTTTTAAATGTTCCAGCTGCAACAAGTGAACTTGCTTCGATAACTGCATGTGATGGAGCAGCACAGAATCCTCTTGTATCTGATCCACTTGCATTTACTAAACCTGCAAATTCAGCGATAGATTTAGCAAAGTTACCGCCACCACGTTGGTTCATGTCTCCGCATGCTTCTTCTGAACATTCAATAACATATTCAATATCTTCTGGATTGATGTCATGTTTTGCGATAACATGTAATGCTGAAAGAACTCCTGATGCTTTAACAACTAAGTTTTCAAACATTACATGAGCATTCAAGTTAGGGTCTATTTCATGAGCTCTCTTAACACATCCAATTACTTTACCTTCATTAATTAATGGTTCTGCGTGTTGACTTTTAATAGCATCTTCAATAGCTGATTGATCTGCGCCATCTTTTAATCTTTCTACTAATTCATCTTTGATTAGTGGGTGATCAGCCATTTTTTGTTTTATAGCGTTACTGAATTCATGTTCAAGTAAAACAAGATCGAAAACGTCAACAATCTTAATTAGGCCTATGAATTCATCTTGTGGCATAATTTCGCCATATTTACCATGTCTATCAGCATTTGGCATTTTGTGATTTGTCCATGGCATTTCAATATCTGCTAAAACTTCTGGTCTAGCGTTACCAATGTAAATTTGGTTTGGATAATAGCTTACACAATCATCAAAACTTCTTAAATGACTTGGAATTGAATTCAAGTAATTTTGTTCTGCATCAATTTTTGCTTGATCTGTTTCATGTTCGATAATGTATTGTGCGCTTGTTTGTGTTGTACCGTTGTGAATAACCATGTCTGGGCAATGCATCAATACATAACTGCTTCCTTTGTTTACTGAGTAACTCAATATATACACCTCCATAAATTTAGCCTTAAGGCTTTTTTCATTAATCATATACCCATTATGTAATGGGATTAATCAAATAATATTTAAAATAAAACCGGGAACAAATATGTCCCCGGTTAATTTAACTAGTCTTCAAAAACTGTTTGACCATCAACTTCTGTTGCTAATGCGTCAAGAGCCTTTCTAACTAATTTCTTCCTCAATGCGTATTCTTCAGCTTTATCCAACTTAGGATCTCCTAGTGGGTGAGGAATTGCGATTGTAGGAACAATTCTGTTAGCTCCAACTGTTTGTGAAATTGGAACAACTGTACACATGTGAACTACAGGAATACCTGCACGTTCGATTTCTTTAACCATCGTTGCACCGCAACGTGTACAGGTGCCTCAGGTTGAAGTCATAATTACAGCGTCAACGCCATCTGCAATTAATTTTTGTGCGTATTCTGCAGCAAATTTCTTAGCACTTGCTACAGCAGTACCATTACCAACTGTTGTGTAGAATTTGTTGTGAAGTGAACCGATTACTCCTTCTTTTTCAAATTCTCTCATAACGTCAACTGGTAATACTCTGTCTGCATCTTCATTACAGTATACAGGGTCATATCCACCGTGAGCTGTTTCGTATGTGTCTTCTGTTAAATCATTTACACCTTCAATTGAATATTCTCCATATTTACTTGCTGATGATGATTCGATGTGGTCTGGGTTTCCTTTTGGAACTACACCACCTGAAGTACATAAAGCAATCTTAGCTTTTGATAAATCTTTAATAGCTGGTTGTGGATCTACTCTATCGAATTGTGGCATTGGATATTCTGTTACGAATTCTTCGCCTTTCAATTTCTTTAAGAGCATTTCAACAGCTCTCTTAGATCCAGTTTCTTTGTGGAAGAAATTGTATCTAATTCCTCTTTCAATATAACCTTCTTCTTCTGGTGTTCCAATTGCTTCGCCTTTAACAAGTTTTAAACCTAGTGCAGCTATTGCTGGAACTGCTTTACCCATTGCTGCTGCTGAATTACCTGTAGAAATGATATATACAGATTTTTTGAACATATCAGCACCAGGGTTTTCAACGTACATACCTGTTACAGATGGAATTCCTAGTTCGTTTTGAACTGCATCTGTAATAGTAGCACTTGCTACCCCGTAACGACCAGCGTTAAATGCTGGACCAGCGATAAATAAATCGGGTTTAATTTCTTGAACTATAGAGAGAATTTCTTTCTTAGCTTCTTCTATATTTTCTCCGAAGTATGAGTCACCACAAATGATGGTCTTAACAATTTCAGCTTCGCCTTTGAATGCTGCTTGTAAAGCATTACCTGGACCAACTGCACCATCTCTAACCTCTGGCTTAATATCTGCCTTTTCTTCTCCGCCGATACCAGCAAAGAATTGGTTAATATAGTGAACAACTTTGAATTTCTCCATTGTGTTCCCCCTTTCTTCTATTCGGATGTGAATTTATAAATATTTGCAATGCTGATCTCTCATTGATTTGATTTCAGCATTAATAGCTTCGCCATCAAGAACCATTTCCATCATTCCAATTTGTTCATCATAAACAGCTGGATCGATTTCGGCCTTAACTTCTTCTTCTAGTACATGGTATACCTTAAGTCCCAACGAGACTCCGGCGAGCGGACCTGCCCAGGTTGGATCTCCTGCAGTAACTGTTTCAGCAGCTAATCCTGCTGTTTCTGCTTCAGCTCCACCTAGTAAAACTACAACATTTTCTGCACCGTATTTTTCGGCTGCTTCTTTAACTCTGTTTTGGTTTTCCAAGTCCATTGCTCCTGCGGCGGTTCAGACGAAGCATTCAGTAGCTGAAAATACGACTTCAGCTGGTGTCGTCTTAATGCACTCTTCCATTGCAGGACCAGGAATACCATCTCTGTCACCAATGATGATGACTTTTGTGTTATCAGTAAATAACATTCTTGGTTCCTCCTTTAAATTTTAGAATAACTGTATTTTGTTCTATTGGAAATATTATTTTCCTCTTGCTGTTAAATATCCAAATCCAGTTTCGTTTGTTGCACCTGTGATTGCTTGGATTTCAACTTCTAGTGATCCGTCTGGTCTAATAGCCTTATCGGATCCACCAGCGATAGTGCTTACATATTGAATATCGCCGATTACGTGGTCAAGTTTTGGTAATACAACTACTTCGTTTGCGTTACCACCTGTTACTACAGCATCTGCTAGTGGGTCAGCGTCAGCTAATGATTGGCTGGCACCGTCGCGACCTGCATATTCGTCTGTAATAATAACTGTCTTGACGCCTTGTTTTTCAATTTTTTTGCAGTTCATGATTAAGTCTGTATCTGGGTTACCAAATCCTTCTTGTGAAAGAATGATTCCATCAAGATCTAAATATCTGCAAAGTTTAGCTGTCCAGTTTGAAGAACGCTCTTTATCTGCTAGGTAAACGTTTTCGTTAGTAATAATCATACCTACGAAGTTAATTTCCTTGCCGTGAATTTTGTACAAATTCTTGATAACGTCGTTGTTCATGTGAACATAGCTTGGGTTTTTATCACAGCTTGAAACACAGTTTCCGCTGATGATAGCTCCATCCATTACTTCTGTTGGATAAAGAATTGTTGGTACAATTTGTTTTGCGTCTACACCATATACATATGTGTCGTGCAATAGTCCTTGAGATTGTAACATTTGTACATAAGCTACTCTTGGTAGTCCTTTGAACTTTTCAGCACCTTCCATTAATGGTAATGTTTCATAAACTTCAACTTCATCTGGCTCAATGTTTCTTCCTGCTTCAGCAAGATACATAGCTGTTTTAAATCCAGCATATCTTAGAGCTTTTTCGTGATCGTGTTGTTTTAATCCATCAATTGGATCTGCCTTTAGAACTACGTTTAATGTTTTTGAGAATGGTGTGTATTCTGCACCTGGTCCTGTCATGTCTACGATACCTTCTTGGAATCCAACAATCTTACCAGTTGTTAAAACAGCACAACCCTTTAATACGTGGGTTCTTCCACTTCCTACAACATCAACTTTTGACATAACCCCTGGGAAAATTCCTCCTGGGCCTTCAACTTTTACGCGTGGTTCAACAACATCTTTAACTGGTGTGATTCTGATGCTTTCACCTGGTCTTGCAAGTTCAACGTCAGCACACTTGATGTGTTCATCCTCTAAAACTAAGTCAATAATTTCTTGTTTGTTAATATAAAGAGTGCCCTTATCAACTTTAGTTTCATTTCCGAATTGGACATCCTTAATTAGAATGTTTCCGATTTCGAGACGCATAAATTCACCTCCTTAAAATATTTATTTATCTAATCAGCACGCCGGGGTGGCATGCAGACTAAAACTAAATCAGCAGTACTTAAGCGTACTTTTCTAACATAGCGCGAACGTTTTCTTTTGTTGCATCGCCTGTTGTTACTTTATCGATTTGTTCTCCATCTTTGTAAATTGCGATTACAGGTAATCCCATAACTTTTTCAGCAATTGCTAATCTTCTGCCTAGACCGATATCAAATGATGTAAATTTGATATTTGGGAAGTCTTTTTCCATGTCATGAACATGTGGCATTAAAGCCTTGCATGGTTCACATGATTGACCCCAGAAGTCTACTAAAACGTATCCATCAACTTTCTTTACTTCTTGTTCAAAATTGTCTTTTGTTAATTCTAACATTGATTTCCTCCTTTTAGATTACTGCAGATTATTCTGCAAAGTTTTCTTCTATATATTTTTCAGCTTGTGTAGCAGCGATTGCGCCGTCACTGGTAGCTGTAACCACCTGTCTTAATTGTTTCTTTCTGTTGTCTCCTGCTGCGAATACGCCTGGGATATTTGTGTGCATGTTTTCGTCTGTTACAATGTAACCATCTTCCATGTCAACAATACCTTTAACAACATCATTTTGTGGTAAGAATCCGATAAATACGAATGCGCCGAATGTTCCATCGTTTTCGTCTGCATGGATTTCTCTTCTTTCTTTTGTTTTAGAATCTTCAAGAACCATTGTGCTTAAAAGTCCGTCTCCTTTGAATTCTACAACATTTGCGTTGAAAATAAAGTCAAGTTTTGGATTTTTAAATGCTTTTTCTTGAATGCTCTTTGCAGCTCTTAGGTCTTCTTTTTCTTTTCTGTATACGATTGTTACTTTTCTAGCAAATTTTGTTAAATACATTGCTTCTTCAAGTGCAGAGTCTCCTCCACCGATTACGTAAACTTCAAAGTCTTCGAAGAATGCTGCGTCACATGTAGCACAGTAGCTTACGCCACGACCTGTAAATTCTTTTTCGCCTGGGCATCCAATATATCTTGGTGATGCACCTGTAGCAATAATAACTGCTTTAGCTTCATATGTTTTTTCTTTTCCGACAAGTTTTTTAACTTTTCCTTCTAGTTCTACTTCTTGAATTGTATCAAGTACAAATTCAGAACCAAAACCTTCAGCTTGTTCTTTCATTCTTGCGATTAGTGATGGACCACCAGCATTTTCAACGCTTCCTGGATAGTTAGCTACTTCGTCTGTAGTAACAATTTGTCCACCAGCTTTTTCTTTTTCAATGATAATTGTTTTGAGCTTAGCTCTTGCTGCATACAATCCTGCAGCTAGTCCCGCAGGACCTCCGCCGATAATTGCGATATCGTACATATAAAACCCTCCTTAACTTACTAACTATAGTATACCCTTTTAGGTTACAATATAAACAGGCGCAAAAACAAGAACTCCTATGATTCTGTATGCAAATCGCTTTGAATTCCAGAGTTCTGTCCTCCGCGTGGTCCTTTTACCTGAGTTTTCTAAGCGAAGCTTATTATACCTTCGGTGCCAACTGGTCTCTCCCACACGGTGTCATCCAGCAAATATTGTTGTTAAATTTATTATAACATATTTTTAAAAATAATCAACCATTTTTTTGATTTGAATTAATATTAAAAATTTTAATTTCTTTTTGATTAATTATATTCGGGCTGTGGTTTATTGTTTACAACATAGGTTGCAATATTATTTGAGTGGTCACTAATTCTTTCTAGATTAGAAATACAATCCAAGAATATAATTCCGGGTGCTGCGTCGACATATTTGTTTGCAAGTCGTCTTATATGATTTTGACGATAATACTCTTCCATATTATCTACTTCATCTTCAATTGCAAAAACTCTTCTTGCTTTTTCAACGCTCTTTTCATTAAATGATTCTATTGCCAATGCAAAAACTTCTTCGCATGAATCAAACATCTTTGACAATTCATCAAGACCGTCACCTGTAAATACAATGTTGTCAGCTTCAATATCATCATAAAGTTCGCAGATATTTTTTATATGATCTCCTACTCTTTCGATGTCGTTTATCATATATAATAGATCGTCGATGTCCTTATGTTCTGCTTCGCTCAGTGTTGTTGAATGGCTAAGTTCAACCAAATAATTAGTGATTGCCTTTTGCATCTTATTTATTATGATTTCTCTTTTCATTAAGCTTTCATAGTATTTTTCTTTTTTGTTTACTATTAATTCTCTGACTTCTTTTTGACTTTGTTTTACAAAATCACTCATTCTCAATGTTTCTTTTAATGCTTGCCCTAACGCAATTGATGGAGTCTTTAAAATTCTGTCGTCAAGATATATTGTAATTTCTTCGTCAGAGTCTTTTCCTGGAATAAGTTTTTCTGCTAGAACTACCATTTGTTTTGCGAACGGGAACATTATTACAGTATTTATTACATTGAAGCCCAAGTGACTCACAGCAATTTGTGTAGGAAGTGACGCAAATGTGGATTCCATAAATCTAATAAAATGACTCTTTAGTAATATAAATAAAACAATAAATATAGTGGAACCAATTACATTGAATAAAAAGTGCAATAGAGCTGCTCTTTTAGCAGTTTTGTGTGCTCCAAAAGAGCTTAGCATCGCAGTTATTGTACTTCCTATATTAGAACCGAGTAAAACTGGAAACGCAGCGCCTATTGTAATTAAGTTTTGCATACCAAGAGCTTGCACAATACCTACAACTACAGATGAGCTTTGTACCAATGCCGTTGCTATAAAACCAACAAAAACACCTATTATTGGTGATTGTAATGTTGAAATTGCGTTAACAAAAAAAGGAGTATTGCCTAGCGGTGATAATCCGCCTTCCATGATTTGCATGCCGAAAAATAAAATACCAAAACCAAGTATAGCTTCGCCAGTTGATTTAAGAGTTTTATTTTTACCAGTTAAGAACAATAATGTTCCTAATCCTATCAAAAGTGGTGCATATTGATTTAGATTTAATGCTATCAATATACCTGTCATAGTGGTACCTATGTTGGCACCCATAATAACACCAAGCGCTTGAGTAAGCGTCATAATTCCTGCGTTTACAAAACCAACGACCATAATCGTAGTTGCAGCACTCGATTGGATTATCGCTGTTACTATCGCACCTACTATTACTCCTCTTATCGTAGATTTTGTTAGAGCACCTACTATAGCTTTTAATTTCTTTCCAGCGGCTTTTTGTAAGCCGTCACCCATAAGCGTCATCCCATAAAGAAACAAGCCTAGTCCACATATGACTTGCATTGCAATTTCCATTTCATACTCCTTAAAATTTTTATTCTTTATTCTATTGTATAACTTATTTTAAAAATTGTAAAGCATTATTATCTTTTTAAAAAAGGAAAATCTATCTGCCTTAAAGACTCAAATAAAATAATATTTGCAGAGTTAGCCAAATTTAAGCTCCTTTTTATCTCAGGAATCATAGGAATTTTAATTAAATTCTCCCTATAAGCATCTAAAATTTCTTCTGGCAAACCTTTTGTTTCTTTTCCTAAGACAATAAAGTCTTCATCTTTATAGTTAATTTCATGATAATATTTTTTTGCTTTTGTTGTTGCAAAATATAAATTAGCATTCATATTCTTTGAAATAAAATCTTCAAAATTTTTATAGATTGTCAGGTCAACAAGTGGCCAATAGTCAAGACCAGTCCTTTTTAAATACTTATCAGATAATTCAAATCCTAACGGCTCAATTAAGTGCAGCCTCGTATTTGTAAGCGCACAACTTCTGGCAATTGCACCAGTGTTGTGTGGAATTTCTGGCTCGTGAAGAACAATATTTAACATCCCAGAATCTCCTTTAATTGATTATAAACTCCCTCTTCATCATGATTTCCAATAATCTTTGCATTCGTCATTTGTCTTATACTCTCTGGAGAATTTCCCATCAAGAATCCATGACCAACAGCATTTAACATCGGTATATCATTCTCATTATCACCAAAAGCAGCCACATCTTTTAAGTCAACGCCATAATGTTCAGCCAATTTTTTAATTGCAATTTCTTTTGTAGCGTATTTTGATGTTATTTCTATATTATTAATCCAAGATGAGCTGTTATAAATTCCATGCTCGTCTAATTTTTTTCTAAATTGCAAACGTTTTTCATTGTCATTATCTATTATAATTATCTTATAGATTTCTTCGTCAAGATTTTTCATTTCATCAAAATCCATTATTCGAACTTTTAACAAATCATCAAAACCTTTTGGCATTCTATTTCTATTTGTGGCGCTCGGATTATCCTTGTATGGAGTTATAAGTCCATCAATTGGATATAGGTGAAAATACATACCGGTTTCTCTTAAAAGATCAATCGAAAGGTTCAACTGATTTTTATCAAGTGGTGCATTATATATTTTGTTGCCATTTTCATCAAAAATACAGCCACCATTTGTACTTGCCACAGAGCAATTCAAATTGCTGACTTCTTTGTATTTTTTCGGACTAATATATACGCGCCCTGTAATTAGCGCCAAATTTATTCCTTTTTCTTCTGCTAGATTGAGCGCTTTTAATGTATTTTCTGTAATGTCATTATTTTTATCAAGCAGTGTGCCATCCATATCAAATGCCATTAATTTTATAGCCATCTTTATTCTTTTTCCCCTATAACCTTCTTTAACTCATCCATAAACGTCTTTGAATCTTTAAACGAACGGTAAACACTTGCAAATCTAACATAACTTATTTCATCAACATCTTTTAATTTTTCCATAACTTTTTCACCAATTTCTGTTGTTGGAATTTGTTTAACCATTTCATTTTGACATTCTCTTTCAATGTCATCAACCATTTTATTCATTGTTTCAGATGTAACTGGTCTCTTTTCAGCAGCTCTAATAATACCTCTTAGAATTTTTTCACGATCAAACTCTTGAGTAGAGCCATCTTTTTTTAGTACAAGAAGAGGAGCCATCTCGTATCTTTCGTAAGTAGTAAATCTAAACTTACAAGATAAGCACTCACGTCTTCTTCTAATTGTTTTGTGATCCTCAGTTTGTCTACTATCAACAACCTTTGAATCATGATAGCCACATTTTGGACAATACATACGAACCTCCTATATAAAAAAGACGCTTGAAAATCAAGCGCCTATCCTCTCAAAAATGGTGGAATATCTAATTTCCACGGATCTTTTTTCTCTTCTTCAGCCTTCTCTTCTTCTGCTTTTTCTTCGGTTTCTGACGCAGGTTTTCCATCAAATTCAGTTGCAATAACCGTTATCTTGATTGAATCACCTAATGATTCATCAATGCCAGCACCAAAGATAATATTTGCATCAGGGTCTACTGATTGTCTAATGAAATCTGATGCTTCATTTAATTCAAGCATTCCTAGATCTTCAGAACCAGTAATATTAATCAATACGGACTTAGCACCTTCGATTGAAGTTTCAAGTAATGGTGATTCAATTGCAAGTTTTGCAGCTTCAGTTGCACGATTATCTCCTTGCGCATATCCAATACCCATGTGTGCAATTCCTTGATCTTGCATAATTGTCTTAACGTCTGCAAAGTCTAGGTTGATTAAGTTCGGTACAGAAATCAAATCAGAAATACCTTGAATACCTTGTCTTAAAATATCATCTGCCATCATGAATGCTTCTTTCATTGTTGTTTTCTTTTCAGCAATTTGAAGCAATTTATCGTTTGGAATGATAACAAGTGTATCAACTTTCATTTTTAATTCAGCAATACCATTTTCAGCATTCTTCATACGTTGTCTGCCTTCAAAAGTAAATGGTTTTGTAACAACACCAACTGTTAAAATGCCCATATCTTTTGCAAGCTCAGCAACAACTGGAGCCGCACCTGTTCCTGTGCCACCGCCCATACCACTTGCAATGAAAACCATATCTGCTCCACTAAGTTGAGCGATAACATCATCCTTGTTTTCCATTGCAGCTTGAGCACCAATGCTTGGATTTGCACCAGCACCTAAACCTTTGGTAATCTTTTCTCCTAACTGAACTCTTGTTTCAGCCTTGCTTGATTGAAGTGCTTGACGATCAGTGTTAAGCGCGATGAATTCGACGCCCTTTACTCCGCATTCAATCATTCTGTTTACGGCGTTGTTTCCGCCTCCGCCAACACCAATTACTTTGATCTTAGCAAACTTATCAACGTCCATTTCAAAATCGATCATAACTTTCCCCCTATAAATTTCTTATAATATATTATATCACAAAACTCTAATTAATGCTATTTTTAATTAAAATTCTTCTTATCTCTGCAAAATTATTAAAAATCCTTCCACCAAAAACCACAATTGTTGCATAAAACATAGGTATTCCTACCCTTTCACCAAAGTATGTCAGCACAACAGCGATAATTGTATTTCCGATCAAACCTGACAAAAATATTCTATAATCGAATTTCTTTTGTAAGCTTGAATTTATTCCGCCAAAAACTGAATCCATTGATGCAAGTATAATTACCGATACATATAATGAGTACACTGTATTGTATGTGTATGGTAATAACACCCCTATAATTATACCCATTATTAATCCTACAATTACAATTAACATCACATCACCCTCTTTGGAATAAAAATTCTGTCTCTTTTTATAATTTCTATATCTACCTTATAAACGTCTTCAAGTATTTTCAAATAACCACTTGTATCATAAAGCCCAGCGTATAATTTTTCCTTGTCACCAATTGCTTTTATTACAAATGGAACGGCTTTTGGTATTCCATTAATTCTTACAACTGGACCGCCACACTGTACATCAGAATTTTCTACAATTCTAATATCGTTGATAGAAATTGCCTCGGCGCCACTTGTTTTTAAATCGTTTAAAATATTTATTATATCAATATCATGTACAATTCCAAAGTTCGTGTTCATAAGCATCACATCTTTGCTATCGGATAATTTAATTTCTATACCTTCACCTTTTACGTCTGTGCTGCACGATAATTTTTTATATTTATTTAATTCTAGTTTTAGATGCTCTTGATATTCCTGTTCATCTGAAAATAATTTTAAATTTTCTAATTTATTTTTTAAGTCTGACAATATTTCATCATTTACTTTTACTTGCGCCTCCAACATTTTTAATTCGTCGCTGATATTTTCAACCTGATAAACGCTATTTGGCTCTTTGTAATCTATCTTGGATTTTATGACTATACCGGTTAAGACACCTGTTATCAATGCGATAATAGCAATTATAGTTTTATTTTTCATATTTTATGCTCTCTGCATACTTAAAATCTTTTGGTAGATTAATTTTTTCTACAATAACATTATCATCTTCAGAAACTACAACATCAAATTTATAATTTCTAAGTATATCTATGACGCCTGTTTTAATATTTAGTGCAGGGATTACTGTATCTTTATCGCCTATTGCCTTTATTATAATTGGACTTGATATGTTAACGCCATTTACTTGTAAAAAATGTCCTGCTTTTTCTACTTCTGTGTAGGCGCTTACCCTTTGCCCATTTATTGATATCGCTTCAGCACCTGATGAATTTAAAACTGAAATAATTCTTAATATTATTTCTGGATTATCTAATATTGAAGATAGCTTTGCATTTATTTCGCTAACATCGTTAATAGTTAAAATTATACCTTTGCCAGAAACATCTGTAAGCCCAGCAAGTTTTTTAAACTTTTCAATTTCATCATACAAAATTTTTGTCTTATCGTCTCTATTTTTATATCTGCTCTCATAATCCATTATTAAATTGTTTAGTTTTTCAATCTCAGCTCTTTGATTATCTCTTTCTTCTCGAACCTTTTTAAGTTCAATGGCAAGTTCTTTTGATCTTAAAACGCCCTCAGACGTTTCAACCGATAAATTCTTTTTAATAGTTCTTACTTGAAGCCCGATTACAATTCCAAGAAGAATCGAAACTATCAACAGTGATATAGAAAATTTTTTACTCATTCTTTATCACCTGCTTTTGGAACAATTACAGCCGGATCCATATTTAGTTTGATAAGTTCTGCCTCTTGATTATTTTCCTTTAAATTCGAGATCGCATTTACTATAAAGTTAAATTTATATTTAATATTTTCAGCCCTACCAAAATCAATTTTTACATTGCCTTCTCTAAGCATTCCAAACTCATTGTTTTTTTGAAATCTAATTTCCTTGTACTTATCAAGCTCCCCAACTTCTCTTGCCGTTTCTAAAATACTTTTTAATGCAGCTAGATCTTCATTTTTAAAAATATTGTCTCCAGGCTTTATGTCTGCAATTTCACTGCCCTTTACAAGTGGCAACACATCAGTCGCCTCAACTTGTTTTAAGACTCTGCCTTCGCTGTCACAAACAAAAATTTTTCCACCCGAATAATAACTAAAATCCTCTTCACGTTCAACAACTTTTATAGCGATTTTATTTTTAGATTCACGAGAAATTTCTACATCCTTGATATATGGAAGATTTTTTATATTTTGCTCAGCCTTTTTAACATTAGCTTTCAAAACATTTTCGCCATATACAAATCCACTTGCGTTTACAATATCTTGCTCGCTTGTCTTTTCGCAACCTGATACTCCAATGACATCTAGCTTAAAAAAACTGGTATTAAATAAAACAAATAAAACAGCACTAACTGAAATAATTGCAAATAAAATTCCTGCTCTTCGCAATCGCTCCAAGCGTCTTTTTTCCTTTCTAGACATCTTTTTCATTTATTTTATTGCCTCCAAAATGTTCTTAGCAATTATCTTTGTAGAGTCAGGTTCGTAAAAACTCTCCACATTATTGCTCATAATTCTTATTTTATTTTCGTCATTTATAATGCTCTCTACCATTTCCAAAAGTTTTTTGCCATTAAGCTCATCCTCTGTAATCATTTCGGCAGCGTCTTTTTCTTTGTATTTGAGCGCATTATAGTATTGATGATTTTCTTTTACATAAGCCTTTGGAATTAAAATCGCAGGCTTTCTCATGGCTGCAATTTCTGTAAGGCCTTGCGCCCCACAACCAGCAACCACGACTTTCGCTCTACTCATAATTTGAAATAAATCATGATTATAAGTGTAGACCTCTGCATATTTTGGAATTTCTTTGACAGCTTCTTTAAATTCATTCTCCCAATTTATTCCAGTTATATGCACCCATTTAAATGGCAATTCCTTATGTGTATTAAAAATTTCTGCAACTGCTTCGTTGATCGATTTTTGTCCACCGCTTCCACCAAATGATAACACCATATTTTCTGGTTCATTAGTTATTATTTGAAAGTCCTCTCTAATAGGTATGCCACCATAAACTTTATTTGATTTTTTCTTGAAATTATTAATATCATCCTTAAAAGGATAAAAAGTAATATTTGAATATCTGTCCAGAAATCTTGTTGTTATACCATAGTGAGCATTTGATTCGTGTATAAATAAAGGAACCTTTTTTAAGTGAGCTGCATAGCCAATCGGCCCCGATACAAATCCACCCGTTGCAATTACAGCGGCTGGTTTATATTCATCAATATATTTTTTGGATAATCTAACGCCTTTAAAAAATGCTTTTACACTTTTAATCGCCTTAATGCTTGGCTTTAAATAAAGCGGTTTAGAATCAATACCCAAAAATTCATAGCCTTCACGCTTTGCAATTTTTTCTTCAAGAAGCCCTGGCACTCCGACATAATAAAATTTTGCATCAATATTTTTTGCTAATTCTTTTCCGATGGCAAGCGCCGGATAAATATGACCAGCCGTACCGCCACCTGTCAAAAATATATTCATTATTTTTGCTCCTTTAATTTTCCTTTTCTCATTATATTAAACGCAACTCCAACAAATGTGCAATACGTTAAAATCGATGAGCCTCCATAGCTAATAAACGGTAATGTAATTCCCTTTGCTGGTATCGCATTTAAAACAACCGCAATGTGAATAAAGCTTTGTATGATTACAAATAACGAGAATGCAATTAAAACTAATCTTGAATACTCGTCGTCTAATTTTCCTGCAAATCGTAGTGGTGTTATTGCAATAAATAGTATCGCAATAATTACCATCATTCCTCCAAACATTCCTAACTCTTCTGATAATATGCTAAAAATATAATCCGAATAAGCTGCATATACATATCCATGTTTTTGAATTGACGCGCCTATTCCTACGCCGCCAAAGCCACCATTTGCAACCGCATACATACTTTGTATAGCATGCCAACCTGTGTTTAACTTATCAGAAAATGGATCTAAAAACGCATACCATCTATTTTTTCTATATTCTGTGCCTGCAATTGACATATACAAGAACACAGATCCACCTACAAAGTACAAAATTGCTTCTGAAAAACTCATGTGCGTTAAAAAGTATAAAATCATAATAACGCCAGCTATAACAATAACCGTACCTAAGTCTTGTTGCTTATAAACTACAAATGCCGACAATCCCAACAGCCCCGCAACTATTACAGGTCTATATGGCATTTTCTTTCTGCAAAGTATTGCTGGCAAATACAATGCAACGCCAAGTTTTAAGAAGTCACTCGGTTGAATTGTAAATCCCCCAACACTTATCCATCTGTTAACCTCATTAATACTTTTTGACTTAAATAATGTAAATGCAAGTACGCATAGAGCTACAGAGCCAAAATACGTTGCCCATCCCATTTTTTTGTATACTTTGATTGGAGTGATATATGCAAGAAACATTGCAACAATTCCTATTAAACAAAATATAAGCTGTCTCTTGCCAAAATAATTTGGGTCATTTTTAAATCTCTCCGCAAACTTAATCGCATAAGGATAGCTCGAAGAATAAACCATTGTTATACCTAATATTAAAAGTGCGAACACCACTATTAAAAATATAATTCCTGGCCTTTTATTTTTCATCAACTAGCTCCCTAACATATTGTTGAAATTTTTCTCCACGTTCGCTGTAGCCTTTAAATTCATCAAAGCTACTTGCGCCTGGACTTAAAATTAATTTGTCCCCTTGATTTAAAATTCCGCAAGCATAAACTGTTGCTTCTTTTAAATTATCAAATACCCTATAATTTTTAACGCCGCATTCATCGGCTGTATTTTTTAATTTCTCCTTTATTCCGCCTTCTAACAAATACATCTTAATATTTGGAAACGATTTAAAAATCTCACTAAAATCCGTCCCTTTATCATATCCTCCCAATATAAGGACTGTGTTATTGTCATAATTTTTCATAGCCATAACAACAGCAGACGGATTTGTAGCTTTTGAATCATCAATGTATTCGATGCCATCCTTAATTAAAAAGCTCTCCATTCTATGTGGATCTAATTTAAAACTTTTTAAAAATTCATCGATATCATTTTCTTCGGCTCCCATTAGAACAGCCGCAATTATCGCAGCAGATAAATTTGATATATTATGCTTTTGCTTGTATTTTATTTTTTCTATCGGCAGCTCGAAATTATGATTTTCAAAATTAAATTTTATTTTATTTCCATCAAAATATGCATTTGCATTTTTATCTTCGAGTGAAACTGTCAAAATTTTTGACTTTGCTTTTATGTCTTTAACATTCAATCTGTCGCTATCAATAATCAAAAAGTCATTTTTATCTTGGTTTTTAAAAATATTAAACTTTGCGTTTTTATAATTTTCAAAATTTTCATGCCAATCAAGATGATCTTCTTCTATATTTAATAAAAGTGCAATACTCGGTTTAAATTTATCGATATCATTTAGTTGAAAGCTTGAAAGTTCAAATACAAACACATCGTCTTTGTTTACTTGAAGCTCCATTATCGGCGTGCCAATATTGCCCGCAACTTTTGCGTGTTTATTTTTAAGTAGCTCTCCAATCATTCTAGTAACGGTTGTTTTTCCATTTGTGCCAGTAATTGCAATTATATTTTTAGGATCAAATTCTCTGTAGAAGAATTCAATATCAGTAATAATCTTTACGCCACTTTCGCTAAGTGCTTTTACATGGCTCTCGTGTGGGGCAAATCCTGGACTTTTTACAACTAGATCAATTTTACTTGCATCTATCAAATCATCTCCTGTATAAGATAAAACACCTCTTGATTTAAAGCTTTCAATTTTATTTTCATCATTGTCATAAACTGCGTAGCAAATATTTTTGTCATCCAAATATTCGCATATTGATATACCAGTCTTACTTAAACCCATTACTAAAATCATTTTTCTCACCTACCCGTATATTGCAGTTAAAGCCGATACAATAGCCACAATAATATAGCTAACAATTACTATCTTAACCTCGCTGTGTCCTTTCATCTCAAAATGATGATGAATTGGACTCATCAAGAAAACTCTCTTACCTGTAGTTTTAAACGAAATAACTTGAATTATTACCGACAATGTTTCAATTACATAATAAAGTCCCAAAACTATTAAATGGAAAGGCATCTTCATTACCATAAATGTAGCAGCCAAAAATCCACCAATAAATAATGAACCTGTGTCTCCCATAAAAACTTTTGCAGGATTGAAATTAAAAAATAAAAATCCAATCAATGCACCCGATAATATCAAACTCAAATGTTCTGCATCAACCTCGCCATATCTACGTGCTAAAAATGATAGACCCAATAAAACTATTGCGCTTACTCCAGCGCACAATCCATCAAGTCCGTCTGTTAAATTTACTCCGTTAGTTGCGCCTGTAATCATTATAACTATAATTGGATAATATAAAAATCCTAGATCAATAGTTTTATTTATAAATGGTACATAGCAATCTGTGTCGATATTAAGCACAAATTTTGAGCATATAATCATAATTATCGAAAAAACAAGTTGAGCCAAAAATTTTTGCTTAGCAGTTAAACCCAAATTGTCTTTCTTAATTACTTTTTGAATATCATCTGTATATCCCAAATAAGCATAATACAAGCTTGAAATTGTAATAAACAAAATCTTTTTTACATCCATCCCGCTTAAAAAGCCATAAATAGTTGTAACAGTCACAAATGAAAATTGGAATAATATTCCACCCATTGTCGGTGTACCCGCTTTTTTCAAATGACTTTGCGGTCCCTCTTTTCTGATTTCCTGTCCATATTTTAATTTAGTTAAATAATCGACAAAGGGTTTGCCAAGTAGCAAACAAATTGCTATCGGCAAACCAAAATATAAATAATTCATAATTCCCCTTACTCGAATTTCAATTTAATTTTATTATCTTCGATAATATTTCCTGCCTCTTGCGATTGATAAGTGCATTTACCTTCACCTTCAACACTCAAATCAAAATGGTATTCTTCAGCAAGATTAGCTGCATCAATCAAATTTAACCCGATGAAGTTCGGCACAATTTTATCTTTATCAATTTTTTGAAGCTTAATATCTACAATAGTACCTCTTTTTACATTTGTAAACGCAGGTATACTAATTTCTTTTATTATTGAATACTCACTAACCTCTTCAGTATCAATATAATATTTCAAACCCGATTCTTTAAGCGCCTTTGTTGCAATTGTAAATGGTTTACCTACAATATCTGGCACTTGTACAATAGGTTCTTCCTTTTGAACAGTTTGATCTGATGGCTTTATGCCCAGAATTGGTAATACTTTTTCCATTACTCTTGAACTTACCGGACCTGCAACAGCTCCACCGAAGCTCATGCCATTTCCTGGCTCTTCCACCATTACAACCACCAAAATTTTCGGGTCTTCAATTGGTGCAACGCCGACAAAACTTGCCAAATACAATCCATCGATATATTTACCATTTTTTGCAACCTGGCTTGTACCACTCTTTCCCCCGACTCTATATCCTGGAACCTTACCTCTTTTGTTCATGTGTTCAACAGAGTATTCCAAAATATCTCTCATCTTATTAGATGTGTATTTACTTATAACTTTTCTTCTGATTTCAACCGGAAAATTTTCGATTACTTCATCGTCATTTCTTACTTCTTTTACAATCCTTGGCGTCAGAAGATTTCCGCCATTAACAACAGCCGCAGTCGCCATTGCGATTTGCAAGTTCGTCGAAGCAATACCTTGACCATAAGATGCGGTTGCAAGTCTAACAGCTGTCATTTCTTTTAAATCATTAGGAATAAGGCCCATCTGTTCAGCATTTAACCTCACTCCCGATTTTTCACCAAAGCCAAATGCTTTGATGTATTTTAAAAATTTTTCACGACCAAGTTTTCTTGCAATTTGAATAAAAGCAACGTTACAGCTTTCAGAAAAAGCATCAGTAATGTTCAAATGTCCGTGTGGATGTTGCCATCTAACGCATCTTAATGTAACGCCTGGAATATCAGTTATTGCACCATTACAATATAAATCCGTATTATCATCAACAGCCGCTTCTTCAATTGCTGCCGCAAGTGTGACCGTTTTAAATGTCGAGCCTGGTTCATACAAAACATTAACATTTAAATTGTTCCAGTTTTGTTGCCAAAGCTCTGGCATTTCCTCTTTAGTTTTTTCTTTCCACTCTTCAGCTTGTTTTTCATCAACAGGCGCTCTGTGATTATTTGGGTCAAACAAGTTTGTGTCCGACATAGCCAAAATGTCACCCGTATTTGGATCTATTACAGTGATGCTTGCTGACTTCGCAAGATTATCATCTCTCGCTCTAATAGCCTCCTCTTGAACTATACGCTGAATTTTACTATTGATGGTCAAAATTACATCCCCGTGATTTTTTCCACCATAATGTATTGTATCTTGAAAAGGTAATTCCTGATTTGATGCATCCGTTTTCTTGATATAACGCTCAGGTTCACCCTTCAATTCTTCATTAAATGTAAGCTCTACACCAGATAAACCGTTTTGGTCGATATCTGTAAACCCTACAATATGATTAAAAAGCACTCCATCATTATAAAAGCGCTTTTGAACCTCTTCGATAGTTATTCCATTTAAATCTTCAATTTCGCTTACTTCTTTAATCTGATCTTCTGTTGCCCATTGAATTATCTTACTTCTACTTTTGCCATTTAATTTTTCTCTTATATAATCTGGCTCCATTTCCAAAATTTCTACCAACTTTGCAACAAGTTCAGTCGGAGCTTTGTTCTCGCGATACTGATCGGGAATAGCCCATATTGTAAACGCAGGAATATTAACCGCTATCTTAACTCCTTCATCATCCAAAATTTCTCCGCGATTATTATTCCCTTTATACGACTTAGTCAACTGCTCCAAGGCTAGTTTTCTGTATTCTTCGCCTTTGATTATAGAAATTTTTGCATAGCTGAATATAATGTAGATTACAAAAATACCAAATAACATCGATGTAATAGCAATGCGCAAATTCTTTTGATTGTACTTAGTCTTCTTTTTGTTCTTTGTATTCATAATTATTTAGTAAATAATCCCATAAAACCAATTTCTTTCTTTGGTTTTTCCTTTGCATATTCTTGTTCTTTCGAATTAATATAAATCTTATTTTCTTCTGATGGATAAATCATGCCTAGCTTTTCGCTTGCGATTTCTTCAATCTTTGTTGAACTTGCAATTTCTTCAAGTCTTGCTTCTATCAACTTTACTTCTTTCTCAAGTCTAATGTTTTCACGCTTTTTAACTTCTATAGAATTTTTAACATTGGCAAGATTTGAATAGTTATTTAAGATATTTAAAGCAACAACCCCACAAAAAGCCAAAAATAGCACTGCTCTAATTGCAATTTTTTGCCCAATATTATTTTGCACTCTAGCTCTGCTCTTTGTTCTTCTGACAACCTTTTTCATAGGTTTTTCAATTTGCTCTTCTCTTAAATCATATGCAAGATTTGTCATGATTACCCCCTATAACTTTTCTAAAACTCTTAACTTTGCACTTCTAGCTCTTGAATTGTTTTCCAATTCAAACTGCGAAGGTACAATCGGTTTTCTTGTAATTATTTTTCCTGTTTTTACTTTATCGCATGTACATATCGGCGCTTTCGGATCGCAAATACAATCTTTATTTGCATAATTGAAAGCATCCTTAACAATTCTATCTTCAAGTGAATGAAATGTTATTATCGCAAGCCTTCCACCCTTTTTAAGTAAACTCATAGCATCTGGAATAACTTGCTTTAAGCTCTCTAACTCATCATTTACTTCGATTCTAATCGCTTGAAAAATTCTTGCGATAGATTTTAACTCTGTACGCTTTGCCTCTTTTGGTAAAGCGCTTGAAATTATATGAACAAGTTCCGTGCTTAACTCAATAGGTTTTATTTCTCTTTCTTCGACTATGCGTCTAGCTATTCGTCTTGAATATCTTTCCTCGCCATAATCAAAAAATATTTTTGATAGGCTGTCTATATCATATTCATTAACGATGTTTTTCGCGGAAATTTTTTGGCTCTTATCCATTCTCATGTCAAGTTCTGCCTCACCTATAAACGAAAAACCACGTTCTTTATTGTCTATTTGATATGAGCTAACGCCAATGTCAAGCAGAATTCCATCGAATCCGAACAATCCATACGGCATCAAAAGCTCTCTCATATCCCTAAAATTTCCTTTGATAAAAACTGTCTTATCTTTAAATTCTTTTAACCTATTACTTGCAAAATCAAGAGCCTCTTGATCTCTGTCAATGCCCACCAGCTTTCCAGTGGTAAGACGTTTTGCAATTTCATACGAATGTCCCCCACCGCCAAGTGTGCCGTCAAGATACATGCCTGCCGGATTAATCTTTAATGTTTTAATAACCTCATCTCTTAAAACTGATACGTGATTAAATTCCATTAAAATAACCCCATCTCTCCAAACTCAGCTGCAATATCTTCAATTGATTTTTCTGTAGGATTGGAAGCTTCAAGCCATTTTTCTGCATCCCAAATTTCTATTCTAGAACTTGCACCTGTAATATAAACTTCTTTTGTCAAGTTGGCATGAGCTCTTAGACTCGGTGGAATTAAAATTCTACCTTGCTTGTCAAGTTCAACATCAGCTGCGCCGCTAAAGAAAAATCTTGACATAGCACGCGCTTCTGGTTTTCCTGAAGGAAGTGCGTTAATCTTTTCACTGAATTTTTCCCACTCTTCCATATTGTATCCAATCAAACAACCGTCGAGCCCTTTAGTAATCATAAAGGTCTCGCCGAGGTCTTCGCGAAACTTAGATGGAATTGTCAACCTGCCCTTTGCGTCTAGGTTGTGATTAAATTCTCCAATTAACATATTACCCATTTCGTGACACTTCTTGCCACTCTCCTCCACTTGCTTACATTTTATATCATTTTTATTTCAAATTCCATATAATTATGACAGTTGTGTTAAATTTTACCATTAAAAAAAGAAGCAGGGACAATTATCCCTGCTTCTTTCGTTTATACTGCTTGACATTTTATTAAACTTCGTTTTTGTTAATTATTTGGCTTCTTCCATTATTATTGCAGATTTGCTTGCGCCAATTCGATCAGCTCCGGCATTTATCATCTCAATAGCATCTTTTTGATTCGAAACTCCGCCTGCAGCCTTGATTTTAATTTTATCACCAACAACTGCTTTCATAATTTCAACGTCTTTTACGATTGCACCTCTTGTAGAAAATCCTGTAGAAGTTTTTACAAAATCTGCCCCACCTTCTACCACCGATTCTGTTGCGAGACGTATTTCATCTTCAGTTAACAACGCTGTTTCAATTATTACTTTTAATATATGGTCTTTGCATGCGGCCTTTATTTGTTTAATTTCATTAACCACATAATTCTTATCGCCCATTTTTAATCTTCCGATATTTAGAACCATATCAATTTCATCAGCACCTTTTTTTATTGCGTCTTCTGTTTCAAAAACTTTTGACTCAGTAGTCATTGCGCCTAAAGGAAAACCAATAACTGTACATACCTTTACGTCTGTTCCTGACAATTTTTCTTTTGCGTAACTAATCCAAGATGGATTGATGCATACGCTGAAAAAATCGTATTTTTTTGCTTCGTCTATCAACTTGTCAATTTTGTCTTGTGTGGCATCAGCCTTTAAAAGTGTGTGATCAAAATATTTATTTAATTTCATTTCTTTCTCTCCTAGTTAAATACAATGCATAAATCAATATCATTAATATCAGCCATGCTATTAAAAAACTTAATATAATTTTAATAACGATAGCATTAAAAATTTCTTCCGGTAAAAGATTAATCATCAAAGATTCATTAGGGTCCATCAACCATAAATCATTTCTAAAAAGAATTTTATGAAAAAATATCCAAAATTTATTGAAATTAAAAATCGCCGGTATAATTAATGCCGCTGGTATTAATGGTATTAAAACCGAGATTTTGAGTAAGTCTTTTAAATTCTTCTTATCCATTAATAATATAAATATAATAGCTATAATAAGTACAACTATTGCAAATATCTTTGCGGCATTAAAAATATCTCTAACATCCTCCATGTGGAGTATCTCATCTTTGGTATATCTATTGTCATTTGTCAATGCCAAATCGTTAGAATTTAACAAATAATCTCTATAATTATCTATCTCTCTTAAATAATCATCTTCAGAGTAATTTGTGTTTTGAAAAATATTGGTTTTTTCATAAACATTTTTATAGGTTTTTTTGTTAAAAGCTTGCAAAAAAGTAGCGCCTATTAATAACATAAAGCTAATTGCAAGTATTAAAACAAACTTGAATGTCTTAGTCCTATAAACCTTCCACATTATGATAAACCTCTTGAACGTCATCATGAGCTTCTAACGCATCAACAAGTTTTTCCATTTTTTCTAAATCGCTATCAGATAATTGAATTTCATTATCTGGGAAATATCCAACCTCTTGAGCAGCAATTTTATATCCCGCTTCTTTTAAAGCGTCAACTACTTTTGATAGATCATTAGGTTCTGTAAAAATTTCAGCAACTTCATCATCATTTATAACATCTGATGCACCAGCTTCAAGTGCAACCATCATTAACTCATCAATATCAACATCTTCATCAAGTTCGATTGCTGCATAGCCTTGCATTTCAAACATATACATAACTGAGCCAGCTGTTCCCAAATTTCCACCATGCTTATCAAAAATATGACGTACATCGGCTGCAGTACGATTTCTATTATCTGTTAAGCAATGTGCAACGACAGCTGCTCCGCCAACTCCATATCCTTCGTACATAATTTCTTCGTAATTTACACCATCAAGCTCTCCTGCACCTTTTTTAATTGCACGTTCAATGTTGTCATTAGGCATATTTACAGATTTTGCTTTATCAATTGCAGTTTTTAATGATGGGTTAAAATCTGGATTTGGTCCACCCTCTTTTGTTGCAACCATAATATATTTTGCAATCTTTGTAAACTCTTGCGCTCTCTTTGCGTCTTCTTTGCCCTTCTTATTTTTAATATTATTCCACTTTGAATGTCCTGACATTTAAATCATCCTTTCTCTCTTATAAATTGGTATTAAAGCCCTCTTATGTTCTGTGGCTTTTATTTTGTTTTGTATAATTTTATTTATTTTTTCATCCTTAAGCACTCCGTCAATCGAAGCATCTAAGTCTTTATAACTAATTCCTATCTCGTCTTCATCCGATTGACCTTCGTATAATCCAGCGGATGGAGGCTTGTCAATAATCTCTGACGGTACATTAAGCATACGCGCCATTTCAAATATCTCGTGTTTGTTAAAATCTGCAAGCGGCATAATGTCTACACCACTGTCTCCGTGTTTGGTAAAATATCCAATCATATACTCAGTCTTATTAGTTGCACCTGCAACCAACAAATTATTGGCCTGAGCAATTTGATAAAGGGTTGCCATCCTTAGCCTTGGCTTTATATTTGCATAACTTAATTTATTATCAGACTTAGGCAAAATCTTTACCATTTCATCGTATACATTCGTCAAATCAACTTTCAAAATATTTTTTTCATTTCCTTTTACAAGTTTTCTTGCATGAATCTCGTCTGATTCTAACGAATGAATCGGCATCATAACTGCAATAAATTTCAATTCTTTAATTGGCTCTATGATTTTATACAATACAGAAGAGTCAACTCCACCAGAAATTCCGAATATATATCCGTCTGCTCCAGCTTTTTTTGCATATTCAATTAAAAATTTTCTAATATTTTCTACTTCATTTCTCATTGTAAAATGATTCCCTTCTTTTGAATATCTGCCTTTCCTGAAGAAATATTTAAAACCGACGAAATAACATCATCAACATCTTCTAATTTAATTCTAATCATAACGCTGACTTGTTCCAAAAAATTTGTATCAATAATTTCGATTTTTGAATTCCTTGCATAATTTAAAAATATATCATATATGTCATAGTCAAATGAAATTTCTATATCTTGATACTCTTTAAATTCCCTTATGCCAAATTCTTCAATCACTCCTGTAGCGGCAGCCATATATGCCCTTGACAAACCACCTGCGCCGAGCTTTATACCTCCAAAATATCTCGTAACAACAATTACAATGTTTTGAAGCTCATTAAGCTCAATCGCTTTTAAGATTGGAAGCGCCGACGTGCCACTCGGCTCGCCATCATCATCTGCCTTTTGTTTTAATCCACCATGAATAATGCTATACGCCGAAACATGATGCGTCGCCTTTGGGTGCTTTTCTTTAATCGATTTAATAAAATCATCTGCCTCTTCGACGGTTAAAACCATTTTGCTTTCTGCCAAAAAAATAGATTTTTTTATTTCATATTTATATTCATAATCAGATTGCGATGATTTAAAAGGCTCAATTTTTTCCATTGTATTCAAATGCAATCACCTCTGCTCCGTCTTCATCGTAATTAATTTCAATAACTTTATTATTTTTAATATATTCATCCATCAAGGACTGATCTTTAAAATCAAAATGTCTTTTATGTTTTTTAACTTTGCCAAATAAAACTTCTTCGATCTTTAAACAAAGCCTATCAATATCGTCGTCATTAAAAGCAGAAATTGTCATAAAGCCATCATCTTTAAATTTCAGGTGCTCGGTCTTATCTATCTTATTGTAAACTTTTATGATGTCTTTGTCTAGTAAATTTAAATCTTCCATCAAATTATTCATGGTATCAATTTCAACATCTAAGTTTTCGTTTGAAATATCCATAACATGAAGTAACAAATCAGCATATTTTATTTCATCAAGCGTAGACGAAAACGCCTCAACAAGTTGATGCGGGAGATTTGAAATAAGTCCAACAGTATCTGTTAAAATTATTTTTGCACCATGTGGAAGCTCAATCTCCCTTGCAGAAGTATCTAGTGTTGCAAAAAGTCTGTCATCTGCATAAACTTTTGCATCTTCACCTCTGCCACATTTTTCCAAAATTTTATTTAAAATTGTAGATTTTCCAGTGTTAGAATATCCAACAAGTGACACAATTGGTATTGATGAATTTATACGACGTTTTGACTTGGTCTCTTCGACTTTTCTTTGCTCTTTTAATTTTATTTTAAGCGAATCAATCGAAGCACGCAACCTACGTCTATCAAGCTCAAGCTTTTGCTCACCGGCACCTCTCATACCATGCACGCCTGCTTGCCTATCCATATTTTTGCCAGCGCCGACTAATCGTGGTAGCATATATTCTTTGTTTGCAAGTTCGACTTGTAATTTACCAAAGGCCGTCTTTGCTCTTTGACTAAACAGTTCAAGTATTAGCATATTTCTATCCATAACCGCCAAATCAAAAAAGCTAACCAAATTCGAAAGCTGTGATGGCGAAATTTCATGACCAACAACAATTGTATTTACATTTAATTCGCTCGCTATATTTTTAAAATATTCAAGCTTACCAGTTCCGAAATACATTGCAGGCTTAATTTCTCTATTTTTTTGAATGCCCGTTGCAACAACATTTCCACCAGCGCTTTTAATCAGCTCGCGATTTTCTTTCTGTAAAAAACTATCCTCACTGTCGTCAATAGCAATTAACATTATATTTTCATCTTTAATCAACATATCACCCAATACATTTTACCACAAATGATTGTAAATTGCTAGATTTCAATTGTACAACAAAATATTTTCACAAAAAAATCACGCATAAAAATTCATGCGCGATTTGATAAATTATTTTTCTTCAATTGTTGCCTTTTCAATAACAACATCTTCAAGTGGCTTATCCATTTGATCCTTTTCAACTTGTGCAATCTTGTCAACAACATCCATACCTTCGATTACCTGCCCGAACACTGTATGTTTTCCATCAAGATGTGGCGTACCGCCTAAATGCTTGTAAGCATCAACAAATGCTTCGCTGTATCCTTGTGAAACAGCATCTTCCATCATTTTTAATAGTTCCGGTTGAACTTGCTTTGCTTGCACTATAAAAAATTGGCTGCCATTTGTATTTGGCCCTGCATTTGCCATTGATAAAGCACCTCTGATGTTTATCATTTTGTTGCTAAACTCATCTTCAAATGCATCGCCCCAAATGCTTTCTCCGCCACGGCCTGTGCCTGTTGGATCTCCGCCTTGAATCATAAAGTTGTCAATAACTCTGTGGAAGATAATTCCATCATAATAGCCATTTTTAATATGTGTTTCAAAGTTTTCGACAGTCTTTGGTGCATACTCTGGGAACAATTTAATCTTAATTGTGCCTTGATTTGTTTTTAATACTGCGATTTTATCGCCAGCTTTTACCTCTTGTAATTGTGGTAATTCTTTTATTGTTTCTGGTTTCAATTCCTTTACCTCCTCATTTGTCTCTCGAGATTCTGTTGAATTTTCATCAACTTTTTCCGCTTCTGTCTGTTTGTTTTCTGTAACTTCGTCTTTCTTAGTGTTGTCTTTTTGACATGCAGCAAACATTAAGCTTGCTGACATTAATAAAATTAATAATTTTCTCTTCATTGTATTCTCCTCTGTGCTAAAAAGCTAACTCCTGTTCCACCCAAATTAAATATAACAAGTTGACCCGATTCAATTGGCGGATATAATTTTATTCGTTCAATCATCTTCTGCAATTTTGCTTTCTCTTCTTCTGTAACTGGGATATCGCTTCTAATTGCAAGATGACCAACATTTGCCTCCATAATTTTAACTCTTGTATAATAAATAGATTTTTCACCCATGCTTCTGTATTCCAGTCCACGTGAGCATCTATTTCCGTATACATTGCCATTTTCAACGGTTAATTCGCAACCAATCGAGCAATTTTTACATATTACCTTCAATGCTTAACTTCCTTCCTTTTACTCCAACAAATAATCCGTACGAGACAATGCCCTTTAAAATTGACGATGATGAAATTGCAATCCAAATTCCTGTCAATCCAAAATATCTTATAAAAATATATGCAAATGGTATTCTTAAAATATTTCCTACAATGCCAATCACACTTGGAATATGCGTAAGCGATATACCATTAAACGCACCACTGTTTGCAATTTCGATTGCCATAAATATCTGCGAAAAACTGAGAACCATCAAATACATCGCACCATGATGAATCGCCTCGGGTTCGTGCAAAAACAATTTTATAATCGGATATCTGCCAAAGAACAATAGCAAGTTCGCAGCAAGACCAATCATAAACATAATCTTACAGCTGGTAAAAAATGCCTCATTAACTCTGTCATATTTTTTTGCACCATAATTTTGTCCAATAAAAGTCGAGTTTGCAGTTGCATAGCCCTCTGCAGATAGCCACGAAATTCCCTCTATAGTGCTTCCGATCGACTGAGCAGCAACCGCCGCTGAACCGAATCCCGCAATCATTCTACCCATATACATACTTATAGAACAATGCACCGCGGATTGCATTGCAGGTGGTACACCTAGTTTTAAAATCTCTCTTACTTTTTTTGTATCCCACTTTTCTTTGTAATTAACAGTTGAGTACAAGTATTTGTTCTTAATACCAAATACAATATAAATTATCGTAACAAACAATTGGCTAAGCGCAGTTGCAACCGCTGCACCAAACACACCTTTGTCAAGTACAATTATAAATAGTGGATCCAAAATCATATTGCACGCTACACCAATAAGACTGACTTTAAATGTTTCTTTTGAATCTCCAACCGAATTTACAATAACGGCCAAAATTGGATTCATAAATAGAAACGGAAAACCAACGCTGACCGTTCTTAAATATACAACCGTCTCATCAAATGTAAGTTTGTCCTGTATGTTAAAAAATGAAATTAAGTATTTGTGAAAGAAAAAAACAATGGCCGTATAGCTAAGTGCAATAATTAAATTTAACTTAATACCCGCATTAATATACTCTTTCGCCTTTTGTACGTCGCCGCGTCCAAGATTTTGGCTGACAGTAACTGCCAAACCAACATTACACACAAGCACCAAGCTCGAGACAAGCCACCAAAAAAATCCACTAATGCCAACCGCCGCCACAGCTTCGGTGCCAATCTTACCAACCCAATACAAGTCGGTAAGATTGTACGCCATAGTTAAAAAGCTTGTGCCCATAAGTGGAAGCGCAAGCTTCATCAATTTCTCTGATATACTGCCTTCGGTCAAGACCATGTGCCTAGTCATCTAAGCCCTCATCTGTCAAAATCCAAACGCCGTCTTTTGTAACTGCCATTGTATGCTCATATTGACATGAAAGTGAACCGTCTTTTGTTCTTGCAGTCCATCCATTCTTGTCCATTTTCATTCTCCAATCGCCAACATTAATCATCGGTTCAATTGTAAACACCATGCCCTCGCGCATTCTTGCGCCGCGAATTCCTGTGTTGTAGTGAAAAACCTGAGGATCTTCGTGCATTTTTCTTCCAATTCCGTGACCAATAAAATCACGCACAGGAGAAAATCCAAACTGCTTTACATAATCCTCAATAAAAACACCAATGTCGCCAAAATATGCACCTGGTTTTACAAGTTCAATTGACTTCATCAGCGAATCATGAGTAACCTCCATTAATTTTTTTGCTTCGTCACTTATTTCTCCAACCGAATAGCTCCACGCAGAGTCTGACAAATATCCGTCAAGATCCACAACCATATCAATTGTCAAAATATCTCCTTCTTTTAATTTATAATTTGTAGGAAAACCATGACATATTTCATCGTTAACACTTATACAAGTAGCGTATTTATACCCTTCATATCCAATTTGTGCAGGAATTCCACCGTGACTTCTTATAAAATCTTCAGCAATTTTATCTAGCTCATTAGTAGTAATGCCCACTTCAATATGCTTTTCAAGTTCTTTGTGAACAGATCTTAAAAGTCTACCGGATTGTTTCATCCCCTTAATCATTGATTCTGTTTTAATTGAAATCATAACTAACCTCCAACGAATATTTTACTATATAAAATATTTTTTAGCAAGCAAAAAGAAGTTCACAACCGAACTTCTTTATTACCATTATTGTCTTCTTAATCTCATATTCAAAAATGCAATACCAATTGATAAAATACTTAGTCCAACGTCTGCAAATACTGCCAAGTACATTCCGCCAAATCCTAGGTATATTAATACCATTGTAAGAAGTTTTACAGTCAATACAAATGTAATTATGAATTTAACATTAAACATAATTGACTTTGCATCTTTAATTGTTGTTGCAACTTTGAAAATCGAATCATCTGTAATAACTACATCGCTTGATTCTATGGCGGCATCACTTCCCATGTTGCCCATACTTATTCCAACGTCAGCTGCCTTTAAAACTGGTGAGTCGTTAATGCCATCTCCTACAAAACCAATCTTGCCATGTTTTTTGATGCTTTGAACATAGTTTAGCTTATCCTCTGGACTTTGTTCTGAGTAATATTCATCAATCGACAAGATATTTGATACATATTTTACCTTTTCATCTCTGTCTCCAGAAACTAATATTGATTTGATTTTCATATTTTTTAATTTTGAAATAACTTCATTTGCATTTGGTTTTATTTTTTCAACCATAAAGAATTTTCCAACAACTTCATCATTTCTAATTAAATTTATTTCACCAGATAATTCTCCGCCTCTGATTTTATAATCGACCTCTTCAAAACTAAAATCAATACCAACACCTGGAGTTTCGGAATAATTTTCTGGATCAGGCATGCCTTCCATTTTAAATCCACGCGCTATAGGATGTTTGCTATGTTTTTCGCCAATTGCCATCAGCCTTCTAAGTTCATCTTCTTTTACACTCGAAGTTTCAACCACTCTGTCAATCATTAAATAGTTTTCAGTAACTGTACCTGTTTTATCCATTGCAAGATGATTTATATGGCTAAGTGTGTCTATATATTCAGACCCTTTCATCAAAACACCTTTTGTACTCAAAGCTGCAATGCCAACTGCATAGCTTAGTGGAACACCAAGCACAAGCGCACAAGGACACGCCACAACTAAAAACGACAATGCCTTATAAATATATTCTCTAAAATCTGCTCCATTAAAGAGCGGAATCATTGCAAGACAAATTGCTGCAATTACAACAACTGGTGTATATATCTTTGAAAATGTTGTCAAAAATTTCTCTTGTTTGCTCTTTGAAGCACTTGCTCTGTCCAATAAGCTCTTCATCCTAAATAGCGATGAGTTTTCATAATCGCTTACTGTCTTAAGATTTGCAGTTTCGTTTAAGACAATTGCTCCAGCTAGAATCTTTTCTCCATTATATACAATTATAGGATCACTCTCGCCAGTAAACGATGAATTATCAACTCTTACATATTCATCTAAAACAACTGAATCAAGCGGAACCATCTCAAGTGGATGCACAATTATTTTGGTGCCAATTAAAACGGATTCAACATCTACAATTTTTGAATTACCATCTTCGCCCAAAATTCTCGCATCAACTTTTTGCGAAACAATTAGTTTTTTAAATCTATCATTTGCTTTCTTTAATGCAAAGTCACTAACAGCTTCACCCAAACGATAAAGTATCATAATCATTGCGCCTTCAAATGAATCTCCAATTAATATTGCGCCAATCATAGAAACACTCATCAAAAATCTTTCATCAAGGCCTCCGCCACTAAAAACAACTTTTAAACCATCTCTCAAGATTGGAAAGCCTGCAAAAACAGCCCCCACAATTGACAGATAATTGTTTTTAAATATAAAAGATAAAATTATAAAAATTATTCCAGAAAACAATGTCGCGTCAGAAAAATTAAATTTTCTCCGATTACTTGTATCCTCTTCCTCGTTTGAGTCTTCTAACACCTCTACACCTGGTTCATATTTATTTACAGCATCAGTTATAATTGCTTTTAAATTGTTTCCCTCAGCTGTAACAACAAAATTTGTCTTATCAAAACTCAACTTTTTTACATCTTTGTTTGCCTGTAGTTCGCGCTCAATTTTCCCAGCACATACAGGGCACATTTGACCTTTTAGAATAAATTTTTGCATATTTCCTCCCATATATGAATGTATGTTTATATGTCTTTATATTTATTATACATTAACATCTATTGCTTGTCAATAGTTTTGATAAAATTTTTCAAATATTTTCTCATAAAAAAAAGAGCGATTACTCGCTCTAAAATTATTCAACGATAAGCGTACCCGTTTCCCCTCTCATTCCCTCAACCAATTTATCAAGAGATGTGATTAGAGTTTCACGATTAGCTCCACTTTCTACAAATGAAATTGCGGATTCAATTTTCGGTTGCATCGATCCAGCCGGGAACTGCCCTTCTTCCATATATTTTTTCGCATCACTTACGCTTAGTTTTGACAAATCTTTTTGGTCAGGAGTGTTAAAATTAATTGCAACTTTTTCAACGCCAGTTAAAATAACAAGACTGTCACAATTTGTATCGTGAGCAAGCATAACAGAAGTCCTATCCTTATCAATTA
>CAMYPV010000005.1 GCA_947293975.1 uncultured Ezakiella sp. | reverse complement strand
ACACCCATAAGGTTTCGTCGGCAGCGTCAGATGTGTATAAGAGACAGCAATAAATCCATCTCAAGTTGATTTTTTTCAAGGTAAATCTCATTATATTGTTCTGTTTTCTTGCTCTCTACCTTAAGATATTCATACTGTTTATTTATTTCATCAAAAATATCGCTCAAACGATCTAGGTCATCATTTGAACGTTCTATTTTTCTTAATGCTTCATCTTTTTTATACTTATATAAAGAAATTCCAGAAGCCTCTTCAAAAATATCCCTTCTATCCTCAGGCTTATTTGATAATACATTATCAATCTGGCCTTGGCCAATCAAAGAATATCCATCACGACCAATTCCTGTATCCATAAACAGCTCTCTAACATCTTTGAGCCTTACTTTGTTCTTGTTTATCAGATACTCGCTGTTGCCATCCCTAAAAATTCTCCTTGTAACAACTACTTCGTCATAAGGAAGATCTTTAATCTTGCAATCCGTAAAAGTTATAGATACCTCAGCAAAGCTTACCGGCTTTATACTATCAGTACCGGTAAAAATAATATCTTCCATCTTGTTGCCTCTTAGACTTTTAACACTGGATTCGCCCAGTACCCATCTAATAGCATCAGAAATATTACTCTTACCAGAACCATTAGGGCCAACTATCGCTGTTATTCCTTTTGGAAATTTCATTATTGTGTTATTTAAAAAGCTTTTAAAGCCTCTAATCTGTAACTCTTTAAGTAACAATTTTCCTCCATATATAATAAAAATCCAGATATAAATCTGGATTTCGGCTATAGATTTTGTACCTTATTAACGTAATCTAAGCAATCTCCAATAGTAACTATAGAATCTAAATCACTGTCCTCTGCTTCTAAACCTAATTCAAGCTCCATAGCCATTATAAGTTCAACAAGATCAAGAGAATCAGCATTCAAGTCATCTTTAAAAGAAATATCTCTCGTTAATTTTTCAATCGGAGTACTAAATTGTTCACTAATTAATTCTAAAACTTTGTTTTCTATATTAGTCATATTATACCTCCTGGGTAAATAGATTTGTTATTTGCTCTATAATATTAGATTCATACGCGTCTTTGGCAGCTACAATCGAGTTGTAAAAAGCCTCGGCGTTCGAGCTACCATGTGCCTTTACAATTGTTTTTTTCAGTCCTAGTAATGGCACACCACCATATTGATTTGAATCTAATCTTGAAAAACTCTTTTTCAAATGCTTTTTTAATACAAGCATCGCTAATTTTGTAAAAATATTTGTATAAGCTGCTTCTTTTAATAATTTATTTATAAATCTAAATTCGCCTTCAAATGATTTTAATAGTAAATTTCCAGAAAAACCATCAGTAACAATTACATCACATATACCATCAAAAATATATCTTGATTCAAGATTTCCTTTGAAATTAATATCTGATTCTTTTAATAGCTTATATGTTTCCTTTGTTAAGGGAGTGCCTTTGGTCTCTTCCGCACCATTGTTTACCAACATTACAGAAGGGTTTTCAATGTTTTTTGTTGCCTTAACATATTTACTAGCAATAATAGCAAAATTCTTTAACATCTCAGGAGTACATTCAACATTAGCGCCCGCATCTAGCAAATAAGATACGCCATTAATATTTGGCACAGGTATCATAATAGCTGCCCTTTCAACGCCAGGTATTCTACCGACAATTAAAGTGCCTCCAGCAAATACTGCACCAGTACTTCCGCCCGAAACAAATGCATCGAACTCACCTTGCTTTAGCGCATATAAGCCTTTGGTAATTGATGAATCTTTTTTTGTTCTGATTGCAAACGCTGGATTTTCTTGATCAGTTGTAATTTCTTCTGTCGCAAGCATGAAATTGCAACCACTTTTTAAAACTAAATCTTCAATATCAGCTTTACCAATAATTGTAATATCTAGACCTAGTTTTTCCTTTGCCATTTTGCCGGCTTCAATAACAACTTGACTCCCCTTATCTAAACCATTTGCATCTAAAAGAAACTTCATATACACCTCTCTTAATACTAAAATAATATGGATGGCATAGTGAAATCACGACACCATCCATATTCATATTACTCAACAGTAATTACTTCTTTTTTGTTATAATATCCACAGTGTGGACATACTCTGTGTGGTCTTTTTGGTTCTCCACATTCAGGGCAATTTAAGATGGTAACTCTAGGTAGAGTGTAAGAAGAAGCTCTTCTCTTTGCTGTTCTAGCTTTACCAGTTTTTCTCTTAGGTACTGCCATTTTACACCTCCAATAAAATTTATAAGACTATTTTGTTGTAAGTCTTAAAGTATCTCTTGCAATCATTAACTCTTCATTTGTAGGAATTGCCATTGCAATAACCTTTGAATAGTCAGTAGAAATGATTGCGTCTTTTCCACGAACATTATTCTTTTCTTTATCAACCTTAACTCCTAGGAATTCAAGTTTTGATAGAATTTGTTCTCTCATTTCAATTGAATTTTCGCCAACACCAGCTGTAAATACAATAACATCTACGCCACCCATTTGTGTTGCATATGCACCAATGTATTTTCTAACACGGTTAGCAAATTGATCAAGAGCAACCTTAGCTCTTTTGTTTCCTTTTTCAGCTTCAACCTCAATGTCTCTAAAGTCTGAACTTACACCTGAGATAGCAAGGACACCACTCTTTTTATTTAAAACAGTGTTGATATCATCAGCTGTTAGATTTTCTTTGCCCATAATGAATGGAATGATAGCAGGGTCGATGTCTCCTGATCTGGTACCCATGCAAACACCTTCTAGTGGTGTAAGACCCATTGAAGTATCAACAACTTTGCCGTATTCAACAGCTGCCATTGAACTACCATTTCCTAGGTGACATGTGATGATTCTTAAATCTTCACGTTTTTTGCCTAACATATCAGCTGCTTTTTTTGAAACGAAGTTATGACTTGTTCCGTGGAAACCATATCTACGTACAGCATATTTTTCATAATATTCATATGGTAAAGCATATAAATAATTTTCCATAGGCATTGTTTGATGGAATGCTGTATCAAATACAACTACATTAGGAGTGTCTTTCATTAATTCTGAAATAGCTTCAATTCCCATAATATTTGCAGGGTTGTGTAGTGGAGCTAATTCGATACATGCTTTAATTTCATCAAGAACTTCTTTGTTAACAACAACAGAGTCATTAAATTTTTCTCCGCCGTGAACAACTCTGTGTCCAACAGCTGAAATTTCATCTAAGCTCTTAATTGCGCCATGATCCTTGTGTAGAAGTTGATCTAAAACTAGCTGTAAAGCCTTTTTATGGTCTTTCATTTCTTCTTCTACAACAAATTTTTCTCCGTTAATTTTATGAGTTAAAACAGAGCCTTCAATGCCAATTCTTTCTACCAATCCTTTACATAGTACATCTTCATTTGTCATATCGATTAATTGATATTTCAACGAAGAACTTCCACAGTTAATTACAAGTATATTCATAATCATTTTCCTTTCATTATATTGTCATTAATATATTATCCTATATAGTTTTAAAAATCAAGTTTAACTTTAGATTTATTTTACAGATTCAACTAATTTTTCGAAACCTGCTGGATCATTGATTGCCATATCAGAAAGGATTTTTCTGTTAATTTCGACATTGTTGTTCTTTAAAGCTGAGATAAACTTTGAGTATGATAGACCGTGTGGTCTAACAGCTGCGTTAATACGTGTAATCCAAAGTTTTCTGAAATCTCTTTTTCTTTGTTTTCTACCAATATAAGCATAGTTTTGGCTTTTCATAACAGCTTCTAAAGCTGTTCTGTATAGTTTTGATTTTGAACCGTAATAGCCTTTAGCTTGCTTCAATACTTTTCTTGTTCTTTTACGTCCTGAAACAGATCTTTTTATTCTAGCCATTTTAACCTCCTATGGTAACATACGAGAAATTCTTCTCATATCGCCCTTACTTACTAATGCTGCTTTTCTTAGGTTGCGAATTCTCTTAGGAGATTTCTTACCTGTAATATGACTCTTATAAGCCTTAAATCTTTTTAATTTTCCGCTTCCAGTTCTTTTAAATCTTTTTGCACTTGCGCGGTGTGTTTTTAATTTACCCATAATATCCTCCTTCTGGTATTTAACTCTTTGGCAAAACGTACATGACCATACTACGGCCTTCAAGTTTTGCAGGTTTGTCGATAACTGCTAAGTCCTCGATTTTCTCAAAAAAATCTCTAAGCACATCCTCACCTTTTTCGGTGTGACCCATTTCTCTACCTCTGAATCTTACAGAGATTTTTACTTTATCTCCGTCTTCTAAAAATTCTTTAACCTTATCAGCCTTAACTGACATGTCATGTTCTTCGATGTTTGGAGTCATCTTCATCTCACGAACTTTAATAATTTTTTGATTCTTCTTAGCTTCTTTGTCTTTCTTTTGCATTTCGTATCTGTATTTACCATAATCCATGATTCTGCATACAGGCGGATTTGCATTTGGTGAAACTTTTACAAGATCCATTTGAGCACGGTCAGCGATATCTTGCGCTTGCTCGATATCTACAACTCCAATTTGTTCACCGTTATTGTCGATGAGTCTTACCTTGCTTTCTCTTATTTGTTCATTAATTTCGAGATCCTTAATATCTTTTCCCCCTTCCAAAATATAAAAAAGAGCCCAGAAGGCCCTTTATTAAAATCAAAATAAATTTACGATTTTATTGTAACCTTATGCACAACAGGTGATAAGGTGAGAAGGGGCCTTCTACTTTTCTTTCACAATGATGATTGTATCACATCATTTATTAATTGTCAAGCACTTTTTCTTCAGATGCTAAATTTTTTAATGCAACTGCATAAATTTTTGCTGCTTGAATCAATCTATCAATTCTAATGCGTTCGTTCTTTTGATGCATTCTATCTTCATCATCTAAGAACATCGCACCATATGCAACGCAATTTTTCATTGCCTTTGCGTATGTTCCTCCACCAATTGTCATTGGCTTTGATTTTGTATCTCCAGTTTCTTTTTGATATGCGTCCATAAGAATTTTTACAAGTTTGCTTTCTGGATCAATAAACAATGGCTCTTCTCCACCTGTCATTGTAAATTCTCCACCGTATTCTGTGCAACCTTCGTTAATCTTATCAATTATTTCTTTCTTTGTAACACCTTCTAATGGGTGACGCATATTTAAAATAATTTCCATAGAATTTTCTTTTCTTGAAATCATTCCAATGTTAAAGTTTAATTTGCCACTTAATTCATCTTCAAAATCAATTCCAAGACCTTCGCCGTGCATATTAAATCCTAACTTTTCATTGTAGAAATTTGCAAATTTCTTAAACGAATCATTTTCAGGAAGTAGTTTTACAATCTTTTCCATTAAAACTGAGATAGCGTTTACACCAGCTTGTGGTGTTGAGCCGTGAGCGCTCTTACCTTTTGCTGTAATAATATAATCTCCGCCCTTTTCTTCTACAGAAAATTCAGGAAGTGTAGCAATTGATTTGATTTCATTTGTTACATTCTTTGCATCAATAACAAGATTGCAATAATCAGGTACCATATTTGGTGCATTTCCACCAACGATATCTTTAACAATGGTATTTTTAAAATCATAATTCAATTTTAATGATCCTGTTATGATACCCTTTTCTCCAAAAATTACAGGGAATTCTGCATCTGGAGTAAATCCGAAATCTGGCATTTTTTTATTTTTTACATAATAATTAATTCCGCCCCAATGAGTTTCTTCATTTGTACCTAAAATTAATCTAATTTTTCTGATTAATTTTTCATCAGTTTCTTTTAATGATCTCATTGCATAATAAGCTGCAATTGCAGGACCTTTATCATCTTGAGTGCCGCGGCCTTGCAAATATTCTCCGTCATTTACCATTTCAAACGGATCTGTATCCCAATTTCCGCCTGCTGGTACAACGTCAACATGAGCCAAAATTCCAACAGTTTCATCGCCCTTGCCAAATTCTATGTCGCCGGCATAGTTTTGAAGATTATCAATTTCAAAACCATCTCTTTTACCAATTTCCAAAAATGCTTGCAAAGCTTTCTTTGGGCCTTCACCAAAAGGTGCGTCTGGCTTTGGTTCGCCTTCAACTGAATTAATTGCGATCAAATCTCCTAAGTCTTTGATCATCTCGTCCTTGTGTTCGTCAATCCATTGTAAAAATTTCATTTAATCACCAATCCTTTTTGTTTTAATTTCTTCTTTTAAATCCTTAATAAATTCATCAAGATTTAAATCGTTTACAGATTCGCCATTTCTCTTTCTAATCGAAATTTTATTTTCGTCTTTTTCTTTTTCACCAAGAATTAACATGTAGTTAATCTTCTTCAACTGTGCTTCACGTATTTTTGCACCCATTTTTGAATCCCTGTCGTCTAGGTGAACTCTTATACCTGCTTCTTTTAGTCTATTATAAACATCTAATGCGTAGTCATTGGTTTTCTCACTTACAGGAATAATTTCAACTTGAATTGGTGCAAGCCATAGCGGGAATTTTCCTGCCAAGTGTTCAATTAAAACTCCCATAAATCTTTCGATAGAACCAAATATAGCTCTATGCAACATTACTGGACGTTTCTTTTCGTTATTTTCATCTACATAAGTTAGGTTAAAGTTTTCTGGCATTTGGAAGTCTAATTGAATTGTTCCGCATTGCCATGTTCTGCCAATCGCATCCTCTAAGTGGAAGTCAATTTTTGGACCATAGAATGCACCGTCACCTTCGTTTATTGTAAAAGGGATTTCCATATCTTTTAATGCATTTTCAAGCGCCTCTTCAGCTATATTCCATGTTTCGATTTCTCCCATAAAATCATCTGGTCTTGTTGATAATTCAACGGTGTATTTAAATCCAAATGTCTTATACATATATGAGGCTAGCTTTACCATTTCTTTAATTTCGTCTTCAACTTGTGATGGCAAGCAATAAATATGAGCATCGTCTTGAGTAAAACTTCTAACTCTCATAAGTCCGTGCAATGCACCTGACAATTCGTGTCTGTGTACAAGACCAAACTCTGAAAGTCTAATTGGTAAATCTCTGTATGAATGTAAATCATTTGCATATACAATTGTAGAGCCTGGGCAATTCATTGGTTTAATTGCAAATGGAACATCATCAACACTTGTAAAGTACATATTTTCTTTATAATGATCCCAGTGACCAGATCTGTGCCACAAATCTTCATTCATAATAATTGGAGTTTGAATCTCTCCGTATCCATTTTCTTCAAGAACCTTTCTCCACCAACCTAGCAATTCATTTTTAACAATCATACCATTTGGATGGAAGAATGGAATTCCAGGAGCTTCGTCATGAATGCTAAATAAATCTAATTCTTTTCCTAACTTTCTGTGGTCTCTCTTTTTAGCTTCTTCAAGCATATTTAAGTAGTCATCAAGCATTGATTTTTTAGGAAAACTGATTCCATATATGCGTTGTAGCATTTCATTTTTTTCATCCCCACGCCAATAAGCGCCAGCAATGCTCAAAAGTTTAAATGCCTTAATCTTTGAAACATCTTTAATATGAGGTCCTCTACATAAATCTACGAACTCATCTAATTGATAGAAAGAAATTACTTCTCCTGAAGGGAAATGTTCAATTAAATCTACTTTATATTTTTCTCCAAGCTTTTTAAAATGTTCAATAGCTGCGTCACGTTCCATTTCATATCTTTTTAGCTCATGACCTTCCTTTACTATTTTTTTCATTTCAGCTTCGATTTTCTCTAAATCTTCTGGAGTAAATCTATGATCTGTGTCAAAGTCATAATAGAAACCTTGATCAATTGCTGGACCGATTGCAAATTTTACGCCAGGGAAAAGTCTTTGAATAGCAAGTGCCATCAAGTGAGCAGATGTATGCCAAAAAACTTTTTTACCTCTTAAATCGTCAAATGTTAAAACTTCAAATTTTCCATCATGACTGGGTACATCTTGCATTCCTATAACTTCGCCGTCTAAAACAGCACCTGTAGCATTTCTTTGCAAGCCTTCGGAAATTTCTCCTACAATTTCATAAACATCCATTTTTTCGTCAAATTCTCTTATACTACCATCTGGCAGTTGTAACTTTCCCATATATCCTCCTTAAAATAATAAATTATTTTTTGTAACAAAAAAAGATCATCATCCCAAGGGACGAATGATCTTATATCCGTGGTTCCACCCTAATTACTTCTCGAGCCTTTAACGTAAAGGTTACGGTTTACAATTTCTTGTATCTTACAAAAGCGCCGGTACATTTAAATCTGTGCTAGCTATTCACACCATCATAGCCTCTCTGAAAACACAAAATCAAATACGCTTCATTACTTAATATTCATTTCGCAGATATTATAGCACAACAAAATAAAAAAAGCAAGACTAATCTTGCTCAAAGTTTTGGAGGCGGCAACCAGATTTGAACTGGTGATCAAGGTTTTGCAGACCCATGCCTTACCACTTGGCTATGCCGCCGTATATAAAGTGACGCAACTAATACATCACTTCAAGATTATACACTATTTTTTTATAAATGTCAATCATTTTTACACAATATATAAATTTATATTATTTTTTCCATACCTTAGGGCTAAATAATAAAATCATCGGATACAACTCTAATCTCCCAGCAATCATTCCAATTGATAGAATTACTTTTGCGATTGGATTAAAAAATGCAAAATTTCCATTTGGACCAACTGCACCAAGTCCTGGTCCTATATTATTAAAAGTTGCAGCCACAGATGTAAATGCCGTCTCAAAATCATCTGTAAAAAATGAAATAGAAAACAATAGTATTATAAATATTACCGCGTATACTAAAAAATAATTTGTAACGCTCTTCTCTGTGCGTGCATCTAATTTTCTGTTGTCGACTCTTACAACCACGCATCTATTCGGAGATAAAATTCTCTTAATCTCTGCAATTGCTGATTTAAATAAAATAATTATTCTAGAAACTTTTATACCACCTGCAGTAGATCCTGCAGAGCCTCCTATAAACATCAATAAAATCAAAATGATTTTACTGAATAATGGCCACGTATTAAAATCTGCAATACTAAATCCAGTTGTAGTCATTATAGATGAAACACTAAAAAGCGAATCGGTAATCGCAGTTGATGCGGAGTCATAACTTGGAATTATATTTATGAAAATCATAATCGTTGATATTAAAATTATTGATAAATAAATCCTCAATTCTTCTGATTTAAAAGCATCCTTAACCTTGCCTATTAGTATAAAATAATAAATATTAAAATTAACTCCAAACAATATCATGCCAATAGATATAATATTGCTAATAAGCTTTGAATCATAAAATTTTAAACTTGCTGCTTTAATACCAAATCCACCAGTACCTGCTGTACCAAATGCGTGAAGAATACTATCAAAAACTGGCATGCCTGCAATTATCAATACGAGTGTAAGAACAAATGTCATTACAACATATATTATATATAATGTTTGTGCCGTGCTTTTGAGTTTGCTCATAATTTTCCCAAACTGTGGCCCAGGAACTTCCGCCTTCATAAGTTGAATGTCGCCCATATCTGTCTCAGAAAAGATTGCAAGCGCAAGCACTAAAACTCCCATACCACCTATAAAATGTGTAAAACTTCTCCAAAAAAGCATTGAATGAGTTAAGCTCTCTACACTTATAAGAATGCTTGATCCGGTTGTTGATAATCCACTTGCAGTTTCAAAAAATGCATCCACCAAACTTGGAATTTGTCTGCTAAAAACAAATGGCAATGCACCAAAAAAACTTAAGAATAGCCACGAAAGGCTAACTGCAATTAAACCTTCTTTCGCATATACGCTTGTATTTTTAGGATGCTTGTAAGCAAATGGCCCAAATATTAATAAAATCAGCGCAATTGTTTTTAAAAATGCATTTATATTTGTAAAATTTTCTTTATATATCAACGCTACAAATATTGGTAGCAATAATAGCATTGCCTCTAAAATCATCAAGCGAGACACGCTATAAAAAATCATTTTTCTATTCATATTACTTCACAATTATATCGTCAAATTCATCAAGGTATTTTGTTTTCGTAACAACAAGAACCTCGTCACCTTTTTTAATAACATCATTACCACCAGGATAAATTAATTCTCCATTTCTCTTAATACACGCAATCAACAAATTAGGAATTGTTTGCAAATCAATCAAAGGAATATCAAGCGCTCTTGAATTTTTTGTTATGCTAAAGTGTATAACTTCGACTTCATTATCAAGAATCCTGTGAAAATTTTCAAGTTTGGATCCACTTGAGTTTATTTGCGATCTTACGAATCTTATTATCTTATCAGCAATAATTTTCTTTGGAGTTATTATTGTGTCAAGCTCCAATTTGTCAACAATTGGCTTCATAATATTTCTATTAATCTTAGTGATATTCTTTGGAACCTTCTGACTAATCGAAAACATTGAAATAATAATATTTTCTTCATCAATACCAGTTAAACTTACAACAGCATCGTAATTGCCAATGCCCTCTTCAAGCAAAAGCTCTTGATCAGTACCGTCGCCATTTATTACAGTAATTTCTGGATAAGTTTCTGCAAATAGCTCTGCGATTTCGTTGTCGTTCTCAAAAAGCTTTACATCTAGTTTTTTCTCTAACAAAAGTTTTGTAAGATAAAAAGCAATTCTACTTCCACCAACAATTAAAACAGATTTTATTAAACCATTTTTATAATTGCATTTACTAATAAATTCTTTTAAAGCTTTATGAGTTCCTGTTACGAAAAATCTATCCCCTCTTTTAAGCACAAAGTCTCCCATTGGTATAGTAACTTCGCCTTCTCGTTGAACAGCGCAAATCAAAATCTTTTCTTTTGTTAAATTATAATCTTTTAATCTCAAGTTCTCGAGAGGTGAATTTTCTTCAACCATTAATTCAACCATATTCACTTTCTTAGACAAAAAGTTTTCAACATTAAAAGCGCACGGATACTTTAAAGTATTCATGATATCATAAGCGCTTTCTTGTTCAGGATTAATCATCAGGCTTATCCCCAAGTTATCCTTTACAAATTCTACATTTTGTGAATATTCTGGATTTCTAACTCTTGCAATTGTGTGTTTGGCGCCAAGTCTCCTTGCAATAATGCACGCAATAATATTTAATTCATCAGATTCTGTAACAGCCAAAAATATTTTAGCTGTATCAATTCCTGCTTCTTCCTGAATGCTAACATTTGCACCATTTCCAACTATGCCCGTTATATCAGAAATTTCCATTATTTTTTCCAAAGTTTTTTGATTTTGCTCTATTAAAACAATGTCATTACCTTCGGACGATAGGTCTCGGCAAAGTGCTTCTCCAACCTTGCCTCCTCCAACAATAACAATTTTCATATAAACTCTCCTTAAAGAATCGATTATACATCTAAAAATCTTTTATTGCAAATTATATCTCGATTTTTTTGTACTCAATATTATTTTTGTTTAATAATTCAATCGAATAATCGTCTACTCTGTAGTCATTTATATAAACAATTCTTTTTATACCTGCTTGTATCAAACTTTTTGTACAATTTAAGCAAGGAAAATGAGTTACATAAGCCGTACAATTATTAACACTGATGCCTTCCTTTGCACAGTAAAGCAATGCGTTCATTTCGGCATGAATCGTTGCAATACAATGTCCATCACGCATAACATGTCCAACATCAATGCAATGAGGATTTCCACTTACACTACCATTGTAACCCGTGCTTACAATGCGATGATCTTTGTTTACGATTACGCATCCCACAAATGCTCTATCACAGGTTGATCTTTTCGCAACCATCTTTGATATTTCTAAAAAATAATCATCCCAACTCTGCCTTTGATTAGACATTTTCAACATCACCTTTAAATACTTGTCCTGTGCCTACATCTACAGTAATAATATCTCCTGTTTTGATTTCTTTTGTTGCGTCTATTGCCCCAACAATTGTCGGAAGGCCTAATGACAATCCAATAATTGCTCCGCTACTTGTAAGTCCACCTTCTTCAGTAACAAGTGCGCTTGCTCTTCCAGCGTATGGAGTCATATCTCTTTCCATTCCAATCGTAACGATTATATCTCCATCGTTAAAATCTTTTAATAATTCTTCGTGTGAGTTTGCAACTATTGCTTTACCGGTAACTTTACCGCTTCCAATTCCCATTCCTCTTGTCAACATTTTTGCGATTACTTCTACTCTAAGCATATTTGTTGAACCGCTCTTTGCAAACGGAACACCAGCTGTGAGTACAACTAAATCTCCCTCCTTTAAAATATTATTTTTACATTTTTCTATCCCTATCGAAAATAAGTCAGATGCATTGTCGACTTCCTTGATAATTATTGGATATACTCCCCATTCAATTGCTAGTTTTCTTTGAACATGTTCGTCATCAGTTATAGCAATTATTGGCTGATTAGGTTTATATTTAGACACAGCTCTTGCAGTTTGTCCACTACTTGTTGCGGAAATAATTGCCGCTGCAGATAAGTCTCTTGCAACAGAATATGTCGCCTCTGCAATTGCGTTTGTAATATTAATTTTTTCTTTATCGAGTCTTGACCTAATCATTCGCTCGTACTCTGGACTTGCTTCAGTTGCTAAAGAAATATTTCTCATCATCTTTATAGATTCTACTGGATATTTTCCTGCAGCACTCTCACCTGATAACATTACTGCTGATGTTCCATCCAAAATAGAATTGGCAACATCCATTACCTCTGCTCTTGTAGGTCTTGGATTTCTTGTCATTGAATCAAGCATCTGTGTCGCTGTAATTACAACTTTGTTTGCAAAATTGCATTTTTTTATAATTTCTTTTTGCACATGTGGTATGTCTTGCGGTGGAATTTCCACTCCTAAATCTCCACGCGCAACCATAATTCCATCACTCACAGATAGTATTTCATCAAGATTGTCAACGCCCTCTTGATTTTCTATTTTTGATATTATCCCAATATTATAACCATTGTTTTCTTCTAAAATTTTTCTTATAGATAAAACATCTTCGCGACTTCTAATAAAGCTTGCTGCCAAAAAGTCAATATCATTTTCAATGCCAAATTTTAAATCGCTTATGTCTCGCTCTGTCAATGCTGGCAGTTTTATTTTTGCATCCGGAATATTTACGCCTTTTCTATCTGAAAGTTCACCACTGTTTATTGCTTTAAGTTTTATTCCATTGCTCAATATTTCTGTAATTTCAAACTCAACTAACCCGTCATCTATCAGCAATCTTCCACCAACACTAACATCATCAGCAATGCCACTATAACTTACGCTTACAATGTTTTTATCGCCAAGGATTTCATCAGTCGTCAAAATAAAATCTTGCCCCTGATCAATCATAATCCTTCCATCTTTAAACTTACCAATTCTTATTTCTGGTCCCTTAGTATCAAGCATTAGTGCAACAGGCATGTTAAGTTCTTGTCTGATTTTTTTCACTCTATCAATTCTAACTTGATGCTCCTCATGTGTACCATGAGAAAAATTTAAACGAACAACATTTAGTCCATTTAAAATCATATCTCTTAATACTTCTTCGCTCTCACTTGCCGGACCAATTGTGGCAACAATTTTTGTTTTATTCATAATAACTCCTATATAGACAAAATATCTGCAATCTCAAAAATTTCTTTATCAATCCTCTTAGGTATTTTTAATGCATCTTCCATATTTAATTTTATAATCTCATTGCATTTTAATCCCAAAGCAATTCCTGTGCGACCATTCTTTAAAAGTTTTACAGCTTGATTACCCATTCTACTTGCCATAAGTCTGTCAAAAACTGTAGGCACACCGCCTCTTTGAACATGACCAAGAACTGTCACTTTAGTTTCGATGCCAGTCTTTTCTTCAAGCTCTTTACTTAACTCGTACGAATCAGCTGCGCCTTCTGCAACAACAATTATATGATGTCTCTTTCCTCTTTTTATTCCATTGAGTGCTTTTTTAACCATGGCATCAATGTCGTATTTTATTTCAGGAATGATTATTGTTTCTGCACCACCAGCAAGTCCTGCAGTAAGTGCAATATCGCCGCAATGTCTACCCATTACTTCAACAATATTTGCACGACCATGAGAGCTTGATGTATCTCTCAGTTTAGAAATTGCATCCACAGCTGTCTCTGTTGCTGTCATAAATCCAATTGTATAATCAGTAAAACCTAAATCGTTATCAATAGTTGCTGGAATGCCGATAACATTTACACCTGCATCTGATAAACTTTTCGCACCTGTCAATGTTCCATCGCCACCTATAACAACCAATCCTTCTATATTGTTTTCGTTTAGCTTATCTACAGCTTTTTTTAAGCCAAGCTCCGTCATAAACTCATCACTTCTTGCAGTGCCTAAAATTGTACCGCCTCTATGAATAATATCAGCAACGCTTGATAGTTCCATCTTGTAGATATCACCATTAATTAGCCCATTGTAACCCATCTTAACACCGTAAACTTCCATACCCATGTATATTGATGTTCTTACAACAGCTCTAATGCATGCGTTCATGCCTGGCGCATCGCCACCGCTTGTTAAAACTGCAATCCTCATTATTCACCATTCCTTTTAATATTTTCTTTCCCAAAAACTTTTTCTAAAAAATTTAAATTTTTGCTACTCATATAAATTGAACTTGCATCATTAAATATGCCGCTCTTATTTTTATCTTCAAAGTAAAAAACAACTTCACTCTCGCCAGGGTTGGATTTGATAAAATTTCTGGCAAGCGCTATCTCTTCAGAATTTTTTTCTGAATCCGCTTTTATATATAAAACATCTCGTGATTTTAAATCAAATACATCCCTAACAATCATCTTTGGACTCTCAACGTCACTATAAATTATATCACCACAGATTAAAACTCTATTGCCATCTTTCAACCTGCTTGAATATTTTTTATAACTATTAGGAAAAATTACCGCTCCAATCGTCCCTGTCAAATCCTGAAAATTAAATGTCATCATATGCTCATTTTTTCTTGTCATTAAATGTCTTGTTTTAACTATCATACCACCTAGCTTGATATCAAATCTATTAAATTCAATGCCAGATTGTAAAAATTCCTCGTATTGATCATTTAAATTTTGTATACTTGTATTATTTAATGACTTGATAATTTCTTCATAACCTCTTAAAGGATGACTCGATACATAAACGCCTAATATATCTTTTTCAAACTCAAGCAATTCATCTTGCTCATACTCATCCAAGTATTCTAAATCTATAGATTTATTTTCTGCACCAAACATATTAAACTGCCCTCTAACATTCGAGCGTTTTTCTATATTTATTGTGTCAATCATAATCGAGTATTGGCTAATTGCTGAGCGCCTATTTATTCCTAAAGAGTCCGTTGCACCTGCATATATTAAAGATTCTATTGATCTCTTATTAAGTGCTGCGCTATCCGCTCTTGATACTCTCTTTAATAAATCCATCAAAGATTTGAATTCTCCGTGATTTTTAAGTTCATCACAAATTGCATCTGCGGTATTATGTCCAAGACCTTTTATTGCCTTATAACCCATTCGAATAGAATCTCCTTCAGTTATAAATCTCCAGTCTGATTTATTCACATCTGGTGGCAAAATTTTTATGCCCATATCTCTTGCTTCCTCGATATATAGTGCAACTTTTGACTGTTGCCCAGCCACTGAAGTTAATAAACTTGCCATATATTCTTTTGGGTAATGAACTTTTAACCAAGCTGTACGCCACGCATCTAAGCTGTATGCAGCTGAATGACTTTTATTAAATGCATATTTTGCAAAATCAATCATATCATCAAAAACTTCTTCTGCAAGTTGTTGTGACGCACCACGCTCAATAGCTCCCTTTATAAAAACAGGACGCTCTTCTTCCATAACATCCATTTTCTTTTTACTCATTGCACGACGAATTAAATCTGCTCTACCAATTGTATATCCACCGAGCTGTTGAACAATTGCTATAACTTGCTCTTGAAAAACTATTACTCCGTAGGTATCTTTTAATATTTTTTCTAATATTGGATGCTTGTAATTAATTTTCTCATTGGAATTTTTTCGCTTACAATAATCGGGAATGCTATTCATAGGTCCCGGTCTAAACAAAGAGTTTGCAGCAATTAAATGCTCGAACCTAGAAACTTTTAGTTCCTTTAAAAATGCTCTCATTCCCGGCGATTCAAATTGAAATATTCCTATTGTTTTAACATCTCTAAACAATTTTATAGTCTCAGGATCATCCAATTTCATATCATAAAAGCTTGGCCTATGCCCTGTATTTTTTTCTATTAATTTTAATGTGTCCTCAATAACAGTTAAAGTTCTTAAGCCTAAAAAGTCCATTTTTAAAAGCCCAAGTTCTTCAAGCGTTGTCATTGTGTATTGAGTTACCAGCTGATCTTGTGCAGTTGCAAGCGGCGTGTACTGGGCAAGAGAATCTTTTGCAATAACAACCCCAGCTGCATGCGTCGAAGCATGCCTTACATGCCCTTCAATTCTTCTTGATATATCTATTAGCTTTCTTACTTCAATCTCGTTATCATATACAGTTTTTAACTCTTTGTTCTCATTAAGCGCTTTATCAATTGTTATATCAAGTTCAGTTGGAATCATCTTTGCGATTCTATCAACGTCATTATAAGACATATTTAATACGCGTCCAACATCTCTTATAGCGGCCTTTGCTGCCATTGTACCAAATGTAATTATCTGTGCAACGTGATCTTCGCCATATTTATCCTTTACATATTGAATAACTTCTTCACGTCTTTCGTAGCAAAAGTCAATATCAATATCTGGCATTGTTACCCTGTCTGGATTTAAAAATCTTTCAAATACTAAGTCATATTTAAGCGGATCCAAATCTACGATTCCAAGCGCGTAGCACACAATTGATCCTACACTTGAACCACGCCCAGGACCAACTGGTATGTCCTTTGATTTTGCAAATAAAATAAAGTCTTGTACAATTAAAAAATAATCAACAAAACCCATGTCCTTTATAATTTTAAGTTCACTGTTGACTCTGTCCCATACTTCATCACTCACAACGCCATCTTTTTGATATCTCTCGATAATTCCATCATGAGTTTGCTGTTTTAAATATTCGTAGTGATCTATATTATTTGGAGTTTCAAAATTAGGCAAATGATAATGACCAAATTCTATTTCAACATTACATTTACTTGCAATTTCCTCTGTGTTTGATATTGCATCTGGCATATCTTTAAATAAATCTGCCATTTCTTCTTGCGATTTAAAATAAAACTCATTCGTTTCAAAGCGCATTCTCGTTTCATCTTCCACAGTTTTTCCAGTAGAAATTGCCATCAACACTTCCTGTATAAAAGCGTCATCTTTTTCTAAATAATGACAGTCATTTGTTGCGACAAGTTTTGCTCCATGATTATCTCTAAGTGTTTTAAAATAATTTCTTATAACATCTTCTTTTCGAATTCCGTGATTTTGCACCTCAAGATAAAAATCGTCTTTAAAAACCCTCTTATACCAATTAAATGCATTTAAAGCCGAAACATTGTCGCCATTTAAATAATGACTTTGAATTTCTCCACCCAAACACGCACTAAGTGCAACAAGCCCTTCGCTATGTTCTTCAAGAAATTCATGACTAACTCTTGGTCTATAATAAAAACCATTGATGAATCCTTCACTTGATATCTTCATTAAATTTTTTAAGCCAATTTGATTTTTACACAACAAAACAAGATGATACCCTGACTTATCTTCTGGATTTCTAAGCCTGTGATCATCTCTTGAAATATAAACCTCAGAACCAATTATTGGATTTAAACCTTCTTTCTTCATGGCCTTGTAAAAATTAATTGCTCCATACATATTGCCATGATCCGTAATTGCCACTGAGTGCATATTAAATTGCTTTGCCTTTTGCACAAGATCGTCAATTTTAATCGCACCATCTAATAGTGAAAATTCTGTGTGCAAATGTAAATGTGTAAACATCAAATCACCTTTCGATTCGCATCTTTAATCTTTCAAGCTTGTATGGACTTGCCTTTTCAATTGTGAATTCATAATTTTCAAATTTATAAACTTCCCCAACCTTCGGGAATTTTCCAGCAAGACCAATTACAAATCCTCCAATACTTTCATACTCATCTGACTGTAAGTTTGTGCCTAGCTTTTCGTTTATATCATCTAAATCTGTATCTGCTTCTAGAACATAAATGTTTTCTCTTAGTTGTTTTATACTATTATTTGACTCATCATATTCGTCATCAATATCTCCGACAATTTCTTCAACAATATCTTCGATTGTTACAATACCAGCCGTTCCACCATATTCATCGAGAATTACCGCCATACTCATTTTGTTTTTCTTAAGCTCACTTAAAAGCAAAAAGTTTGGTCTTGATTCATATTGAAATATCGCTTGACGCAAATGATCTTTCAATTGGAAATTTTCTTTTGAAACGTATAATAAATCTTTTACATACAATAATCCTATTATATCGTCTATATTTTCTCCGATTACAGGATAACGCGAAAAGTGATTGTTCTTAACTAAGTCTAAAACTTCATCATATGTTGAATCTCCAGGAATACTAACGATGCTAGTTCTATTTGTCATTACATCCTTTGCTTGCGAACCGGCGATTTCAAAAACATTCTCCATCATTTCTTTTTGTTCGTTTTCTAAAATACCTTCTTCATGACTTACGTTTAAAATTGTTATTAAATCATCCTCTGTCATTTTTTCTTCGGCTTCACCATTTGTTACAGATTTACTTATGACTCCAAAAAACGCGGTAAATGGTGTTAGAATTTTTACTATGAGATAAATAAATGGTGCAACCGCCAATGCCATTTTTGCAGAATTTGTCTTTGCAAGATTTTTTGGGATAATTTCACCAAAGGTTAAAATTAGAAGCGTCATTACAACTGTGGAAATTGCCACACCATTATTACCAAATTTATTTACGAAAATAACTGTGGCTATTGATGAGCCAAGTATATTAACAATATTATTGCCAATTAGAATTGCAGAAATTGTACGCGTAGAATTATCCACCAAAAATTCCAGCTTTTTAGAATTTTTTACTTCAGATTCTACAAGCTGTCTTAATTTTATTGTACTAAGCGATGTTATAGAAGTTTCACTTCCAGAAAAAAATGCAGACATCGCTACAAGTATCATAATTAAAATTATATCCAAGATATTCCTCCTCATGATTATTATAATTTATAGGTGGATAATAGTCAAATTTAAAGGCTTTTTATTACACGACCATTACATTTTAACAAATCTACAAGTATTGATAAAAATCACTTGAATTTTATTACTTGCTCAGTTAAAATTAAATTATGAATTTTTTTGAATTAACAAACAAGCGTCAGTCAACAAGGAAGTTTAAAACTGACGAATTAAAACAAAGTGATTTAGACATTATAGTTGAAGCTGCAAGGCGCTCGCCTTCCGCCGTAAACTCTCAGCAATATAAAATTCACGTCGCCACAGGAGAAGCGGCAAAAAAGATTGCTAAGGCACGCGGACCATACAACAATTTTGTAGATGATGCACCTTGTATGATTGTAATAACTAAAGAGAGAAGCAATTTACTTTTAAAATTTGCAAATAAATTTACAAAAAAGGATTTCACAGATATCGACATTGGAATTTTAGCTGCAACAATTTGTTATCAAGCTGAAGATTTGGGAATTGGCTCATGCATATTAGGTCTTTTTAAAGAAGATGAGATAAAACAAATATTAAATACTAAATCTGAAGTGGCTTTATTAATCGTACTCGGCTATCCTGTTGATGACTATGAACTAAGAATAAAAAAGAGAAAAGACTTAGATAAGTTTAAAGAGGATTTATGTTAAAAACATTAAAACGATATTATAATTTAATTGACGAACACAAGACCTCCTTATTATTGGCAATAGTACTTGTAATAATATCAGGTGGTCTTGCGGTATTGCCCGTTAAATTTACAGGCGCAATTACCGACGCTATTAAACTAAACAATTTGAATTACGATTACTTAATTAGAAATATTATTCTATTATTGATCATGCTCGTTGTTACTTATTTTTTTGATGCATTCTATAACTATGTAGTTTTTAGAAATTTTTATTATGTGGATTGTAGTGTTAGAGTTAAGATATTAAAAAAATCTATCAGACAAAATCCGCCATTTTTTATAAAATATAATGCATCAAATATTATAACAAAGTCAACTTCCGACTCAGACGCAGTTGCTACTGTTGCATCGTATGGCGTTATGACAGCAGCCGAGGGAATCTTATTGCCTATTATATACTTTATAACCATGGCTACAATAAGCCCTTGGCTACTTCTAGTTGCACTTGTATCGCTGCCAATAATGGTTTATTTTGTTGTGCAAATTTCTAACAAGCTTGATCGAATTTACAATAAAACACTTGAGAGTCAAGATGCAATGAATGAACACGCATTAGAAAGTTTTACTTCAATAAAAGTTATTAAAGCTTTTTGTATAAAGAATACTCGCCTAAAGGAATTTTTAGATAAGGTCAATGATAATCACGACAAAGAACTCGCTGTAAACCGCTTGGAAAATTTATATGTTCCTGTTGTAAGTGGAATTATGTCGATATTTGCAATTACAAGTATTATTATAGGTGCATTTTTAATTAGTAAAGGCAAAATCACACTCGGAGATCTCGTAACGCATTCTATGCTTCTTGCGCAACTTGGTTGGCCTGCGTTCGCTGTTGCGGATTTGATTGTTATTTCTAAAAACGGTTCTCTAAGTTTAAAGAGGATTGACGAAATACTAAATTATAAAGAAGATCCAAAGCCAATTAATCCTATTGATATTAATGACATTAAAACAATAGAACTTAATAATTACAATTTTAAATATCCTTATGCAGAAAACTATGCTTTAAAAAATATAAATTTAAATATTAAATCTGGTCAGAAAATCGGTATAGTTGGCAAAACTGGCAGTGGGAAAACTACTTTACTAAGACAACTTGTGCCTGAATACTCTGAATTTGAAGGTAGTTTTAAAATAAACGACATTAATGTAAATAAAATAAATCTTGACAGCTATCACAAAAATATTGGATATGTGCCACAAGAGCATTTTTTATTTTCAAAATCAGTTAAAGATAATATATTATTTTTCCGTGATGGAGATTATCAAAAAGCAATAGACATTGTTGCTTTTAGAAAAGATTTAGAGTCATTCGTTGACGGAGTCGAAACAATGTGTGGCGAGATGGGCGTAACTCTTTCTGGTGGTCAAAAGCAAAGAGTATCTCTTGCAAGAGGTGTCTTGACTACTCCAAAAGTTTTAATATTAGACGATGTACTATCTGCTGTTGATAATAAAACTGAAAAAGAAATTGTAAATAATTTAAACGAAAACTTCTCAAATCTCACTGTCATTATCAGCTCTCACAGATTATCTGTTGTAAAGGATGCAGACGAGATAATTGTACTTGATAATGGAGAAATATCAGAGCGAGGCACATTTGACGAATTGATAGATTCCGGTGGTTGGTTCTCTGAACAATATAAATCACAGGAGGTTAGCCATGAGTAAAAGAGAAAAATACAGCAAAAATACACGTAGGCTCTTGTTTAAGCTCTCTGGAAAAATTAAATACGATCTATTAATCGGAATAATTCTATCAACTTTATTCATGCTCTTAAATGTCTACTCGCCAATTGTGCTTAAAAATATAATTGACAATGAAATAGACGCAAGAATTGGCATTATAAATCTAAAGAGCTTCTTTTCGATGGCTGCATTATATTTATTTGTAACAATAACGTCCGGCGTAATGGAATTTGTTCACATAAGACATTATAAAAAAACATCTAACAAGGTTGGATTTATTTTAAGACGAGATATGTTTAGTCATGTAATGGATTTACCTATGTCGTTTTTTGACACAACTGCTGTAGGCAAAATTACAAGTAGAATTACTAGTGATGTAAACGAATTAAAACAGCTATTTTATATTGGATTCACAACAGCTTTTAATACATTTTTATTTTTAATAGGTAGCATCGTTTATATTGCTTTAACGGTACCAAAAGCTCTTTACATCGTTTTAATCCCAATTCCACTATTTGTAATTATGGTAATTAGCTACAATAAATATCAATCAAATTTAAATATTAAATACAGAAAGACAAAATCAATCATCACATCTAATCTAAACGAAATAATTAAAGGCACAAATATAATTCAAGCCTACGCTGTTTGCGATCCAGTTGAAGTCGAGTTTATAAATGACAATGACAAACTCTATAAATATGGTAAGAAAATAGAATTGTTTGACAGTTTCTTCTCATATAATATAACTGATATGCTTAGACTAATAAGTACTATTGCAATTTTATATTTTGCTGGTATGAGCCATTTAAATGGAAATAAAAATTTCACAATAGGATATATTATAATCTTAATTCAATACACAGGGCAAATTTATGATTATCTAACAAGACTAATGAACAGATTAAATGTATTCGAAAAAGGCATGAGTAGTCTTCAGCATATAAATGAAATATTAGAAGAAAAAATTGAATGTGATGGAAATATTGAAGTTGATAAAATAATTGGAGATGTTGAATTTAAAAATGTTTCGCATCAATATATCGAAAATAATCCTGTATTAAAAGACATCAGCTTTAAAAGAAAACACGGAACCTCCACTGCACTCGTCGGTAGTACAGGCTCTGGTAAAAGTTCGATCATATCATTGTTATTTAAATTCTACACGCCATATAAGGGCGAAATATTAATAGACGGTATTAATATTAATAAAATCAAAACAAGTTCGCTTAGAAAAAATATGGCAATGGTTTTACAAGACCCTGTTTTATTTAAAGGCAGCTTAAGATACAATATTGCTCTTGGCGAAAATTATTCAGATGATGAAATTAAAGAAGCTCTTATAACCAGTGGCGGAAAAAATATTTTAGAAAAACTAAAAGATGGTCTTGATACAAACTTGCTTGGTGAAGATGGTGGATTAAGCTTGGGCGAAAAGCAAATAATAAATTTTGCACGTACAATAATAAGAGATCCAAAGATTCTCGTTTTAGATGAAGCAACCGCTTCTATCGATACAGAGACCGAACAATATATCCAACAAGGACTTGATGCGCTTATGAAAGGTAGAACATCTTTTATAGTTGCACACAGATTGTCTACAATTCAAAATTGCGATTCAATAATGGTGCTTGAAAAAGGCAAGATAATAGAATCAGGCACTCATGATGAATTAATAGAATTGGGCGAAAAATATTATGAACTTGCAAATGCGCAAAATTAGGACTCGAAAGAGTCCTTTTGACTTATGTGTTTTAATAAGTGTATAATACTTACGGAGGTAAAAATGAAGAATAAATACGGATTAGTACTTGAGGGCGGTGGAGCTAAAGGCTCTTATCATATCGGCGCTTATCTTGCACTTAAAGATTTAGGTTATAACTTTAAAGCCGTCGTTGGCACATCGATTGGCGCAATTAATGGTGCTTTTATTGCATCTGGCGAGATTGATAAATGTAAATTTTTTTGGAAAAATAAAAGCTTTGTTGAATCATTTAGTAGTGATTCATTTACTATGCCAACCATAACTGATGATATGGACATGCTCACAAAATTAAAAGAGCTTGGCAAGATAATGTTTAATGGCACACTACCATTGGAACCAATGCAAAACCTTGTTTACGAAGGATTGTCCGAAGAAAAAATTAGAAATTCTAATATTAAATTTGGACTTGTAACTGTAAATGTAACCGACAAAAAAGGTGAGGAACTTTTTGCAGAAGATATTAAACAAGGTGAGCTGCTTGATTATATTATTGCAAGCTCTTATTTGCCTGTATTTAAAATGCAACCACTTAATGGAAAATATTTCTTAGATGGTGGGTTTTATAACAACATACCATTTAATATGGTGCAAAAATTAAAACTAACTCCCGTAATTGTTCGTGTAAATCCAAAGGACTATCATGATAAAAGTTTTCCTGAAAATGCAATTGTAATCGAACCAAAAAATAAATTAAATTCATCACTTAACTTTGATCCTAAGTTGGCTTCAGACATTATAAATATTGGTTATTATGACACGATTAGAACTGTGAATAAACTCTTAGGTAATATGTATTATTTTGAAAATTGCACCGAAAAACACGCACTAAAAATCTTCTCAGATAAACTCTTCAATTATTTTAAGGACAATTATAATGATTATAAATGCCAATCTCCTTATAGAATTTTATACGAAGAATATTTTCCAAAAATTGCCTCGGAATTAAATATCGATAGTAACTACACTACAACTGACATTTTAATTGCACTTGCTGAGAGAAAACTAGATAGGATTGGATACGACAGATTTAATATCTATAATCTAATCGATGTTGCAAAGGAAATGAAATTAGACGATTTTTTTACAGAGAATTTTAATAAAAGTCTATTGCAAAGACTTATTACAACTTAGAGGTAAATATGAAAAAAACTAACGCAATGAGAATACTTGATTCAAACAAAATAAAATATCAAGAAATAGAATACGACGCATCCGAAGGATTATCAGGGCTTGATGTTGCAATGAATACAGGTGAAAATCCCCTAAATGTATACAAAACACTTGTTACCGAATCAAAAGACAAAGAGCATTATGTATTTGTAGTTCCAGCAACTAAAGAACTTGACTTAAAAAAAGCTGCAAATGTCTCTAATGAAAAGAAAATTGATATGATTCTTCAAAAAGAATTATTACCTCTTACTGGTTATATACATGGAGGTTGCTCACCGATAGGTATGAAAAAATTATTCAAAACATTTGTTGACGAAAGTGCAAAAGGCAAAGAATACATTTTCGTAAGTGGCGGAAAAGTTGGAACGCAGATAAAAATTAATCCAGATGATTTAATTAAAGTTATTAACGCATATTACGCAGACATTTCTAAAGATAAAGATTAAAAAAATAGGATTCGCGCGAATCCTATTTTTTGTTACGAATTATTTTATTATTTAACTTGTCATACAATATAATCTCACAATTTTTTACCGGCTCAATCTGAGGAAATATATCCTGAAAATAATGATAAATCACAAAGCCATGTGTTACGACTAAAATATTTTTATCATTATCAAGCTCATCAAAAAAATCTTTTACTCTGTCAATTACACTCTGATATGATTCATTATCACCTTTTTTGAAATTCTTCGGATCATTAAAAAACTCTACATACTCTGGGTCATTCGCACGTAAAAAATCATACGTCTGCCCTTCCCATCTACCTAATCCAATTTCTTCAAGGCGACTATCCTTTATTACACGCTTCCCATCTGCAATTATCTCAGCAGTCTTATACGCACGATTCAAATCAGAAGAATATATTTCATCAAAGTCTACATCATAGAGTCGATTTTTAATTTCGTAGGCCTGCATAATTCCAGTTTCGTTCAATGAAATATCTCTCTTACCCTGCAATCTACCAATTTTATTGTAATCAGTTTCTCCATGTCTTATGACATAAATCATTGTTGATACCTGTTAAATATTTCCATAAATTCTTCGCCAGTTATGGTTTCTTTTTCAAGCAAGAAGTTTGCAATTGCATGCATTGCTTCCATATTTTCTTTCAATATATTTATTGCACTCTCATGTGCTTTTTTAACGAGAGAAACAACTGCTTCATCAATCTGCCTTAGAGTTAACTCACTTGCATCTAAAGTTCTTCCTCCACCGAGATATTGATTTTGTTGAGTTGACATACAAGTCATATCAAACTCGTCAGTCATACCATAAGTTGCAATCATATGCTTTGCGATATTTGTTAATCTCTCAATATCATTTGAAGCACCGGTTGTCCTTGTATTAAATATAAGCTCTTCTGCGGCACGTCCACCACATAAAGTTACCATGTCGTTAAACAATTCCTTGTCACTTTGCAAGAATTTTTCTTCTTTTTCAACCTGCATAGTGTAGCCCAGCGCACCTGAAGTCCTCGGAATAATTGTAATTTTATGAACTGGCGCAGAATGCGTTTGCGCAGCTGCAACAATTGCATGACCTACCTCATGATAAGATATAATCTTCTTTTCTTCAGGACTTACAATCATCGACTTTCTCTCATATCCTGCGATTACAACATCAATTGCATCCTCAATATCTTTTTGACTTACTCTAGTTCTTCCATCTCTTACTGCGTTTAAAGCGCCTTCGTTAATCATATTTGCAAGATCGGCTCCGCTTGCTCCAGCAGTCGAAAGTCCGAGCGTTTTAAAATCTATATCATCTTCTGTCAAAACATTTTTTGCATGAACTTTTAGTATTGCAATTCTTCCATTTAAATCAGGCAATTCTACTGGAATTCTTCTATCAAATCTACCAGGTCTTAAAAGTGCAGGGTCTAATGTCTCAGGTCTATTCGTTGCAGCTAATATAACAACACCTTTTTTGCCGTCAAATCCGTCCATTTCTGACAACAATTGATTCAAAGTTTGTTCTCTTTCGTCATTGCCTCCATAATTGCCGTCACGCCTCTTACCCACAGTATCAATTTCATCAATAAATACAATACACGGAGCTTTCTCATTTGCTTGCTTAAATAAATCTCTTACCTTTGCAGCACCCATACCTACAAACATCTCTACAAATTCTGAGCCAGAAATTGAAAAGAAAGGTACGTTCGCTTCACCAGCAACAGCTTGAGCTAACAAAGTCTTACCAGTCCCTGGAGGTCCAACGAGTAATGCGCCCTTCGGTAACTTTGCGCCAATGCGAGCATATTTGGAAGGATTGTGCAAAAAGCTAACTATCTCTTTCAAGGCTTCCTTCGCTTCTTCTTGTCCTGCGACGTCGGCAAAAGTTTTTCCTGTCTCAGCTTTTACATATATCTTTGCATTGCTCTTGCCAAAGCTCATTGCACCTGGACCACCGCCCATTGATTTTAACAATTGTCTACTTAACAGTTGACCTACAACTATGAATATAATAATCGGTACAACCCAGCCTAAAATTGTTACAAATATTCCTGGCTCTTGGATAATCGGACTACCAAATTCAATCCCCTTTTCTTGGAGTAAATGCGCCAATTCGTTATTTCTAAATGGCCCTGTTTTATAAATAATCTCTTCGTTATTGTTTCCTATTGTTGTAAATAATATTTGTCTATCCTGAACCTCAACCTTCTTAACTTGATTTTTGTCGATCATTGTTAAAAAATCAGAATAACTAGCATCTTTTATAGTTTTGCTTTGCATATACGGGAGTACAAGCAAGTTAAACACAAGCATAAGTGCTATTACAACACCATAATATATAAACAGTGGACGCTTATTCTTATCCAATATAATCACCTCTTAAAAAATATTTTCATCTATATTTTTATACCCATCACTATCCTTTGCTAACCATAGTATAAAGATCCACATATTCTTTCTCAATAACTATAATTTCTTTAAAATTCGGATAAATTTTTTTGCATAATATAATCTTAAGATTTGTTTGATTTAAATTTAAAAATAAAAAAGTCGCGGTTAAGCGACTTAAAAAACTTATAATCCTGACAACACTTCTGTCCAGATTCTATCATATAGATCAATCACAGATGTAGGATCAGTAAACACTTCTGTATTTTTCAATTTTTCCATTGGTGGATATAATGCTTCGTTGTTTTTAATATCATCTGGGAGCATTTTCTTTGCTTCGCTTGAAACAGTTGCGTATTGTAAATACTCTGCATTTCTTGCCAGTATGTCAGGCCTTAACAAAAAGTCAATAAACTTATGTGCAAGCTCCTTGTTTTTGGAAGCTTTAGGTATAGCCATTGCATCAATCCAAAGATTAGTGCCTTCTTCTGGAAGTGAGTATTTAAATTTATCATTCAGTGACATAATAATCCCCGCATCACCTGAGTATACGACGCCTATATTTGCATCTTCATTTATAAGGACATCTTTTATTTCATCTCCCAAGTATCCATATATTAACGGTTTTTGTTTAATCAATTCTTGTTTAGCTTGTTCAAGTTCTTCAGGATTTTGAGTATTCATGCTATATCCTAATTTTTTTAACGCAACCATAAGAACGTCTCTTTGTGAATAATATATTACGAGATCTCTTTCATAGCGTTCATTCCACAAGTCAGCCCACCTATTTATTCCCTCAGGATATTTCTCTGCGTTATATACAATTCCGACTGTGCCACCCATAAACGGCAATGAATAATCGTTATTTTTATCAAAATCTTTATGAAGATAATAATCATCAATATATTTTTTATTTTCAATCTTACTCTTATCAAGTGGCGAAACCAAATTTTCATTAATCATTCGCTCTAGCATATAATCTGATGGAAATATTACATCATAAGGATCTTTTGTCGTTTTTATTTTTACATACAAATCTTCGTTAGATGCATATTCCTGATAAATTACTTTGACTCCATATTCATTCTCAAAATCTCTAATAACAGATCTATCCATATAGTCGCCAACATTAAAAACTGAAAGCTTTTCTCTTGAATCTGTACAGCCTACAAAAACAAATAAACCTAAAATAATAACCGTTAATAATCTCTTCAATTTTCAACTCCCATTCATTATATATTTGGACTCTATAAACCTGAGGTTATTTCTGTCCATATTTCATCATATAATTTGTTTAAATCACTCATGTCTCTATAGCTTGATAATCGCTTAATTTCTTCCTCTGTTGGATATAAATTAAAATCTAAAATTTGCTTAGAAATCTTTTTCTTAACATTATCCATCGGAGTATTGTACATAATATATTCCGTGTTTTGCACTGCGACATCTTCTCTAAGCATAAAATTTATAAATTTTTCTGCTAAAGCTATATGCTTTGCATTCTTTGGAATAGCCATATAATCAACTGCCATATTTGATCCCTCTTCTGGAATTACAAATTTAAATTTTGGATTTTGGCTCATTATGATTCCAGCATCACCTGAATATACAACGCCAATATTAGCATCTTCATTTACAAGAACATCCTTAATTTCATCACCAAGATAGGCATAATTAATTTCTTTCTGTTTTAAAAGTTCGTCCTCTGCTTCCTTTAATTCGTTTATATCTCTAGTGTTGACAGAATAGCCCAATTTTTTTAATGCGACAGTTAAAACATCACGCTGTGCATTATACAGTACCATATCCTTTTTATATTTTTCATTCCATAAATCTTCCCATCTGTGAAGACCTTCAGGATATTTTTCAGAATTATAAATTAAACCAACCGTTTGCCACAAATAAGGTACCCCGTATTCTCCAGTAGGATCACAATCTCTGGCTTTAAATATTGGATTTATATTTTTATAATTCGGAATATTTTTTGTATTAATTTTTTGAATTAAATCTTTTTTGATAAGGCGTTCTAACATATAATCTGATGGAATAACTATATCAATTTGTTCTGTGCTATTTTTTAACTTTACAAATAAATCCTCATTTGTTGAGTACTCGTTATAAATAACATCAACGCCCTCTTCTTGCTCAAATTTTTCTATCAAAGATGGGTCAATATAATCTCCCCAGTTATATACAACAAGCGTATGCTTGTCATCTTTTTGTTTGCAAGCAATAAATGTCAATGCAAGAATAACAATGCAAATGCTAATTAATTTTATTTTTCTCAAGTGCTCTATCTCTCTCCTTTTTCTTTCTAATATTTATTATCACAACCAATGTGACCATTATTACAAACATAAGTGCAGACAATGCATTAATAACAGGATTTATACCTCTTCTTGCCATTGACCACACAGTAATGGATATATTTTGAATTCCATTTCCAGTTGTAAAAAAGCTAACTGCAAAATCATCTATCGAAAGTGTAAATGCCATAAGCGCACCGCTTAAAATACCTGGCTTAATCTCTGGCAAAATAACCTTAAAAAATGCCTGTCTTCGATTAGCACCAAGATCAAGTGCAGCCTCATATAAATTAGGATCCATCGACTCAAGTCGTGGCATGACATTGAATAAAATATATGGCGTTAAGAACGCTACATGACTCAAAATTATTGTTAAATAACCAAATTGAAGTCTCATAAAATTATACAGCGCAACGAGACTAACAGCAATAACTATGTCCGGATTTAGTATCGGCAGATAGTTTATATCCATTATTAATTTTTTTGCCCTTCCTCTTGTGCCATATAAACCAACGGCTCCAATTGTGCCTATGATTGTAGCTATAATTGTCGAGACAATACCTATAAAAAATGTGTTATAAAAACTCATCAAAACTTGTTCGTTTTTAAAAAGTTCTTGATACCATTTAAAACTAAATCCTCCCCATACAACACGAGATTTTGTAGCATTAAATGAGTAAGCTATCAAGACAAATATAGGAGCGTAGAAGAAAAAATATATTAGATAAATATAAAACTTTTTCAAGAATTTTTTCATTATATAATTCCTCCTTGCAATCTATTTTCGTCTTTTCTGTTATCTGACAATCTTATCAGTATCCAAATAATAATTATCAGTATAATACTTATTGCAGAGCCAAAATTCCAATCGCCTGTGAATCTAAATTGTTGTTCAATAATATTACCAATCAAATTGAAATTATTTCCTCCCAATAATTGAGAAATAACAAATGTACTTACAGCCGGTATGAAAGTCATGGTTATACCAGTTAAAACACCTGATTTTGTAAGTGGAAATATAACTTTTCTAAAAACCTGTGTTGAAGTTGCTCCCAAGTCATATCCAGCCTCAATTAACGAAGGATCTAGCTTTGTAATCGCCGTAAATATTGGCAAAATCATAAATGGTAAAAAGTTATACACCATACCAATCATAATTGCAAAGTCATTATACATTAATTCCATCTGTGCGATACCAATTAATCCTAAAAACTTATTTATCAATCCATTTCTACCTAATAATGTAATCCAAGCGTAGGTTCTTAAAAGAAAATTCATCCACATTGGAATCATTATAAATAGCATATAATTTTCTTTGTTTGGTGATTTTGAAATAAAATATGCAAAAGGATAACCAAGTATCAAGCAGATAAGAGTTGAATAAAATGCAAGCTTCAAACTCCTCCACAAAATATTTAAATAAATTGGTTCAAAAAATCTTTTGAAATTATCAATTGAAAATGATGTGTTTGTGCCATCTGTAACCGTAAAACCTAAAAATAATATCAATAATAAAGGTACAATAATAAATAGCAATGACCAAAACACATATATAATCATATTTGAATTAATCTTTTTCATTACGATTTCCTCATAACATGAATATTATCTGGATCAACATCAAGCCACACAACAGTGTCCTCTTTACTTGAAACAGTTGATTTAGCTTTCCAAATTTTATCATTAACGTTTATTAGAATTTCATAATGCACGCCTTTAAATATTTCATTTTCAACAACGCCTTTGATTTTACCATTGTCTTCTTTTGAAATTATAATATCTTCAGGACGAATAACTACATCAACAGCCTCACCTTTTTGGAAGCCTTTGTCGACACATTTAAAATTACATCCCGCAAAATTAACACTATAATCTCCATTATAAGTAGCATCTAAAATATTACTTTCTCCGATAAATTCAGCAACAAAAGCATTTGCAGGTTCATTATAAATATCAATTGGTCTACCCATTTGCTCTATTTTGCCGTCGTTCATAACAACAATTCTATCACTCATAGAAAGGGCTTCTTCTTGATCGTGTGTAACAAAAATGAAAGTAATTCCAAGTTCCCATTGCATGTTAATAAGCTCAGTCTGCATCCCTTTTCTCAGTTTATTATCAAGAGCTCCAAGCGGCTCATCTAAAAGCAATATTGATGGCTCATTTACAAGCGCTCTTGCAATTGCAATTCTCTGTTGTTGTCCACCTGAAAGACTTGTAACTGACCTTTTGCCATAACCTGATAAATTTACTAAATCAAGCATTTTAGAAACTTTTTTCTTTATTGTTGACTCGTCTACTTTTTTTAATCTTAATCCAAATGCAATGTTTTCAAATACATCGAGATGTGGAAATAGTGCATATTTTTGGAAAACTGTATTAACCGTTCTTTCATTTGGCTTTAGCGAAGTTATATCCTTACCTTCTAAAAGTATCTGACCTTGATCTGGCGTAATAAAACCACCAATCATCCTTAGTGTTGTTGTTTTACCACAACCTGATGGACCAAGTAAAGTAAGAAACTCTCCTTTTTTTATATCAAGATTTAAATCCTCAAGTACAACTTGTCCATCGTAAACTTTACGAATATTTTTTAAACTTAAAAACTTTTCATCAGCCATGTCTTTCACTTCCTCATTAAAAATTTATTAAATAAATGGGTTTATAATTTAATTTATATGGTATAAATATCCTAGGAGGTGTATTTCAATGGCAAAAATGCAAAAGAAAATTGTATATGGTAGTAGCATGTGAGTTAGTTGTGGCCCATTCAAGGAAAAACTTGAAAAGGCTGGTATAAGGTTCTTATACCTAGACATCACATCATCCCTAGGATTTTTAAAAAAATATCTAGCAGTTAGAGAAAATGTTGCAGAGTTCAAACCCATTATTGAATCTGGACAACTCGGACTACCTTGTTTAGCAATTGGCGATAATGAAAGACTCATCTTTGATGAAGCTGAGCTCGATAAATTTATCGCTGAAGAATTAGCACAACAAGCATAATATAAAGACCCGTTAGGGTCTTTTTATTTTATTAAAATTTCCTCTCGACTATTATAAATTTCTTCTTCTATTTCTTTGTAATTAATTTTATTTTCTTCTTGTAATACCTGCTCTAAAGTAGGGTTAGTTTTTGGATGTTTTGCAACAAAAACTGTACAACAATCTTCATAAGGTAAAATTGATGTTTCAAACGTACCGTATTCTCTGGCAAGATCTACAATTTCATTCTTATCAAAACAAATAAGAGGTCTTAGTATCATTAAATCCGTTACTGGATCAACAACACTCATTCCCGCAAGCGTTTGACTTGCAACTTGACCTAGATTTTCCCCGGTTACCAATGCTTCTCTTTCACATTCTTTACATAATCTTGTTGAAAGTCTTATCATTGAACGCCTTTGTAAAATTGTAGTAAATCTTATATCACATTTTTTTGTAATTTCTTCTTGAATTTTAAGTAAATTAAAAGAGAACAACATTGAATGCGGTTGGTATTTTGATGAAAGAATTGCTAAATCTTTTGTTTTATCAAAAGATCTTCCGCTTGTAAATGGATATGAATGAAAGTGAATATAATCACACGAAAGTCCGCGTTTCATCGCCAATATTGATGCAACTGGAGAGTCAATACCACCTGATAATAGTGACATTACACGTCCATTTGAACCCACTGGCATTCCACCCATTCCTTTTATTCTGTTGCCAGATACAAACGCGGTTTGCCTAATGTCAACTCTAATAATTATATCTGGATTTTTTACATCAACCTTTAAATCTTTATAATGCTTTAATAAATGTCCGCCAACCATTCCGCTTATCTCAGGACTCTTTAGGTGGAATTTTTTATCTGCACGTTTTGTTTCAACTTTGAAAGTCTTAACTTCCCCGCGCTCCCTTTCATAATCCATAGCTGCAATAGCTGATTCATATATCAAATCCATATCCTTATCTGATTCAAATTGTATAGCTATATAGCTTATGCCAAAAATATTTTTTAAATTTTCTATAGCATTCTTATAATCTTCAGCATAAATATAAATCTTTGATTGATCTTTTTTTATCTCTGGATCAAATCCTTCTAAAGCGGTCTTTATATTTTTTAATAAAACATTTTCAAAAAATTTTTTATTATCTTTTTTTAAAGCAATTTCCCCATAACTTAATGATATACATTTTCTCATAATATCAACCTCAATCTATCCACGCATTCTTTTATTTTCTCAGTGGCAATATCAATTTCTTCCACGGTATTATAATCCGAGAAAGAAATTCTAAGAGCACCTTTCATCTCGGAATCATTAAGACCAATTGATGTTAATGTTCTTGATTTTTTATGGCCATTTTTGCTACATGCTGAACTTGTGTTTACATATATTTCATACTCTTCAAGCATGTGTACAAGAACCTCTGCTTTTACACGTTCAAAACTGATGTTTAAAATATTGTTTACTGAATTTAATGGCGAATTAACTTTAAAACCCTTAAATCCACTCATATTATTTAAAAATCTCTCTTTTAATAATTTAAACTTAACAATATTTTCGTCAAGATTATTTACAGCATCTCTTATAGCTACTTCGCTTGCAAAAATTCCGCCAACATTTTCTGTACCAGATCTTAGTCCTTGTTCTTGGCCACCGCCTAATATTTGCGGCTTAATATTATCATCTTTAACATAGAGTATGCCAGTTCCTTTTAGTCCGTGGAATTTGTGAGGGCTAATTACAAAAGCATCACAACCCAAATCATCAATATCCACTTTTAATTTGCCAACCGCCTGTACTCCATCTACAAAAAGTTTTATTTTAGAATTTTTCATCTTAACTTGCTTGCAAATTTCTTTTATGGGATTAATAGCTCCTATTTCGTTATTAACAAACATAACAGCAACCAACTTGGTATTGTCTTTGATTTCATTAATTACCGATTCTGGATTTATTGCTCCATTTTCTGACTTAATATAGGTGACTTCTCCGCCTTCATTTTCAAAGTTTCTAGCAGATTCATATACAGCAGCATGTTCATAATCGGAGATTATAATATGATCTCCCTTTTTTAAAAAGCCTTTAAAAAATAAATTTATAGATTCTGTAGCTGACGATGTAAAAAATATCTCACCATTTTTTATATTTAATAATTTTTTTATATTATCTCTTGAATTTTTTAATTCAAAAAAAACTTCCTCTCCAAACTTGTGCAACGAAGATGGATTTGCCCAATATTCATCGCAAGATTTTAGAAAGGCTTCTATTACATTTTTTGATGGTTTTGTTGTCGCAGCATTGTCTAAATAAATCATTTTTCACTCCTCTTATACAAACTATATAATATCACATAAAGTCTATGAATTGCAATGGTTTTTGGCAAAAATTATAATTTTAAATCGCCTGGTTTAATCCAATTAATTTTCTTTAGCAAATTGCAGATTAAAATTGAAATTACAGCCGGTAAAATCAAATGAACAATTGCGATTGAAAAATAAATCATAAAATCATCAACACCATTTGCTTTCATTGATGTTATAGTTCCGATTTGTCCAACCAATCCAGATGTACCCATTCCTGAACCTATTGGAATATTTGTCATTTTAAATACAACTGATGAAATTGGTCCTGTTATCGCCGAAGCAATTGTCGGCGGTATCCAAATTTTCCAATTTTTAATTATATTTGGAATTTGTAACATAGATGTACCTAAGCCTTGGCTTATCAATCCACCTATACCATTTTCTTTATAACTCATTGCCGCAAATCCAATCATTTGCGCTGAACATCCTGCGGTGGCAGCACCACCAGCAAGACCTGATAGACTAATCATCATACATAGTGCAGCTGAACTTATAGGTAAAGTTAAAACCATTCCTACAATAACAGATACTACAATTCCCATATAAAATGGTTCAATTTCAGTTGCCAACATTACAAGCTTTCCAAGGTCTGTCATAACTCTTGACATTACAGGTCCAAAAACAATTGCAATAATAGTGCCAATTATAATTGTAGTTGCAGGAGTAACAAGTATATCTACCTTTGTTTCACCTTGAACAATTTTGCCAAATTCCACAGCAATAACACTAGCAAGCCATGCACCTACTGCGCCTCCCAATTGGTTGCCAATATAACCAACTATTAACGACGAATAGATTACAAGCGATGGAGCTTTTAATGAGTGTGCAACTGCAACTGCAATTGCAGGCCCAGTCATTAATTTTGCAGCATCCCACACAGTGGTTTTTAAAACTTCAATATTAAAGCCAGTTCCAATTGTATTTAATATCGTCCCAACAAGTAGCGAACAAAACAAACCCATTGCCATTGCTGATAATGTGTTTATAAAATAAATCTTTGGTGAAATAACAACACCTTTTCTGTTTAAAAAATTCTTCATTCTTCCTTTATTCTCCTTAAATATTCAGCCATTTCTTTTTCATAGCCAATAGCTTTTGGCTCATAAAATTTTACATCTCTTATTTCTTCAGGCAGATAATCTTGTTTAACATATCCATTTTCATAACTATGTGGATATAAATATCCTCCTACACCAAGTTTCTCAGAGCCTTGATAATGTCCATCTCTAATATTATTAGGTACATTAAACGCCCCATTTTCTCTAATAAAACTCATTGCTTTATTAATAGCAAGATAAGAACTGTTATTTTTAGGAGCGCTTGCAAGATACACTGCAGCTTGTGCCAAATTAATTCTAACTTCTGGCATTCCTATAACAGTTGTTGCATAAAATGCATTAGTAGCTACACTTAGCGCCATAGGATCAGCATTTGAAATATCTTCGCTTGCAAAAATAACCATACGCCTTGCAATAAATCTCGGATCCTCACCTGACAATAGCATTTTTGCTAGATAAAAAATCGTCGCGTCAACATCGCTTCCTCTCATTGATTTTATAAATGCAGAGATTGTATCATAGTGTTCATCAGTTGAATCATATTTTAAGCTTGCGTTCATAAAATTATCTCTTACATTTTCTTCACCAATAACAATTTTATCATCAGTGTTTTCTGTATTTAGTACAGATACCTCAAAGCTATTTATTAATCTTCTGGCATCGCCATCAGCCCTTTTAATTAAAAATTCTCTTGCCTCGTCAGTTAAAATAATGTCTAGATTATTTTCTCTTTTATAAATATCAACAGCCTTATTTAAAAGTTTAGAAAGTGCATCTTCAGATAGCGATTTTAATTGTATCAAAATAAGTCTCGATAACAACGCCTTATTAACTGCAAAAAATGGATTTTCAGTTGTAGCACCAATTAAAACTATATCACCAGACTCTACATAAGGAAGCAAGAAATCTTGCTGTGATGTTGAAAATCTATGAATTTCATCAACAAACAAAATGCTTCTACCCATATTCATCTTTAAATTTTCTGAAGATTTTTCTATTACATCTCTCAAATCCTTTATACCAGAACTTACGGCACTTACTTTATAAAAATTCATATTCATTTCTTTGGAAATAATTTCTGCAATCGTGGTTTTGCCTGTACCCGGAGATCCGTATAACAAAATTGACGGCAGATTATTTCTTTTGATTGCATTTTTAATCATACCGCCATCCTTTAAAATATCTTCTTGACCCAAAACATCGTCAAATGTTTTTGGCCTCAGCTTTTCTGCAAGAGGAGCAAATTTTTGTCTTTGATTAATCCTGTTTAATTCAAATAAATCCATAACAACCTCCCATTGTTATTTCTGTCTCTTATACACATCTCCGAGCCCACGAGACCGTTATTCTAATC
>CAMYPV010000004.1 GCA_947293975.1 uncultured Ezakiella sp. | reverse complement strand
CTGAAATTAAAGGCGAAGCATATATTTCAAAAGATGATTACTCACCGAGAAATGTGCATTTCGGAATTCGTGAGCTTGCAATGGCAGCGATTTCAAACGGAATTGCTCTTCATGGTGGCTTAAGACCATACTGTGCGACATTCTTTGTGTTCAGTGATTATATGAAGCCAGCTATGAGATTGTCTGCACTTATGAATGTGCCTGTAATATATGTATTAACACACGATTCAATCGGAGTTGGCGAAGACGGGCCAACACATCAGCCAATCGAACAACTCGCAATGTTAAGAACGATACCAAACTTCACGACAATACGCCCAGCCGATTACAACGAAACTGTCGTTGCATGGGAAGTTGCAATTGAAAACAAAAAACCTACAGCACTTGTGCTTACAAGACAAAAACTTCCGACACTTGACATTGATGCAACACAATTAAAGAAGGGCGCATATATTGCAAGAAAAGAAACAAATAAACTCGATGCGATTGTAATTGCAACTGGCTCTGAAGTTTCAGTAGCTATGGATGCCGCAAAAGAACTTGACGAACAAGGCATTGATGTAAGAGTTGTAAGCATGCCATCGTGGGATCTATTTGAAGATCAAACATGCGATTACAGATTAAGTGTATTACCAGAAGATGTGCCGACAATTTCAATCGAAGCACTGTCCACATTTGGCTGGGACAAATACACGCACGGCGGAGAAAAAATCGGCATCAATACATTTGGTGCAAGTGGCAAAGGCACAGACTTATTTAAGCACTTTGACATAACAACAGATGCAGTTATAGATGCAGTCATAAAAGCAACAAGATAATCATTTTAAACAGCACTAAAAAAGTGCTGTTTTTTTGTACAAATCAACTAAGAAACGTTTAAAAAGCTTGAAATTCTAAAGCTTTTGTGATAGAATTTAATTATGTAAAATTAAAAGCAAATTGTAATTTTATTACAAAATTTATAGAAGTTTTTCAACGGAGGTTATAATGAGAAAAAAACAAATTATTACATTAGTGTTAGCAATTATGATGATAATAACATCAGTACCACTACAGGTATTTGCACAAGAACAACAGCAAACACGTAAGCCTTTAAATTACGATAACACGGATTTAAACCACAGGCGGAGGTTAAACGACGACAAGCTACCTGTCCTTCTGGGCAGACCAGAAGAGGGTAAAACGTCGCAAGACTTTATAGAAGATCCCGCACAGCCGGCCATCTACACACTACGTACAGACTTCAAGGCGGAAAAAGGTGAGAAATACAGCGTCAACTACCAGCCTTATGTAGCAAGTGTCGGTGAAGCGGCGAATAAAGAAGAAAAAGCCAAGGTCAATGAGGAAATCAAACTTCCGGACATGGCGGGCTATAAGACTCCTAAGGGAGAAGAAGAGAATGCTAAGGGTGAACAAGTTTTTACGAACTCTTATGATGCCATTGTAAAAGCAGCAAAGAATGGTCAAAAAACTGGTGATGATTCCAATGGTTTAAAATATTTAGAACTTAGAGAATTTAGATACGCAGCTACAACGAGCAACATCACTGTTAAACACGTTTTCCAAGATATGGAAGATTTTAACAAGTTTACTAACAAAGACGGTACCATCACAAAGAATGACGGAACAGTTATAGATAAAGATGGAACTGAAACTAAATATGATTTAAAAGATCCTGATCAAAAAGAAAAGTATCAAGCCTTTGTGCGTGATCATGAGAATCTAAGGATTTTACAAGGTAATACTGGCTCTACTTTGGAGGTTCAAGCTCTACAAGAAAATGAAAGACCAGGCTTTGTTCCACAAATTGAGAAGCTAAAAACTCAAGTACCAGAAGATACTTCTGATTTTAAGATTGAGTACCGCTACAACCGTGCTCACTACGACGTGGTTTTCGATACCAAAGACGGCACACCTCTACCAGCTAGAACTTATTACTACGATCAAGAGATTCCTAAGATAGATGAAAACAGCATCCCAACTAAGATAGGAAGTGAGTTTTTAGGTTGGAAGCCATCTCATGATCTAGAAGGAATGCTTGACGGTAAGAAGCATACCTTTAAAAAGGGTGAAATTATTAAAGATTCGAATCGCAATGCAATAGTTGACTTAGGTAATATTTATTATAAAAAGGAGAGAAGTGGTAAATTCGAGTATCAAAACGGCGACCCTGTAAAAGAAAAGCTTAAAGATGAAATACAACTAAAAATGCCTGCTCTTAAACTTGGCAATGGCAAGGAAATACCAAGAGAAAAGCTAACTTTCACAGCTGTTTGGAAGGACAAGGACAAGGCAGATTTCGCAGTACAATTCTGGGCAGAAAAGGCAGACCATGCAGATAATGCACCTCTATTAGAAAAATATGACTACATGGGTACAAAAGTCTACAAGGATATCGATGTAGGTTTTCAGCCTTATTTGAAAGACATGCCTGTCAATGGCATAAAATTCCCAGACCTAGATAAAACTCGTCTACAAAAAATTTGGAATGGAGATAAATTCAATCGTGGCCATGACCTTTATCTAAACAAATTCTTTGTTTATAATAAAGACTTAACAGATAAAGAAAATGCAGATTCTAAAAATCCAATTGAAGTAAAGAAAGTCTCAGCCACAGGTAAAACAGTCTACAACATCTACTACGACAGACAAGTCTACGATTTATACTTTACAAAGTCCAATGCACAACCTGCTAAAAACACCATCTACCCTGAAATTTGGGGCTACGACCCGCAAAAGGGAAAGGCGGTAATGCTAGGTGGTCCTGGCAATCTTTACCACTACAAGGCGAGATTTAATGAGATGATGTATAAGTGGCCAAATGATGCCAAGCAAACAAAGGGCTTTACACCAGGCTATCAATCTTTCGGCTGGGGACCAAATTATACTAGTCCAAATTGGCCATTGCATTTAGACACTCCACCATATAGACTTGATGCTGATCAGTTCCTTGACATGGCAAACTATACTAGCTGGGGTGGCTATACTAAGCACATAGATAAGGGCGACGGCACAACCAAGGATTTAGATAAATTCGATTTTAAAACCCTTTCCTTCGGTATTAAGCAGGATCATCCATCTATCCCTCACCACATGGACTTTTGGATGGACGGCTTCAAGAAAGGCGAAACCATCATACGTTACGATCTTGTTAGGACTAAGGCAGATACAGCTGACCCGGGCTATGGCCACAGGTACCCGAAAGTTACAGGTTTTACACCTTATGGATATAATCCTAGAGTTGCTTGGCCGGCAATCAAAGAGGAAAACGAGGAAGATGGCCGTGTGGACGAAGAAAGAATTGGGGAACTAAACGACGAGCGTGATGAAATAACACCTAACAATTGTGGGACATACTATAACAACAATGGTATAAAATTACCTATAGGCCAGCTAGACTTTATACCATCCTTCTTTAGCGATTCAGACGAATTTGGAGATGTAATAGACGATGGTCAAGAATTTACAGAAAACGGCTATCTACAATTCAAATACACTCGTAATAAGTACCCACTAAGATTTAACTACGACCCAACAGTAATTAAGGCTGACAGTGAGTTTAATTCTACAAACCAACTAGAAACTTTCTACGAGTTCCCATTAAAGTGCCTAAGTCCAGTTGTGGATACAAAGGAGGAGTATAAGAAAGTTGCTAAGGGAGAAAATCCAAAGAACTTACTAGACGATGCAAATAATTTATATAAATTAGGCCTATATGACCTATTACAAAGAGACAAAGATAACCCTAATGAATTCTTCAAAGATGCTAATGGAAACTTCAGGGTGAAAAGACCAGAAGGCCTTTCAGATCAAATGGTATTTAAGGGCTGGGCACTAGACCCTGCTGGGAAAAAGATGGTTTGGAAGAATCCAAAAGAAACCATGCCTTTCCATGCAGCAAACCTTTACGCTAAGTGGGATGAGCCAGACTATAAATGGAAGCTAACTGTCGACCCTAATGGAGGACAACTCGATTCCATAGACCTAAAAGACCTTACAACTGAGCCTAAAACCATCAAAGAAGGCGACATAGGTAAAGAGGAAGAAAAGACCTACCCAGTAAAAGGTTATGAAGGAAGCGAGCTACCAACAGGAGATAGGAAAAAAGACCAAGTAAAGGCTCAAGTCTTCACCGTGGTTCAAAGACAAAAACTAAAAGAACTTCCAAAACCTACTCGTTACGGCTACGATTTCTTAGGATGGGAAGTAATTAGATACAAAAAAGATAAAGAGGGCAACTATACTAATACAATCGACGACTCATATCGTACTAGATATAAGGTTCCAGAGCTTTATTCCTTCGGAACAGATGTAGTTGCTCCAATCTATCTAAAGGCAATTTGGGTTGAAAACAAGAGAGCAGAGGTAAAAGTTTACCACTACTACCTAAAGAACGAAAAGACTGAAAACGGTGAAAAATTCATTCTGGACACAACAAAGTATCCAAACCCAGAACCTAACAGTTTATCATACAAACGTGTAGATGACTATGTTCCGGCAACAGGTGAAAAGCAAGACGAACATTGGATCTTGGCTGATAACGATGAGTTAATGGAAAAACTTTCTGGCACGTGGACTGAAAAGACAAAAGACTCAACTGGCAAGTTAATAAAAACAGAACATGATTTAAAACAAGAATACGAAGACTATAATAACCGCGTTAAACTAAACAACACATATTTCCAAACTTTCAGAGTTCAAGACAATATTAAAGAAGGCGATGAAGATAATCCTGTTTACAAACCAAACCCTGAAAATATCTTCAGATTCTATTACAGACCATTCAGAACACGTAACTACAAGGTAAACTATATAGATGAAAGAGGAAAGGCAGAAGTTGATGCGTTCTTTAAGGGCTTAGACCTTACGAACACCACAGGTCTAACAGACGATGCCCTCCTAGAAGCAAACAACGCAAACAAAGCGAAGTTTGAAGCTAAGAGAGCGGAATTAGAAGATATACTCAACAAATACAAAGTTATTGACAAGGAAGACGTAACAAGTGAGTGCCGTCACTATGACGCCAGAAACTACCGTCACATTCCTGGATGGACATTAGCAAGTGCTGCTCAACAACAACTTTTCTACGATGTTAATGAAAAGACCAACGAATTTTTAGGCATCAACGGCACAGGTTCCGATGAAATTTACTTCTATTATAAAGACGCAAGAGTAATCGAAGTCCCTGGAGATAAAGAACCGCCAAAAGGATATGTAAGAGTAACCTTTAAGATTGATGACAAAAACAAGGGTGGAGTATTTAAGGACAAAGACGGCAAGGAAGTGACCGAACTCCACTACGACGTCATCAAGGGACTTAAGTCCGACCTATTGCCTAAACCTATTATCTGGGAAGGCGGCAAAGACGACCAAGGCAACGACAAGGTAAAAGAAGAAAATAGATACTATATCACCCCCGACCAAGGCAAGAGCTTCAAGGGTTGGGACAATGAAAAGTGGCTCAATGCTCAAACTGAAATCAACAGAAACTACACATTCACAGCCTACTTTGATTGGTCAGGCATGTCCACAAGTTCAACGGGCTTAGTAAGAACAGAAGCTTACAAGGATAAAAATGGTAAATGGACAAACGACTTTGCTCCAAAGATTGCAGATTTAAAAGCGCAACTCGTCTGGAAAGAAAAGAATGAGGAAAAAGACATTCCTGAAGGCACGGACATCAAATTCATCTACAAGAATGATGCCGGTAAGGAAACAGAAATCAAGACCGACGAAGACCTCTTTAACCTGGTCAAGGAAATGAATGTAGAGGACAAAGATCAAATAGTTCGCGTTCTTAACATCGTCGCAAAAGTTATCTTTAAAGATGGAGATACAACGAAACCACAAGAGCTTCCAATACCAATAACGGTTTACAAAAACCGTTACGAAGCCTTGAACGAGAAAGGCGATAAGCCAGAATATTTAACGAAGGCTGAAAAAACAGAGGCCAAAGATGGTGGCTTGAAAGAGATTCTAAAAGACAATACAGAAAATAGATATATCAAAGTTACAATAAAACCAAACAAAGACTTTGATAATAAAGATAACAAAGTTTACTATGTAAATCCTAATGCTTGGGTAGATATTCCTGAAATTAAAACTGATGGCGACTCCAGATTTACCAATTGGACGGCGGATATTGCTGATTATAATGAAGAGAGCAAAGAAAACGGCATCTTCGACTTTACCAAACGTCATAAGTTTACAAAAGACACCATCATTACGCCCGTAGGTGCTGATGATGTAGTGGAACAAGAAAAAGGTAAAGATAAACCAGACGTACCAAAGACTTATGTAAAAGTTATCGTTAAGACAACAGATAAGGCTACTGAAGATACAGCATTCGAAAAAACATTCTGGGTTAACCCTACTAAGGAAGTTACTATAGGCGTAACAAACCCAACAGGCAAGACTGTATCTGCAGATCCTACAAAACCTGGAACAGTTGGATATAAAATGGACTTCTTTAATTGGAAATCAGAAGAAACTACACCAAGAACTTGGAAGGATAAGATTGTAGGACAATTCGAAAAAGAAACTACAATCGTTGCAAAATATTCTATTGAATTTGAAAAGATTAAAGATTTGACACCTAAGATTGATACAGTACCAACACCACAAGGAAAGACACCTACAGTTGAAGAAATTACTAAGATGATTACTCCACCTGAAGGAAAAACTATTAGTAAGGTAACTATAGTTGAAAATCCAGATGTAAATAATCCTGGAAAGAGTATAGCCAAAGTAATCGTTGAATACACTGATGGTTCAAGTGCAGGAACAAATGACAAGCCTTTAGAAGTACCAGTAAAGGTTCACAAACCTGTAGTTAAAGCTAATCCAGATGGCAGCAAGCCAGAGGAAGCTATGAAGAATTATGTAAAAGTAACTTTCAAAGCTGGCGAAGGTGGAAGTGTATCAGGCGACTTAGTTTACTATGTATCACCTGAAGTAGAAGTCGACATGACAAGCCAAGCAGAAGCTGTTTTCAAGAATCCATCAATCGGCTACACAGCAAATGGTGGAAGCTGGTCACCAGAAATAAAATCCGAAAAGATTACAGAAGAAAAAACTTACGAATTTAACTTTGTTAAGTCAAAAGATATAGTAGAAAAAACTGACGACCCTAACCAAGTTATTCCAGAAGGCTATGTAAAAGTAACCTTCAAAACAGATGGTAACGGTAAAGTTAATGGAAAAGATGTAATAATCTACTATGTAAATCCAAAAGCTGGAATTAAATTAGGTAAAAAAGCAACAGCAGACAATAAAACTCTAGTAGTTCCTACACCGACAGCAAATAAAAAATTTGTATTTAAAGAGTGGCAAGAAGCTATCGACGAAAATACTCCAATCACAAGCGAAAGAGTTCACGTTGCAATCTTTAAATCAGGTCAAATAAGCTTGACTTATAATAAAGGTGGAGAAGATGTAACCGGAGATGTTCCAGAAACTGTAACAGTAAATTATGGAGAAACAGTTGGACTTGCAAATAAAGGCAATCTTGCAAAACCAAATGCAGAGTTTGCAGGCTGGAAGCTTGATGAAGATGAAACAATCTACCAACCAGGTGCACAAGTTAAACTTGAAAAAGCAAGAACAGCAACAGCACAATGGACAACATCTAAACACACAGTAACATTTAACACCATGGGCGGAAGCGTTGTTCCTAGTCAAATAGTTGAACATGGAAAAACATTAACAAATGTTACACCACCAACACTAGAAGGTAAAGTATTTGTCGGTTGGAAAGAACAAGGTAAAGATGAATACTTTAACTTAACTTCAGCTATAAATGAAAACAAGACTCTAGTTGCTAAATGGCAAGACCCAGTTCAAGCGATCGGCGAAAATGACATAGTTGAAGATGAGTTTATCAAAGTTAAGTTCGAACAAGGCGCTCATGGAACATTAAATGGTCAAACAGTGTTTAAAGTAGCTAAGAACCTAAGCTTTGACCAAGCAGTTAAAGCAGGTTTAAAAGTTCCAGAAATCGCCCCAGCAAAATACTACAAGGCAAAAACTGAAAACTCTGGTTGGGACAAAGTGCTAGAACTAAGTGGTAATGATATCACATTTACAGCACAATATGAGCTTGAATCCAACGTCATTCCGGTGGATCCGAAAAAGTCCAATGAAGAACTTAAAAAAGATATGCCAGAAGACATGGTCTTGGTAGACTTTAAAGTTGATCCGAAGAAGGCCTTTATGACAGGGGACACCAAGTTCTACGTGAAGAGGAGCGAGCTTGTAAACATCGAAGCACCGGTCGTTCACCCACTCACATTAGAAAATGGACAGGTCAATGAATACGAATTTAAAGGCTGGAAGTTAATAACAGATGGAGTTGACAAAGTATCCTTCACAGAAGATACGACCATCGATGATTCCCCGGTTGTAAAACCGGACATCAGAATTCGTAACCCACGTCCTAATGCTAAATTTATTATTATTCAGGAACTGACAGATGGTGCAATTGGATATCTCGAAGTGACACGAGGAAATCAAACGACAACCATTACAATGAGCCAAAAAGGAACGCGAAATGTATTTAATCTGAGCGTCCTTGAAGGAAGTTGTGTAAAGAAAAACGATCTTATAAAGTTCTATTCAGAAAAAGACGATATAAGATCCGACGTTCGTGAATACAGAGTTAGATAATCAAATATTTAAAGATGCTAAGCTATACGCTTGGCATCTTTTTTTGTGTAATGATAAAATATTGTTATAATGCTAAAATTTGTGTAAAAACTCTTTTAAAACATAGCTTTATGTGGTATAATTAAAAAGAGAAAATAGGTGCAATATGCATTTAATAATATTATGATAACGAGGAAAAACACATGATTAAAATTACTAAACAACGGGATATGACACATGTGCGTGCGTCTACTTTGTTAGAGACGGATGCATTTAAAGCGATTTATAAAACTATGTTCATTATTCAGATGAGGATTGAAAGATATTTTATACGACATTACGAGCCTAATATTATTAGTCGTGACGTACGTTTGTATGAAAAGCTAGATAAAATATTAGAGTTATTTAAGAAGGAAAAGATGGGGATTTTGCTCCGAATAGAGAAGAGCATTATAGCAAAACAAATATTTAGAGGTAAGGTGAAAGCAAATGATTAAAAGAGTATTTTCTATTATATTAGTAATAGCAATGGTATTACAATTTATTGCACCACACGCAATAATTGCTAAGGAGGATGTAAAGCTTCCTAAAGAAAAGTATGTAAAATTTGGTGTAATAAATGCAAAAAGCTATGATGCAAAATTAATTAATGAATTAAATAAAATAGCTGAAAAGAACAAGGCAGCAAAGTCAACAGCACCGCGTTTTAGCTTATTGGGTAGAGGACCTTATTTTGGTGATAAAAACGAACCAAAAGATGCCAATAAGCCAAAGTACTATGGAAATATTTCGGTAGACTTTAATCTTTCAGGTCTTGATGGAAATAAATTTCAATGGAACGAAATATTTGGAGTTGATGAACAAGGAAAACCAAAACCAGCTCAAATTATCTTTACTCAAAGTGACCATGAAACAGGCGATGAAACTGGTGTTGAATATATTTTAAAAGTTACTAAAACTGGTAAATACACATGGTCTGATAAAAATGGGAATCCAACAAAACTTCCTTTATTCTCTAAGAAATTAAAACCTTATAATTATGAGGTAAGAGTTGATGAAGACGTTGCAGAGAACATAAAGCTTTTAACAGCTAGAATGACAGGTACAGAAGGATCTAGCCCTACATTTTCACCTGAAAATGCAGATGGAGAGATAATTGCTAATATCACGCTAGAGCTTGGATTACAACAAGTTGCTTCCACGAAATTTAAATCGGAATGGAAAACGGGAGTAGCAGAAGACCAAAGACCCCAAATCCAAGGAACGTTTGAAGAAAAAGAGCCGGAATTTTATGATGAACCAGTTGTATTTGACCTTCCCAAGAATAATAAGGATGTAAAGATTATCAGAGACTGGGAAGATGCGTTCGAAGGAGGACTTATAATAGCTGACGCTCTCTATAAAACTCCAAATGTTAATGTAAAGACTAATACAGCAGGTTTAACTTTTGACACGACAAAGAAAACTGTTAAGTCTGGTGATCACAAGTTTAAATACGATTTCACCTACGACGTCATTAAGGGTGGTAAGCTCACTATGACAGAGATAATCCCCGTGACATTTGATGCTAATGGTGGTAAGTTTAAAAACTTTACTGCCCCTGATACGGACAAGAAAATCGTCAAGGAAGTGGAATATGGCAAGGACTTGACGGACATGCCGGTAGGCATAAGCAAGTATCGCGAAACCTTCAAGGGGTGGGGCATTAAAAATGCTCAAAATGAGCTTGTTTCCGTTACCGATGCGGCCTTTAAGGACATCAAAGAATCCAAAACCTTCTACGCCATGTGGGATAACAATGAAATCAAGGTAGATGAATTGGAAGTCAAAGAATCCTTCGCTAAGGGAACAGAGTACGTTAATGACTTCCTTCCGACCCTGGATCAATTAAGGGCAGTCGTTAAGATCAAAGATGGAAGTGGAACACCACAAGATTTAGAAACTAACGATAAGCTTGAAATATTAGGCGATGATGGCAATCCCGTTGCGGAGGCGAATTTAAAAAACTACCTGTATGAAAAATTAAAAGAAGATCCAAACACAGGTGTTTATAAGAATGTCACTTTAAAGGCACAAGTAACCCCTCAAAATGGTACACCGCAAAAAGTCGACATTAAGATTAGGGTTATTAAGAACATATACGAAGCTAAGACAAAAGCGGGAAAAGAAAATTTTGTTCCCGACAATTATGTCAAGGTAACAGTGGATCCGACGACGAAGGCAAAAGATCCGCAAAAGTACACTTACTATGTGAACCCGGATGCCAAAGTTGTCATCCCCGGGAAAGATCCCGTGGGAGACAGAGACAATAAGTTTGTTAAGTGGACCATTCCGGGAACACCGGACCCTGTGGAATATAAACTTGCAGATAAACCGAGACATCAATTTAAAACAGAGACCACTATCACAGCTCAATACGTTTCTGACGTCATTCCACAAGCTGGAACTACAAAACCAGACCACGTACCAGAAGGCTTTGTGGAAGTAAAATTTGTGGCAACAGATAAGGCTACAGATGCATCCAAGGAAGACCAAATCTTCTGGGTAAACCCTGAAAAAGAAGTTACTATTCCAGTTAAAAATCCAGTAGGAAAACAATACTTTACATTTAAAGAATGGAAGATTGGTGACGTTAAAACTGGAGAAACTTATACAGTAGGAAAAGCTAAGAAATTTGAACAAGCAACAACTATAACAGCAACTTATACAGAAGCTAAAAATATAATTCCGTTTGATCCAACGAATCTAGATGACCCTAAAGTTGTAAGACCTGATGGCTATATTAAAGTAACCTTTGAAGCGGAAACGGGCTTGAAGCTAACGCAAAACAAAGCGTACTATGTAAAACAAAATGCTAAGGATGATCAAGGTAAACCGCTTACATTAGGAAATGCAGAAATTGTAAAGCCAGGCGTTAAAGCTGAAATTGGATATGAAGTAAAACTTGATGAACATAATAATCAAGTTTGGAAGCCAGCAGATACAACTACAATTGGAACAGCTGATATTGTAGTAAAAGTGAAAGCGAAACCTATACCCGATACAATTGAGAAAATAGACGAAAACACAAAAAAACCTGAAGGTTATGTAGAAGTTAAGTTCGTAGCTGGAGAAAATGGTAAATTAAAAGATGGCGAAACAGTCATTACAGAAAAAGTTTATTATGTTAATCCAACTAAGTATGTAACTCTTACTCCTCCAACTTCACTAGCAAAAGGTAACACTGGTTTTGAATTTGGATCTTGGAGTCCAGATGCTACAATCCCAACAGTTTATAAAGATCCAGTTTCAACGATCACAGCAAACTTTAATGAATTGAAATCAGTTATTCCAAAGACAAAAGATGATGAGTCAGAAAAGCCAGATGGCTATGTGACAGTTACTTTCGAAATTGAGGGACAAGGTGGATTAATAGCACAAGGCGAAACAAAAACTTACTTTGTAAAACCAAATACAGATGTAACAGTCCCTCAACCAAAGACAGCAGCTGACACAGGCTATGAGTTTGATAAGTGGAAGATAGAAGATCAGGAATTCCCAACAGGAGCTAAGAAGTATACTAAAGACACAACAGTTAAAGGAAACTTTAAAAAGCTTGAAGATATTATTCCAGAAAAAACTGGAGATACTCCAAACGCAAAGCCTAACGGTTATGTAACAGTAACCTTTGACAAGGGTGACCACGGAAGCAAGATTGAAGGACAAACTGTCTATTATGTAAATCCAGAAGCAAACCCAACTATAACATTAGGTAATGATAAAATTAAAAAACCTACAATAAAAGCAGAAACAGGTTGGAAACAAAAAGCTGCTCCGAATGCTTGGGATTATATCGACACTAAAGCAATACAAAGTGATATTACAGTTACAGCCCAATACGATCCAATGGATGATGTTATTCCAAAAACAAACGATGACGGTAGTGAGAATGAAAAACCAGAAGGTTATGTAGAAGTTAAGTTTGTTGCAGGAGCAAATGGTACTTTAACAGAAAATAATAAAGTTATTGCAGATAAAATATACTTTGTAAATCCTAATAAATATGTAAAACTAACAGCACCAACAGCTTTAGCTAAAGGAAATACAGGATATGTATTTAGCACTTGGGACAAAGACATTTCAAATTATAATAAGTTTACTGAAATAGTTACTACTATTTCAGCAAGTTTTGTTCCAAAGGATGCAGTTGTTCCAAAGACAACAAATGATGATTCAGAAAAGCCAGCAGGTTTTGTTACAGTTACATTTGAAATCGACCAACAAAGCGCTGGACAAGGAACATTAGTAGGTACGACAACTTACTATGTAGATCCTAAGCAAGACGTGGCATTAAAACCACCAACAACAAATCCAAAGGTTGGATATGCGTTTGAAAAATGGAGCAGAGATACTACAACAAAGAATAAGTACAGTTCAAATACAACTATTACAGGAACATTTAAAAAACTAGGTGATGTAATTCCAGGTGATAAAACTAAGCCAGAAGGTTATGTAACAGTAACATTTAAAGCTAATACTAATGGAAAAATATCAGGAACAACAGTTTATTATGTAAATCCTAATGTAAATGTTGATTTAACAAATAAAGCTGGAGACTCTATTTCAAAAACACCAAATCTTGGTTACACTGAAGTAGGTGGAACTTGGTCAAATAAAGACAATAAAAATTTAAACGATACCTTTAATAGCGATACAGAGTTTGTATTTAATTTCGTTGCTTTAAAGGATGTAATCCCAGCAGGACCTGGCGTAGAGCAACCTAAGGGCTATGTAAAAGTTGAATTTATCGCTGGTGAAAATGGAAGTCTTGAAGGTGGAAATAAAACTTACTATGTAAATCCTGAAAAGGATGTTACAGTAGGTTCAACTGACCTTCCAATTCCTGAGAAAAAACCAGATAAAAACTATAAGTTTGATAATTGGTATGAAGCTATAAATAAAGATGAAGTGATTAAAAACGATAAGAAGTTTGTAGCAAGATTCATACTAGATAAGGTTACTATGACTTACAAAGCTGACGATAAAACAAGTGGAGATGTTCCAGAAACACTATCATATGATATAGGAACAGAAATCACTTTAGCAGGAGGAGTAAACCTAAAGAAAGACAATTATGTATTAGTTGCTTGGAGTATATGTGATAAGTCCTATCTACCAGGAGCAAAATATAAGATTGAACAAGATACTGTAGCAACAGCAGTTTGGGAAGCAGGTCTCCACACTGTAAACTTTGATACAGACGGTGGAACTCACATTGACTCACAACAAGTAAAACATGGAGAAAAGATTAGTCCAGTTGAAAATCCAGAAAAAGCAGGACATGCATTTATGGGTTGGAAAATTAAAGGAAAAGATAAATATTTTGATCCAACTAAGGACGTAGTTAATGAAGATTTAACACTTGTTGCCCAATATTCATCTGATGTTATTCCAGCTAATGATGATGGAAGTAAACCAGAAGGAACACCAGATAATTTTGTAAAAGTTACTTTTGTTCCAACAGACAAAGCAAAAGATACAGCTGAAAAAATATTCTGGGTTAACCCTGAAAAAGAAGTTACTATTCCAGTTGATAATCCAGTAGCAAATCCAGGTTTTATGTTCAAAGAGTGGAAGATTGGTGATGTAACTACAGGAGAAACTTATAAAGTAGGAACTCCAAAGATATTTACTGATAAAAATGGAACAACAATAACGGCAACTTATAATGAATCAGAAAACATTAAACCTTTTGATCCTAAGGATAAAGACCCAATGGTAAGACCAGAAGGATATGTTAGAGTAACGTTCGATGCTGATTTAGGTTTAAAATTAACTGAGTCAAAGGCATATTATGTTAAGAAAAATGCTGGTGTAAAATTATCTCAATTAACAAAACCAACTTATGACAAAGCTAAGGGTTATGACTTTGATAAGTGGGATAAGGATGACACGTTTGAAATTAAGGGTGAAGACATTGTTGTAACTGCAAAGGCTAAGCTATTACCTGAGCCGGAGTGCAAGGGTGGTGGAGTTGTATATGTTCCATCAATAGCTCCAAAGGATAGTGGCAAGCGTGGAGATGTTGATAAGTCAGCTAAATATCTTGAAGTTAAATATATGCAAGGTCATGACAATATGTTTATGCCTTACAAGTCTTTAAGTCGTGCTGAGGCTGCACAAATCTTGGCAAATGCTTTGATATCAGATGGATATAAATATCTTGATATTGATGCAAACACTTATTATAGTGACTTAAAACCTAATGCTTGGTATCTAAAAGCTGTAAGCATTGTTACACAAGCGGGAGTATTTGAAGGTTTTGATGGCAAGTTTATGCCAGACAGATCTATTACTCAAGGCGAATGGATTGCAACTCTTGTTCGTTTCCAAATGCAAGGAAAGATGAAGGGTAATGCAATGCGTGTAAATGAAAGACACTGGGCAAAAGAGGAAGTTCAATCTGCGTACTCGGTTGGATGGTTAAAGATTTATACAGATGGTACAATGCCATTTAATGTTGACAAGGCAATTACTCGTGAAGAAGTTGCTGCAGTTACAAATAGGGCATTTAATAGAGTTCGTGATTTTGAATATGAATTGAAAAATGAAAATCGTTTGTATAACTTTAAAGATATAAGCAGAGATATGTGGAGCTATTATGATATATTATGTGCAACAAATACATTTGTTCATAACAAGAAAAATTATTTGTCACATGAAATTGATTATAGAAAATACACAGCTGATTATAAATATGAAGATCTAATCGTAGATCATTTCCAAAGAGTTTTAAGACAAAAGAACAATTAATGATTAATCGCTTAAGGCATTTGCCTTGAGCGATTTTTTTGTTAGTTGTTGACAAAGTATTTAGGCGGTGATATAATTAAATTGAACGAGGTTTAGTAAGGAGGTTATATGAATAATTCTGTTACTTCGAAGTCGGCAATTCTTTTAAAGATTAGAGAGATTGTTGCAAAAGAGGGTTTGAATGCTCTTAGCATTAGAAGACTTGCAAAGGAAGTTGGATCGTCTGTGGGGACTATATATTATTATTTTCCTTCAAAGGAAGAACTGATTATCGAAGCTATTGAAAGTGTGTGGGAAGATATTTTTCAGGTTGATGATTTTAATTCATACGACGTATTCTCTGAATATATTGCAGATGTTTTTTCTCACATTTCTGATGGAATTAAGAGATATCCGAATTTTTTTACGCTTCACTCAATTATGTTAAAGACTGATGACAGCAAGGCAAAGTGTTCTATGCAGATTTACATGGAAAAGCTAAGAGATATTATGAAGGATGTTTTGAAGAAAGATTTGCGGATAAAAAAATCTACATTTAATGAAAATTTTTCTGAGGATGATTTCATTAGCTATATAATTTCAAACATTATGAGTTTGATTACCGATAAGTCTTTTAACAAGGAATTTTTTGTAGCTGTAATAGAGAGAGTTTTATATTAATGCCCGTCATTTATTGACGGGTTAAATTAAAACACAATCTGAACATTGTTCAAGTGGAAGGAGTTGATTATATGAGAGCAATTTTTGAGAGTCTTTTTGACATTGTATATCTAGTAACAGTAATTGTTTTAGGTATCAAGATGATAAGGGATGCAATGGGAAGAAAACAATATTTTTTGTTTGGAGTAATGGCTGTTGTGCTTGGATTTGGTGATGCCTTTCATTTGGTACCACGAATGATGGCATTACTTACGACGGGATTTGATGATTACACCATGGCGCTCGGCATGGGCAAGCTTATCACATCAATTACTATGACAATATTTTATGTCATATTATATTATGTATGGCGCTTGCGTTATAAGGTTGTTGGTAAAAGGTCGCTGACGTTTGCGATATATGCACTTGCAATAATTAGAATCTTATTGTGTTTATGTCCGAAAAATAAATTTTTATCAAGTAATCCACCAATTTCGTGGGCAATATATAGAAATATTCCGTTTTTAATTATGGGAGTAATTATTATGGTGATATTTTATAATTCGCAAAAGGAATACAATGACACAAGCTTCAAATATTTATGGCTAACAATTGTATTGAGTTTTGCGTTTTATGCACCAGTTGTTTTATATTCGCAGGCGTATCCTGCAGTTGGGAGTTTGATGATTCCAAAGACTTGTGCGTATGTTTGGACAGTTTTGATTGGATATTATGATATGAAAGGAGTTAATAATGAGAAAAAGATTAGTTAATACAGCGTTTGTATATGGAATGTTAGGATTATTTGCAGGTGCTTTTTATAGAGAGTTTACAAAATTCATCAACTTTAATGGTGAAACAACGCTTGCAAAGGTTCATACTCACGTTCTTACTCTGGGTATGTTGATGTTTCTAATAATGAGTGCCATTTCATTGAGTGTAAATTTAAAAGACAGTAAATATTTTATGCGATTTTATTGTACTTATAATACTGGCGTAATTGTAACAACGGGTATGTTGTTTTTAAGAGGTATGCAAGAGGTTTTGAATTTAACAAGCAGCACACTTGACATTTGTATATCAATATTCGCAGGTGTTGGACATATAGTTCTGACAATTGGTGCGGTATTTTTATTCTTAATGCTAAAGGATGTTGTTAAGGATAATTAATTATGCTTCATCTTTGATGAAGCTTTTTTATTTGAGGAAAAATTATTTTTACTTGGAATTCTAATTTGATTTTTTTCTCAAATAGGGTATAATTACATCAGGAGGCTATTATGAATTCAATTGAAAAATTATCTAAATTAAGAGAGCTTATGAAGGATGAGGGTATTGATTTTTACTTTATCCCTACAAGCGATCCACATATGAGTGAATATGTGCTTGACAGATTTAAATCAAGAGTTTACCTGACTAATTTTACAGGTTCAGCAGGCTTTGCTATTGTTACACAAAAGGAAGCTTTGTTGTGGGCTGATGGCAGGTATCATGTGCAAGCAGCAAACCAAATTAAAGACACTCCATTTAAGTTGATGAAGTGGGGTCTTGAAGGCGTTCAAACATGGGAAGAATGGCTTGATGATAATGTTAAACAAGGCGATGTCGTAGGCTTTAACGGCTACATTACATCCGAAGCTTTGTGCGATCATATCAAGGATATTGTTGGCGATAGAGCAAGTTTCAAATATGAAAAAGATTTGGTAGGAGAATTTTGGGAAGATAGACCTTCACTACCTCAAGGCAAGGCTTTTATTTTGGATGAAGAATTTACCGGAAAAACTCCAATGGATAAACTCGGTAAAATTAGAGAGCAAATGAAAAAAGAAGGCGCAAACTATATGTTTATATCAACTCTTGATGACATTGCATACACTTTGAATTTAAGAGGACACGATGATTTGTTTACTCCTTATGTTGTTAGCTATTTGATTATTGATGCACACAATGCTAAATTGTTTGTAAATCAAAACAAGCTTGACCAATCTGTAAAGGGTTATTTACAAAAAAATGGTGTAAAGTTTGATGATTATGAAAATATAACTGACGAACTAAGACATTTCAAAGATAGCGATCATGTATGGATTAATGCTGCAAAGACATCGAGCTTGCACTATATGATATTGCACGATAACACAAATATTATTGATATGGCTCTTCCTACAACAATTATGAAGGCTGTTAAGAATGATGTTGAGGTTGCAAATTCAAGAAAAGCTCATATTATTGATGGCGTTGCTCTTACAAGATATCTTTTCTGGATTAAAAACAATGCTGGCAAGATTGAATTGAATGAATTTTCTGCGCAAGAAAAATTGCACGAATTCAGAGCTGAGGTTGAAAGCTTTTTGTCTGAATCTTTTGGTACAATTTCCGCATACAGATCAAATGCAGCAATGGCACACTATTCTGCAAGCGCTGAACAAAATGCTGACATTACAAATGAAGGAATATATTTGGTTGACTCTGGTGGACAATATCGTGAAGGTACAACTGACGTTACAAGAACAATTACTCTTGGCAAACCAACCGAAGAAGAAATCAGAGACTATACTTTGACTCTTATTGGTCATATTGAATTATTCCGCGCAAAATTCTTGAAGGGAACATGCGGTTGTCATCTTGATGTTCTTGCAAGAGGTAGAATGTGGAGTGAAGGTATTGACTTTAAGCACGGCACTGGCCATGGTGTTGGATTTGTTTTGGGTGTTCATGAAGGCCCTATGAGTATTTCAAGAGCTTTGATTAATGTTCCTCTACAACCTGGTATGATTGTTTCTAACGAGCCAGGAATTTACAGAGAAGGTAAGCATGGAATTAGAATTGAAAACCTAATTACCGTTACTGATTTCCAATCAAGTCAATTTGGAACATTCTATCAATTTGAAAACTTAACATTCACACCTTATGAAAAAGAATTGATTGATGTAAAGCTTCTATCTGCAGAACAAATTAAATATATCAACGAATATCACAAGAGTTGCTATGATAAATTAATTTCAGGAATGAAGACTGACGAAGAAAAACAAATGTTAAAGAAGGCTTGTGAACCTTTAGATGTTTAACATTCAAAAAGAGCTTAGAAAACTTCCGGATAAACCGGGAGTTTACATAATGAAAGATGTCAATGACGACATTATTTATGTGGGCAAAGCTAAGAATTTAAAAAATAGAGTCAAGTCTTATTTTCAAAAAAGCAATAAGAGCTTAAAGGTTGAAGCTTTAGTTAAAAACATTGATCATTTTGAATATATTATTGTTGATAGCGAAGTTGAGAGTCTTGTTCTAGAAAGCAATTTAATAAAAAAGCATGCCCCTAAATACAATGTGTTGTTAAGAGATGACAAATCTTATCCATATATAAAAATAACAAATGAGGACTATCCTCGTATTATTAAGACGAGAGAGCTTAAAAATGATGGAGCAAAATATTTTGGCCCATTTCCAAATGCTTATGCAGTTAACGTGTCTGTCGACAAGTGGGAGGATATGTATAAGCTTAGAAGGAGAAATAGAAAGCTCGATAAAATTTACAAGCCTTGTTTAAATTATTATATAAATAAATGTGACGCACCGTGCGCCAGACTTATAACTGTTCAGGATTATGCAAAAAAACTTGTTGAACCTGTTGATTTTTTGATGGGAAGAAATAAAAAGGTTATAGAGAGATTACAGCAAGAGATGCTTGATCATGCTTCGAATATGGAATATGAAAAAGCTGGGGAGATTAAGCATATCATAGAACAGATGAGCTTTTTGAAAGAGGAACAAAAGATCAACGAGCCACTTGGAGATTCTGCAGATTATATTGCGTACGCAAAAGCTGAAGACATATTTCTTGTCGAAGTATTTTTTAAACGTGACGGGAAGATAATAGGCAAGGACAATTTCGTTTTGAACAATATGGGCTACAACGAATCTGAAATGATGGAAGAATTTATAAAGCAATATTATATAAATTTATCAAATCCTCCATCAGAATTATTAATTGAAATCGAACCAAGTAATGTGGATTTATTGGAAAAAACTTTGAAAGGAAAGGGCAAGCTTTCTACAAAAATTTCTGTGCCAAAGCGTGGCGACAAGAGAAATACTATTATGATGGTCAAGAAAAACGCAATGGAAGAATTGGCAAAACACAAGTCAAGATTGCTTTTAAGAACAAAGACAAATGAAAAGGCGCTTACAAATCTTGCGGAAATTATTGGCACTGGTGAATATCCAGAAATCATTGAATCGTTTGACATATCTCATATACAGGGGACTGATGCTGTGGGTGCAATGGTTGTATTTACAGATGGAAATCCAAATAGAAATGGATATAGGCGTTTTAAGTTAAAAAGTGCTACTAGAGGAGATGATTTGACAAGTATGAGAGAGGTTTTGACAAGGAGATACAAAAGACTTGTAGAAAATTCGAGCGGTTTTAATATAGCACCTAGTTTAATTATGATGGATGGTGGGCAAAATCAAATAAATATTGCGCTAGACGTTTTGGATAGTTTTAATCTTGATATACCTGTTACGGGTATGGTAAAAGACGACAAGCATACAACAAGGGCTTTGCTGTATAATGGCGAAGAATATTTACTCAGCAATTATCGAGAGCTATATACATTTGTAACTACATTACAAAATGAAGTGCATAGGTTTGCTATATCTTATCATAAGTCGCTAAGAGGAAAGACAATGGTTAAGTCGCAGCTTGATGGTATAAAAGGAATAGGTCCTAAGCGCAAGCAAATATTAATGGCAGAATATGGAAGTATTGAAAAGATTAAAAATGCAAGTGTTGACGAATTAAAATCATTACCTGGCATGAACGAAAATGCCGCGATAAGTGTTAAAGAAGAATTGGCTAAATATGTTTAAAACTCAGCGTCTTATGGCGCTGAGTTTATTTATTCTAGTGATTGAAATCACTTGACAAAAAAATTTATATGGTATATGATTGAGACATAAAGAAATAGGAGGTATTTATGACTAAACATTTTAAAACGATGGATGGTAATACCGCTGCCGCTCACGTTAGCTATGCTTTTACAGACGTTGCAGCAATATATCCAATTACTCCATCTTCAAACATGGCAGAAGTTACAGATGAATGGGCTTCTCAAGGAAGAGTAAATCTTTTTGGACAAAAAGTTTTAGTAAAGGAATTACAATCTGAAGCTGGTGCTGCAGGTGCAGTTCACGGCTCATTACAAGCAGGTGCATTAACTACTACATATACAGCAAGTCAAGGATTGCTGTTGATGATTCCTAATATGTACAAGATCGCTGGTGAATTATTACCGGCTGTTTTCCATGTTTCAGCTAGAGCTGTTGCATCACACGCATTATCAATTTTCGGTGACCATTCAGACGTTATGGCTGCAAGAAATACTGGTTTTGCTATGCTTGCAAGTGGTTCAGTACAAGAAGTTATGGACTTAGGTAGTGTTGCTCACCTTGCAACAATCAAAGGCAGAGTTCCATTTATTCACTTCTTTGATGGTTTTAGAACAAGCCATGAAATCCAAAGAATTGAAGTTATGGACTACGAAGATTTAAGAGATCTTGTTGATTATGATGCTATTCAAGAATTTAGAAACAGATCATTAAATCCTGAAAGACCTGTAACACGTGGTACTGCAGAAAACCCAGACATTTTCTTCCAAGCTGCTGAAGCTTCAAACCCATATTATGAACATATTGTAGAAATTACAAATGATTATATGAAAGAAATTTCAAGAATTACTGGCAGAGATTACAAACCTTTCAACTACTATGGTGATCCAAACGCTGAAAGAGTAATCGTTGCAATGGGTTCAGTTACAGATACAATCGAAGAAACTGTTGACTATCTAAATGCAAAGGGTGAAAAAGTTGGTGTTATGAAGGTTAGACTTTATAGACCATTCTCAGCAAAATACTTCTTTAATGAACTTCCAAAATCAGTTAAGAAAATTGCTGTATTGGATAGAACAAAAGAAAAGGGAGCAACAGCTGAACCTCTACACTTAGATGTTCTTGAAATATTCTATGGTCAAGAATTACAACCAAAAATTGTTGGTGGTCGTTACGGTTTATCTTCAAAAGATACAACACCATCACAAATCAAAGCAGTTTTCGACAACTTAGCATTGGATGAACCAAAAGATAAATTTACAATTGGTATTAACGATGACGTTACACATCTAAGCTTAGAAGTTAAAGATATTATTAATACAGAACCAGAAGGAACAATCAAGTGTAAATTCTGGGGATTCGGATCAGACGGTACTGTTGGTGCTAACAAATCAGCTATCAAAATTATCGGTGATGACTCCGGATTATATGCTCAAGGTTATTTCGCATACGACTCAAAGAAATCTGGTGGTGTTACAACATCTCACTTAAGATTTGGTAAACAACCTATTAAGAGCACATATTTAATTACACACTCAGACTTTATTTCATGTTCAAAACAAGCTTATGTTTATAACTATGATCTACTTGAAGGTTTAAGACCAGGCGGAACATTTTTATTAAACTGCTTATGGGATGATGCTGAGTTAGAAGAACATCTACCAAATAGCATGAAAAAATTCATTGCTGAAAACAATATTAATTTCTACACAATCAACGCTACAAAGATTGCAGCAGAAGTTGGTTTAGGTGGAAGAATTAACATGGTTATGCAATCAGCATTCTTCAAATTATCAGAAGTTTTACCTTTAGATGAAGCAATTCGTCACTTAAAAGACCAAATTGTTCACAACTATGGTAAAAAAGGTGAAGCTATCGTTAATATGAACTATGAAGCTGTAGACAAAGGTATCGAAGCTCTTCATAAGATTGATGTTCCAGAAAGCTGGAAGACATTAACTGTTGATAAGAAAAAAGAAGACGAAGATAGACCAGCATTTGTTAGAAACATTGCTGATGTTATGAATGGTATGAAAGGTGATACATTACCTGTATCAGCATTTACTGGTAAATATGTAGATGGTACATTTGAAATGGGTACTTCTGCATATGAAAAGAGAGCTATTGCTGTTACTGTTCCAGAATGGCACATTGACAAATGTATCCAATGTAACCAATGTTCATTAGTTTGTCCACACGCTGCTATTAGACCATTCTTAGTAAGTGAAGAAGAACAAAAAAATCAACCAGCAACATTTGAAACTAAGAAAGCAAATGGTAAAGGTTTAGATATTTATCAATATAGAATCCAAGTTTCAGTTATGGACTGTACAGGATGCGGAAACTGTGCTGACGTATGTCCAGCAAAGGAAAAAGCTCTTACAATGGAAATGTTCGAAGAACAATACCATCCACAAAAAGAAAACTGGGAATTCGCAGCTTCACTTTCTGAAAAGAAAGACATTATGGACAAATATAGCTTAAAGGGTAGCCAATTCAACAAGCCTTATCTTGAATTCTCAGGTGCTTGTGCAGGTTGCGGTGAAACTCCTTATGCTAAGTTAATCACACAACTTTATGGCGACCACATGATGATTGCAAACGCAACCGGATGTTCATCAATTTGGGGTGGTTCAGCTCCAAGTACTCCATATTGCACAGACTGTGATGGAAGAGGTCCGGCATGGGCTAACTCATTGTTCGAAGACAATGCAGAATATGGTTATGGTATGGCTCTTGGTGTAAAACAAATTAGAAACAAAATTCAAGACTTAATGGCTGAATTGATTGATCTAAATGTTAACGAAGAATTAAACGAAGTTCTAAAGAGCTGGATTGAAAATAGAGAAGACACACCTGCAACAAAAGATATTTACGGCAGATTAGTTACTGAAAAATTCGACCTTAAAGGCGATGCAAAAGCTGAAAATCTATTCAAACAAATCATGGATAGAAAAGATTACCTCATTAAGAAATCTGTTTGGGTATTCGGCGGTGACGGATGGGCATACGATATCGGATTTGGTGGAGTTGACCACGTTCTAGCAAGTGGAGAAGATATTAACGTAATGGTATTTGATACTGAAGTTTACTCAAATACAGGTGGTCAATCATCTAAAGCTACACCTCTAGCTGCTGTTGCAAAATTTGCTGCAAGTGGTAAGAGAATTAGAAAGAAAGACCTTGGTCTAATGATGACAAGCTATGGCTATGTATATGTTGCACAAATTGCTCTAGGTGCTAATATGAACCAAGCAATTAAAGCTCTTAAAGAAGCTGAAAGCTACAAAGGACCATCACTAATCATTGCTTATGCTCCATGTATTGCTCACGGCTTAAGACAAGGTATGGGCAGAACAATTGCAACTGAAAAACAAGCAGTTGATTGTGGATACTGGCACTTATATCGCTTCGACCCAAGACTTGAAGACGAAGGAAAGAATCCATTTGTTCTTGATTCAAGAGAACCAAAAGAATCATTCCAAGACTTCATCAACAGCGAAGTTAGATACACTGCTCTTAAACGTTCATTCCCAGAAGAAGCTGAAGAATTATTCAAGGCTGCTGAGTTGGAAGCAAAGAGAAAATATCAAGTCTACAAACAATTGGCCGCACAAGAACCAATCGTTATTGACAAAGAATAATATGTTAAAGGCTCCGTTATCGGGGCCTTTTTTGTTGCTATTAAAAAGTTAATTTAATTGTACTTAAAATTTATATTAAAATGTGATATAATATACAGATAGGAGGTACTATGAGAAGAGAGATAGTTACAATTGTTGGGCGTCCTAATGTTGGTAAGTCCACACTTTTTAATAGAATTACAAACTCTAGAGCGTCTATTACTGAGGATACTCCTGGCGTTACTAGAGATAGATTATATAGAAAGGCTGAATGGCTTAATAAACCTTTTTTATTAGTTGATACTGGTGGTCTTGATTTAAAGAGTGATGACGATTTTATGTCTGATATTATTGAGCAGGCTGAGATTGCTATTACATCAAGCTCTTGTGTTATATTTATTGTTGATGGCAAGGCGGGATTGACACCTACTGATAAAAATATTCTTACTATGCTTAGACGTTTTAATCAAAATATTGTTTTGGCTATTAATAAAACTGATTCTAAAGAATATGAAAATAATAAATACGATTTTTATGAGCTTGGCGTAGAGAAAATGGTTCCTATTAGTGCTGAACATGGCATTGGCATTGGTGATTTGTTGGACGAAGTTGTTGATTTTTTTCCAAAAGATATTGTTACTCCAGAAAATGACGATGAAATTAAGGTTGCTTTAATTGGCAAACCAAATGTTGGTAAGAGTTCATTGCTAAATTATATCTTGGGTGAAAAACGAGCTATTGTTACAAATATACCTGGTACGACTCGCGACTCTATTGATACTTATGTAAGTTTAAACGACAGGAATTTTAGATTGGTAGATACTGCTGGTTTAAGAAAGCGTGGAAAGATTACGGATAAAGTTGAGAGATTTTCTGTAATTAGGACGCTATCTGCTGTTGATGAGTGTGATGTTTGTGTGCTTGTAATTGATGCAAATGAAGGCGTAACAGAGCAAGACACAAAGATTATGGGTTATGCTTACGAGAATAACAAGGCCATTGTTATTGCTGTTAATAAATGGGATAGCATTACAAAAGATACAAATACACAGAGGGAATATGTTAATAAGATTAAGGAAGGATTGAGTTATGTTCAATTTGCACCAATAGTTTTTATATCAGCATTTACTGGTCAAAGGGTGGATGTACTCATCGACACTATTATTAATGTATACGAAAATTATCAAAAACGCGTACCAACAGGTGTATTGAACGAAATTATTAGCGAAGCAGTGTTATTAAATACAACTCCGCAAGATAAGGGTAAGAGATTAAAGATATATTATGGAGCGCAGGTTTCCACAGCTCCTCCAGTTATTAGTCTATCTGTAAATGATACAAAGTTAACGCACTTTTCTTATACTAGGTATTTAGAGAATGCTATACGAAAGTCGTTTGACTTTACAGGAGTTCCTCTTGTCATCGTATACAAAAATAGGGGTGAATGATGCAATATCTTTTCTATTTGGTAGCATATTTGATTGGGTCAATTAGCTTTTCATATATACTTGTAAAAATTAAAAGTGGAGAAGATGTTAGAGATATGGGAAGCAAAAATGCTGGTGGTACAAATGTTTTAAGAAATTATGGTGTGGCTCTTGGCGTTGCAACATTTTTATTAGACATGGCAAAGGGTGCTCTTGTTGCATATCTTGCAAAGCATTTTGAAATTGCAGATCCGATTATATCAGTATTTTTTGCAGTTGTAGGTCATATATATCCTTTTTATTTAAAGTTTAAGGGTGGAAAAGGAGTTGCAACCACTGGCGGCGGAATGGGATTTTTACATCCTAATATGTTTTTGGTGGGCTGTGCGATTTTCTTCGGGATTAGTGCAATTACAGGATATGTTTCACTTGGAAGCATATCTTTGATGGTTTATTTGTTATACTTGTTTATTTTTGTGCTTAAGTTAACTGGATTTGAGTTATTGTTTGCGTGTTTAACGGTAGTTCTTGTAATTTTTAAGCATAGAGAAAATATTAAAAGATTGATTAATAAGAGTGAAAGGTCTATTTATAAAGGGAGAAAATAATGCGAGTATGTGTCATAGGTGGAGGCAGCTGGGGAGTTAGCCTTGCAAATGTTTTAAATGATAATAAAAACGATGTTAGTATTTATTTTCGCGATAAGGATCAAATTGCACATATCGAGAAGACGGGTAGAAGTAATAAATATTTAAAGGATTTTACTTTTCCTAAAGAGATAAAACTTACTGATTCTATCGAAGATGCCATTAAAGGTTCAAAGGTAATTGTACTTGCAACACCACTTCAAATGATTGTTGAAGTTTTAAATTCTATAAAGCCATATTTAAAAGGAAATGAAATAATTGTTAATGCGAGCAAGGGAATTCATTTTGAAAGGCTTCAGACAGCGTCTTTGATTATAAAGGATATTTTAGGCGACATCGATTATGTTGTATTATCCGGTCCTAGTCATGCTGAGGAAGTTTCAAAACGTTTGAACACGACTGTTGTAAGTGCTTCAACAAATCAAAAAGCTGCTCAAAAAATTCAGGATTTGTTTATGACTGACTATTTTAGAGTTTATGTGCATAAAGATGTAATAGGTGTTGAGGTGGCGGGTGCGTTAAAAAACGTTATTGCAATTGGTGCAGGTGTATTGGCAGGCTTAAAGCAAGGCGACAACGCAAAAGCTGCTTTGATTACACGTGGCTTGTTCGAAATATCAAAGTTAGGCAAGGCACTTGATTGTGATATACTTACATTTATGGGTCTTGCTGGAATGGGCGATTTGATAGTAACAGCAAATTCAATTCATTCAAGAAACTTTAGAGCTGGACTTTTGATAGGTGAAGGCGTTCCAATTGATCAATTAAAAGATAAAATCGGAGAAACCGTTGAGGGTATTAATACAGCAAGGGCTGCATATATTTTAAGTGAGAAGTTAAATGTAAGCATGCCTATTACAAAGGTAATATATGAAGTTCTTTATGAAAACAAAGAAGTCAAATGTGCAATTCATGAGTTGATGACTAGACCTAAGAGACATGAATTTTTGGAGATGATTGAGTTATAATGGAAAATAAATATAAAAAATATTCACCTTTTTTTGTTATAATGATTTTGGTTGTTTATACTGGGATTTTATTTTATTTTGTACAGCCAATTTTAAAGGCAAACTCATCAATGTTTTATCTACCAGTTGAAACTATTTATTATGATTCGGTAGATGGTGATTTTTTGATGATTAAGGACGAAACGGTATTTAGCACAAATAAGACTACTGGTTCAATAAAATATGATGAGGGTACAAGATTGCGTAGTGGAATTATAAAGGCTGGAGTAGCTGAAAATGATGAGTATTACGAGATTAGTCAAAAAATTTCAGAGCTTGAAGATACCAAGTTATTATATACAAGTGAAATTACTGACATTGATAAAAATTTAAGAAAATCCATCATTTCAGAAGATTATATATCATTAAAAAGGTTGATAAATAGCTTTGCATATAAGGTTTTAAGCGGAAATACTTTTAATTCAACTTTACAGGTAGATAGTGAAATTAATAGACTAAAAGAAAAATTAAATTCATTAAGCTCTGCAGAAGTATGGAATCCTGCTGGAATAATAAGCTTTGATATGGATGGTTACGAGTATTTGAGGATCAATGATATAAATTCAATAACTTATGATGAATATAATGATCTTATAAATAGAGTCAGTATGGATATTAATCAAAATGAATTTAAAATTGTAGACAACTTTAATGCATTGTTTGTATCATATTTGCCAAATAATCAGACGCTGAAAGAGATGAATGGAAAGCGTATAAAGGTCTCTATTGATGATCAAAATACATTTTTAAATTGTAAGGTAATTGTGCCTGAAACTTATGACAAAGAGGGTTTAATAGGCTTTAAGGTAGACTCACATATTGAAGATATTTATAAGATTAGACGCGGAAAAATCTCGGTGATATTTAATTCAATGCCTGCGTTTAGAATTCCAACTTCATCAATCGTTGAATATGATGGTGTAAGAGGTGTTGTGGTAAAGGATGTAAATGGAATAATTAGATTTAGACCAGTTGCAATCTTAAAAGACCAGGGTGAATTTTGCTATGTATCAAAGGGCAATGAAAGATCTAATGTTTTAGTCGACGGAGAGGAAGAGAGAACAATTGTTTTTTATGAGGAGTTAATATTAAATCCTAATTTAAATACAATTGACACGATTTATTAGGAGTATAGTATGTTATTAGAGAATTTAAACAATGTTAATGAAAGAATAAAGATTGCGGCAGAAAAATCTGGAAGGACTAGAGACGATATTCAGCTAATAGCTGTTACAAAAACTCATGGTGTAGATACAATTTTAGAATCAATAAATCATGGTGTAACTGATATTGGAGAGAATAGGGTACAAGAGTTACTTGAAAAGATTGATTCAATTCCTGATAATATTAGGATTCATATGATTGGTCAATTGCAAACTAACAAAGTAAAATATATTATAAATAGAGTTGATTTAATTCAATCGCTCGACAGAATGAGTTTGCTGAAGACAATTCAAAAAGAAGCTGCCAAAATTAATAAAGTTCAAGATTGTTTAATTCAAATCAATTTAACTGACGATGAAAATCGTGCTGGTGTTCATTTTGATAAATTAGAAGAATTTGTAAAAGCAATTGGAGATTGTCCTAATGTAAATGTAAAAGGTTTAATGTGTGTTGCACCTTTAGATTTAAATAAAGATGAATTAATTAAAGTTTTTGATAATATGAGACTAGCATTTATTAACTTAAAATGTTATAATGTAATTAACGTTAAACCAGAAATTTTATCGATGGGCATGAGTGGTGATTTTGAAATTGCCATTCAACATGGGGCAAACATGGTGCGTGTTGGTAGTGCAATTTTTGGCAATAGATAATAGGGGGAAAGATTATGAGCTTTTTAGATAAAATGAAGAGTTTTTTAGTTGCTCCAGACGATGAGCAAGATGATTACGATTACGAAGATGATGTTGAAGAGGAAGTAGAAAAACCTGTTAAATCAACTACATTTAGCCCTAGAGTAAGCGTAACTGAAAAAAGGCAAACAGCAAGTGTTGTTCAAGCAAGACCAACTGCATTTAAAATCCAAATTCAAGATCCAATTAAATACGATGATGCACCAAAAATCATTGATAGATTGATTATGAATGATGCAGTTGTTGTAAATTTTGAAAATCTTGAACCAGAACTTAAGAGACAAGTTTTTGATTTTATCAACGGTGGAATTTACGCAATTGAAGGTAAAATTCAAAAGGTTACAAAAGATATCTTTATTCTTGCTCCAAAAGGTGTAGGTATTGAAGGTATTAAAGAAGAACTCATAGAGAGTGGACTTTATAATTGGTAGATAATTTATCGTTTTTGTATAACGATGAAGAAAAACTAAAATATACTAGAATACTAGAAAAAGCACATAATGCTTTAAAAAATCATACACCTGAACCGGTGTGTTTTGTCGACCCCTTTTGGCAAGAAATGTCAACAGCGATTGCAAATCAAGATGATGAGATTAAAGCAGAATTTTTTTGTGGAATAAATAATGCTGAGAGTAAATTTCTGGTATTTGCTCCATGGTATATAGAGACGGATCCTAATGATTATGTGAGTGTTATTTGTTTTGATAATCCATTTAATGACATCAAGCATAGCGACGTACTTGGTAAAATTTTATCACTTGGAGTTGATCGACGAGTTGTTGGCGATATTATCGTGAGTGACAAAGTTTATGTGGTTGTTGGAAAATCCATAGAAGGTTATATATTAACTGAATTTAGAGATATTAGAAGGCATAGTATAAATCCATATACGGTTCAATATAATATTGATATGCCTAAGCCTAATTACAAAGAAAATACTTTTATAGTACCATCAATGCGATTAGACGCTGTTGTAAGTAAGATTTATAATATTTCTAGAAATGAGTCGCAAGATAAAATTTCAAAGGGTTTATTAAAGTTAAATTATAGAGTCTTAGACAAGATATCATATGAAATTACAGAGAAATGTCTATTGTCGTTAAGAGGATATGGTAGAGTTAGGGTTGTTGAAGTTTTGGGACAAACTCAGAAGGGCAATCTTAGAATTAAAACGGAGAGATTAATTTGATTTATATTTTATTTTCAATTTTGTTGATTGCGATTGATCAAATAACTAAATATATTTCTGCAAAATATTTGATGGATAATACCGTGGAAATTTTTTCATGGTTTAAGTTTATGTACCTAGAAAATAGAGGAGCAGCCTTTGGAATGCTTTCTGGTAAGCAAACTTTTTTTATAATACTTACTGTTGCTGTCATTATTTTTCTTTCAGTATATGTTTATAATAATAGAAATCATTTTAATAAAATTGAAAAATGTGCATTTGTTCTATTCATATCAGGAGCCATAGGTAATTTTATTGATAGAGTCTTAAATGGATATGTAATTGATTTTATATCGGTTAGATTATTTAATGTGTATGATTTTCCTGTATTTAATTTGGCAGATTGCTATATATCAGTTGCAGCTTTTATTTTTATTTTAACAATTATATTTGGTGGTAAAAAATGAATATGACTATTGTAGTGTCTAGCGATAAAAGGCTTGACACTTTTTTTAAAGAATTTGGTTTTGATACAAGATCTGAGTTTTCTAATGAAATAAAATCTGGCAATGTATTGATTAATAATAAAGCAATAAAATCAAGTTATAAGCTAAAAGAAGGAGATGAGATTTTCATTTCAGATCCGATTGATTATAATGCACCAAAAAATTTAAACATTCCAATTATTTACGAAGATGAAGATATAATTGTTATAAATAAGCCGCCATTTATTGCATCCCATGGTGCGAAGAGCTATAAGGGAGATAGCGTCGTGAATTGGCTTCTATATTATGGGACAGAGCTTAGCGATGTTAACGGAGAAGATAGACCTGGAATAGTCCATAGATTAGATGCAGACACTTCCGGAATTTTAGTTATTGCAAAAAATAATGATGCACATATTAAACTTCAACAGGAGTTTCAATCAAGAAATATCATCAAAGAATATTTGGCAATAGTCAATGGCATGCCTAAGCAAGATGAATTTATCATAGACGAACCAATCGGACGCTCTAACAATCCTGTTAAAATGGGTGTTGTTGAAGGTGGTAGAAATGCACTATCTATAGTTAATAAAATATGTAGTAATGAAAATTATTCACTATTAAATGTACAGATAAAAACGGGAAGGACCCATCAAATTCGTGTCCATTTATCATATAATAATCTACCAATAATAGGGGATAATTTATATGGTCTCATAAAAGAAAAAATAGCAGCACCTAGACAGATGCTGCATGCTTATCATTTGGTATTTAATCATCCTATTACTAATAAAATCATGGACTTTAAAGCGGAATTACCTGATGATTTTGTTGAGATATTAAAAAAGACTGGCTTATATGAAAGGGGAATTTGTTCTATCAAGTAGTTTTTTATTATCAGTCAAGCTATGATAGAATTCACTGTGTTTTTCATTTATAAAATAAAGCTCTCTAGTATCATCATCAAGGATATCTATATTCTTAAAAGATGTGTAGAGCTTATTTTTATCAAGAGTATTTAATATATTATTATTTTTATTTATCGCAAGCGGTTTTAATAAAATCGTATTGCGATATTTTTTTTCACATAAACTGTCTATGCCTAAGATAGATTTTAACAATGCTCTTTGTAATCTTGAGACGCTAAGTCTTTTGTGTGTAGAGTTTTTAATAATATCTTGGTATGAATTAGAATTAAAAATAGCGTCATAGATTTTATTTATCTCAGATTCTTCTAAGTTTTCTGTATCGATTTTTATCAATGGACCAATAGATTTTATGAGTGGTAAGACATTATTAAGTGTTAATAGATTATTATTAGACAAAATATGCTTACGGATAGAGGTAGCAGAGTATTCAGTGTAATGCGAACTGTTGTATTCGCTCACAACTCGTTTTATAGGTAATATTTTTATATTTAAATTTTGAATTTTGATTTGTCTTAGATATTCAAGTGCAAGCATATCGTTGCTTCCTATTAATCTATCTGTTTGTTTATGAATATAATTTTTAACGAAATTGCTGTAAGAAATATTTTCTAGCTTAGTTTTTTTATTTATGAGATCAGAATTAATTGAATCAACAATCTCTCGTGCATAATATAAAAAATCAATATCAGGATTTTCAGCACCAAAACAAATGCCATCGATACCAAGGTGTTTTAAATGTCTAATAGCATTTCTACTAAATTCTTCGGCATTTTGAATAGAAAAAACAGATGCTAGTTCAAATACAGCATCTACTCCAGCTTTATAAGCAGAAATTGCTCTAGTAAATTTATCATAAATTGCAAATTCACCTCGAACAACATAATCTCCACTCATAATTGAAATAATTTTATTGTTTTCTTTTACAGAGTTTACAAGATGCGAATGCCCTTTGTGAAAAGGGTTAAACTCAGCGATAATACCTATAAACATAATTCACCTCAAATTAATTTTAACATATAAAAATATGCATTACAAGAAATACTTTACTCAAATAATTCGATAACCGAAATTAAAGTTATAAAAAAATATAAAAAATAAGGTTACAAACTGGAAAAAATAATAATTGTGTGATACAATAAAGTAAAATATAGGAGGTGCATAAAAATGCAAAATAAGAAGATACTTTCATTATTGTTAGCACTATTAATGGTGTTTACGACAGTAGTAGGTGCTACAGCTACTGATATTAATGAAAGAGTTTATGAAAAGACTGATGAACAATCATTAGTTACAATCGATGATGCTGATAATGATTTTATTAAATCAACATCAGGATTATACGAGGATGAAGACGAGGTAGAAATTGTAGTTGTACTAAATCCTGAAAGAAATATTGGTACAAGATCTGTTTCTAGCTACGAAATGAACTCGACTCGTTCAAGTGGTCTTAGATCTGTAAAGGGCTTTGAGCAGTTCTATGGAAGATACTTAAATGATATGAGATCAGCAAGAAGTCTAATGCCTCAATCACGTTTAAACCCAAGAGATTCTAAGGGAGTATTAGATACAATTGATTATAATATCAATAGTCAAATTAATACTCTAAATCAACTCCTTAACTTGGGTTATAATTTTGAAATTATAATGAGTATTGATTATGTATTAAACAGTTATGCATTGAAAACTGATTACAAAACTGCAAAAGCAATTTCTGAATTAAATTTTGTGGATGCAGTTTATATTAATAGACATTTTGCTCCTATTGAGCCAAATATGAATACATCAAATGATTTAATTCACTCACCATATGCATGGGATGCTGGCTTCGATGGTGCTGGAATGCTTGTAGCTGTAATTGATTCAGGAACAGATTACAATCATCCTGATTTCCAAAATATAGATATTACAAAGGCAAGAATTAAATCTGAAGAAGAAATGAAAGCAATAATGGACGAGAAGGGAATAAATCATGGTAAATGGTTTACAAACAAAATCCCATTTGGATTTAATTATGTAAAAAACGATGATGTCATAAATGAAGATGTTAATAATCCAAAAATTAGCATGCACGGTCAACACGTTGCTGGTACTGTTCTTGCAAATGGTAAATTAAAGGGTGTTGCTCCAAATGCTCAACTTCTTGCGATGAGAGTTTTCTCAGAAGGTGCAGGAACAAGTGAAATTTATTATATGCCTGCTATTAATGATGCTGTAAAACTTGGCGTTGATGCAATCAATATGAGTTTAGGCTCGCCACTTGGCGCTTCAAAGAGTTTAAGAAAAGATTCTGTTCTAGACAAAACTTTAAAAGCAGCTATTGAGTCCGGTGCAGTTATTTCTATATCAGCTGGAAATGACGGACAGTTTGGTGGATTAAATGCAAAAGTAAGATCAGATAACCCTGATTACGGTGTAACAGGTGCACCTAGTGCTTATGAGTATTCAATAAGTGTTGCTGCAGCTGGAAATACATCACAAAAGTTACCTTATATTACTGTTAATGGCAAGAATTATCCTTATAGCCCTACAAAAACTTCGGAAGGTGTTTTTGATAAGACATTTGAAGTTGTAAATGTTGGAAAAGGTATAATCGATGATCAAAAAGGTATCAATGATTATAAAGGAAAAGAAGTAAAAGGTAAGGCAGTATTAATTGAACGTGGAGGTTCTACATTTGTAAGTAAGATTAATACCGCTGAAGCTCAAGGTGCTACTGTTGCTATAATATATAACCACGAAGAAGGTGGAAATAAATTTATTGGCATGGTTATTGACGGTACAAAGTTACCAAGCATGAGCATTTTAAGAGACGATGCTTTAAAAATTAAAGATGGTGAATCAATCACTATTAATAATACCGATAAAATTGATTTGTATCCTGCACCAACAGCTGGAGATATGGGTGATTTCTCAAGCTGGGGACCTACAATAGATTTTGAATTTAAACCTGAAATTGCAGCACCTGGTGTTGATATTTACTCGACATTATATGAAGGTAAATATGGTAATATGAATGGAACTTCAATGGCAGCTCCACATATTGCTGGTGCAGCTACAATTATTAAGCAAAGATTGATGAAAGATTTTCCAGACTTTAGAGGCAAAGATCTCTCTATATTGATTAAGAATATGCTGATGTCAACAGCAAATCCAATTACTGATAAAGTCACTAATTCAATTATAAGCCCTAGAAAACAAGGGGCAGGTATGGTTAATAATATGGCTGCAGTTAGATCGAATGCTTACTTGTATGATCCAGTAAGTGGTCTTGCAAAGATTAATTTGAAATCAAATGCCAATAATAAACCATTCACTGTTGCAATTAAAAACTTAGGAAATAAAAATCTTGAGTACAATACAAAACTTGTTGTAATGACAAACGATGTAAAAGATGGGAAATTCACATTAAGAGAAAAAACTTTATATAAAAAAGAATTTGGCAAGGTTACTGTTAATGCAAATTCTGTATCTGAAAATGAATATCAAATAAATATAGATCAAAATACACGTGAGGCATTGATGAATGAAATGCCAAATGGTTATTGGATTGACGCATATTTATTCTATACTTCAGATGATAAGGATGTTCCAGAACTAAGTATTCCTATCATTGGTTTTAGTGAAGATTTTGATGAAATTCCAATTTTTGAAAAATCTATATATGATATGGATGTTAAAAATGGTGATGTACCAACATATTATGATGGAAAAGATGACGCTAAAACAAGTTCTATAAATTCAACTTATTTATACAGCTTTATTGGTGAATCTTGGACAGTTCTTGGATTTAATAAGGGTGCTAACTTTGTAAACCTTGATACCAGAAAAGATAAAATAGCTTTTTCACCAAATGGCGATGGATACTTTGATGAACTAAGAGCTAGATTTGTTGCAAATAGGAATTTTAAAAATGCAATTTTAACGCTTTATACAACAGATGAAAATGGAAATGCAAAAGAAATGGTTAGTCATGATGATGCTGGCACATGGAGATTTGCAAGTTCTGGTAATAAAAATGCTTATATGGATAGAGATAAATTCCCTAAATCATATGCACCTAGAACAGGATTTGTTGTAAAGCCAACAGATAAAGTCGTAGATGGTAATTATATTGTTAGACTTAGTGCAAGTCCACAATATGCTGATAATGTTCAGAATTTAGATTTTCCTGTAATTATTGACCGCGAAATGCCACGTGTACCAAAGGTTGTATTTGATGAGTCAACAAGAATTGCAAAGGTTTATATAACTGATAATATTGGAGAGATTAAAGGTTCTGGAATAAAATATGCATATTATACTAATAAATCCGATAAAGCAGATAGATCAAAGAGAACCAATGTTGACGTAGATGATTCAACTGAATTTATTGATATAAAAATTCCTGAAGATAAAAAGTTAGAAGATATAGTATTAGTTTTACAAGACTGGGCTGGAAATAAAATCGAAGATGATTTATTAAACTTTATGGAGCAAGTATCTTACGGTAAGATTGTCGTAAATACAGTTGTTAAAGACAGCACAGAGTCTGTAGGAGATGTTGAATACGAAATAATTGATTCTAATGGAGAAAAGATTGATAATATTAATAGAGTAAAAGTTGGTGAATATACTTTTAATGTTAAAAATGTTCCAGTAGGATATAAATTAGTTTCAGAAAAATCTTTTAAAGTTCAAATTACAGAAGATGAACTTGTTAAGACTGTTACTTTAACACTTGAAAAAATTGTTGGTAAGAAAATTAGTGTTCAGATTTCTGTAGATGAAAAAATTAAAAAAGAATTGGATGCTACAGTTAAAGCTGTTGATAGCCAAGGTAATGAATATGTATTTGTTCCAGGCACAAGTTTATCATATGGCGGAAATAAAAATTATTATTATGATTTTATACTCCCTTATGGTGAAGACTATAAAATCACAATTACAGATAATAAAAATGAATTTAAAATTGAGCCAAATGAGTTTAATATAAAATCATTGAATGAAAATTCTAGATCATATTTGATGGCAAAGGCTTATCCTTCTGATATTAAGGCTAAATCTTTAATTATAAAGTCAACAGGTCTAGCAGATGGAGTGGAAGTTTCATATAATGTTTATGATTCAAGTTTTAACATTGTTAAAGATATTACAAAGCTTCTACCAGGAAAATACTATGTAGAGGTTGATAAAGTACCAGCTGGATATATGGTAGATTCAACTGAAAAAGAAGTTTCTATAGTCGATAAAGACGAAGAAGTTATATTCAATTTTACAGATGTATCTAATACTAAATCATCAATAACATTTAATATTGTTAATAATGATAATATTGTATTTGATGAAAATGATATTGTAGTTGAAGATGCAAATGGAAATATTATCGAACATTCAAAACTAAACGATTTAAGATATGGTCAATATAATATTTATTTACCAACTATTTACAGTACTTCAAAATACAAAGGATACGGCTTATTCAATTCTGTAAATTCACAAAGCACAAAAATTACACTTAATAAAGAATTAGAAAATGCTGTGCTTGAACTAAAGCTTGAGAGATTAAATAAATCTGGCGAAAAACTAAGATTAAATATTGGTCACAGAGATGAATCGTTTAGTGATAGATATGATAGAAAAGAAAAGCTTATTATCGAACTAGTAAATGTTGATGGTGAGAAATTTGAATATTCATTAACTTTCAGTGGTTTCGAAAGCATGGAAGTTCCTAAGGATTATTACGACTTCAATATTAAACAAATTGCTGGTAAGTTTGAGGGATACTTTAAATATAATGATAAACCTTCAACAGGGACAGTTGTAACTGGATTCTATCCTACACTTGATGTTTATACAAAATTAAAAGATGCACCTGGTTCAGGATTAGGTAGTATTACTCTTGAATTTAAAGACGTAGATGGAAATCTAATTGATGGTGTAAAATTCAAAGTTACAAATGCTGATGACATGAATTTTGAAGCAACGACATTAGATGAGTTAAAGCAATTGAAATTAGGAACATATACTATTACAATTGTAGAGGTTCCTGAAGGATATAAAATGCCAGCTAGAAAGTCAAAAGTTGCATTGCTTGATAATAATTTTAGAACTAGAAATGTATCATTTATTTTAGAAAAAGCTGAAGAAAATCCTGTAGTTCCAGAACCGAATCCAACAGGCGAAGGCAAGGTAAGATTAAACGAAGTTTCTTATAATGATAGCTTAGATCTCAAGGATTTATACATTGTTAAAAAGGGAAGCACAGAAAAAATTAGACCTAAAAAGATTGGAAGCGGATATCTATCATACTATGGATTTGAAAATTTAGAATTAGGTAAGTATGAGTTTGGAGTAGATAAAAATTGTAAGATTGCAATTGCAGTCGAAAACAAAGAGTTTGAAATTTTAAATTCTGAAGAAAAAATTATTAATATCATTGTACCAAAAAGATTCGATAAATACACAGTTACAGTTGATGGTTTAGAAAATAAGGATGTTTTAAAATTCAAACATTATACAAAAGATTACAAGGATAATGAATTTGAAATTTTGACAGAAGGTATAGCTTCAAATTCTGTAAAAGTTGTTCTTGACAAGAATTCGATACCGCAAGGAAAAGTATTATCAAGTCCAAAAGATGGCATACTAGAGCAAAGATTGTTCTTAAATAGTGATTTTAGATTTGTATTCATTGATGAAGGTGCAGAAGAAACTGGAGAAAGTGCAATACAAATAAGCTATACTTGGGCAAATGCTGGTACCTCTGGTGTGAATATGCCATTTATTCCAAAATACAAGGTTACAAAGGACAGCTTAACAGGTAAAGAGTTCTTTGGTGATAATCGTTCTATCTATAAAAACTTACCTGAAGGTAAATACTTTATTCAAATTACAAATATTCCGGACGGATGGGAAACAAAGGAAAATCCTGTTGTAATTAACTTAGATGGCAAGGCACCGAGATTTAATATTCCTCAAAGGGTTCAAATTAGATATTATAATCCTAATTTAGCTCCTGCAAATGATGGCGTTATTA
>CAMYPV010000003.1 GCA_947293975.1 uncultured Ezakiella sp. | reverse complement strand
CCCAAAACATCAACTGTGTCGCCATCTTCTATGCCAAGTTTTTTGAGTTCTTTTGTAATTCCTGCTCTGTCAAGAAAATCTTCAAAACGTCTAATACTGTCTGGCTCGTTAAAATCGGTACCTCTAAAGTAATACTCGACCCTATCACCAGTGATGAAGTATACATCGTCCTCTTTCCAAACGCGTACAGGATTTGATTCGAACTCAGCCTCAACAAACTCAGTTGTAAACGGAACTTCTGGAATTTCCTTTAAAATATTATAAAGCTTGAATTTCAATTCGTCAACACCTTTTAATGTTGCAGCTGAAATTATAAACACCTCTTTGCCGGCCTTTTCAACTAGCTTTTGCTTTAAATTTTGAGCATCTTCTTCACTCATCAAATCCGTTTTATTTAAAACAATGACTTCTTCTTTGTCAGAAAGAGTGTCTGCATAATTTTTCATCTCATGCCTTAAAATCTCGTAGTCCTCGATTGGATCACGCTCTTCAGAGCCTGAAGCATCAAGCACATGACAAATTAATCTTACACGCTCAACATGTTTTAAAAACTTTAGCCCAAGTCCAACGCCTTCGCTCGCGCCCTCTATGATACCAGGAATGTCACAGGCAACATAGCTCTCGCCCTCACCAATAAATACCACGCCTAGATTTGGTTCAAGCGTCGTAAAGTGATAGTTTGCAATCTTTGGCTTTGCCGACGAAATAATCGACAGCAAACTCGACTTACCAACATTTGGAAAGCCAACAAAACCGACATCCGCAATTAGCTTTAGTTCAAGTTGAATTTCAATTTCCTCGCCTCTTTTGCCCGGCTCCATAAAAGTTGGCGCTTGACGAGTTGAAGTTCTAAAATGCCAGTTGCCGCGTCCACCGCGACCGCCTTTTACAACGACAAACTCTTCGCCCTCTTCTTTGAAATCGTAAAGCACGCCTTCTTTTCCAACTTGCTTCACGATAGTTCCAACAGGAACCGTCAAATAAAGATCAGATCCGTCTTTTCCTTTCTTTAAATTATTCATACCGCCTTCGCCGTTTTCAGCTTTGAATTTGGTTTTATATCTATAATCGATAAGCGAATTCAGATTGTTAGAAGCAACCAAAATGATGCTTCCGCCATCTCCTCCATCGCCACCGTGCGGGCCGCCTTTAGGCTCATATTTTTCGCGGCGCCAACCGATATGACCGTCACCGCCATTGCCCGCTTTTAGTTGTAATTTTACTATATCAAACATAATACACCTACTTACAAAAAAAGCTTGACGTTTATGTCAAGCTAATTCTTAAGCGATTTCTCTTGGATAAACGCTTACTTGTGTTCTCTTCCTATCTTTTCTTTCGAATTTAACTACACCATCGATCTTAGCAAATAGTGTATCGTCAGATCCTCTGCCAACGTTGTTTCCAGCGTGGATTTTTGTTCCTCTTTGACGAACAAGAATATTACCAGCTAGAACTCTTTGTCCATCGCCACGCTTTGTGCCAAGGCGTTTCGCATGAGAGTCTCTACCGTTTTTAGAACTTGCTGCCCCTTTTTTGGAAGCAAATAATTGAAGATTTAATTTAAACATCTTTCTCCTCCATTTCTAATCGGACATATTGCCCATAGCTTTCCTGTAAACTTTTAACCCCTTCTAAAAGAGTTTTTAAAATCAAATCAATCTTTTCATTTTGTACATTAGAGTAAAAATCCATATAGCCATCGTCATTCATGTTTGATTTATAATCCGATTTTTTCAAATTACAATTAACAATGCACGATTTATATGCGGTATAAGTTAAAATGCTAACCGCCGCACATACGATGTCTTTGCCAGCGTCGTCATACTCTGCATGGCCTTTAGATTTGAAACCATAAAAACCCAATTTGTTTTTAAAAAGAGTTACTCTAATCATTAGATTGCCAAGTTTTCAATCTCAACTCTTGTAAAAGGTTGTCTGTGACCTTTTTTCTTGCGAATGTTCTTCTTAGGTTTGTATTTGAAAACGATAATTTTCTTTGACTTACCATTTTTAAGAACTTTTGCACTAACGCTTGCGCCCTCAACATATGGCTTACCTAGTTTAATCGCCCCATCATCACCTGAAGCAAGAAGAACTTTGTCGAAAACAACCATTTCGCCTTCACCAACGTTTAAGTTTTCTACGTGAAGAACATCGCCCTTTTGAACTTTGTATTGCTTTCCACCAGTTTCAATAATTGCGTACATATTACACCTCCATTGTGATTTAGTCTCGCCGTAAGGGTAGCCGAAGCATTTAAAACCCATTTCCGTGCGGAAGATTACTCACTTATAATAACAGAAAAAACATCAATTGTCAACAGCGTGCAAAAATATTTTTTAATATTAAAAAAATTATAAGATGCAAGAATCGAAATATTTTAAAATAAAAAAATAACGCCAGAAATTTTCTGACGTTATCATATTTTTTAATCTAATTTTGCTCCACAGTTTCCGCAGAATTTTGCCGCGTCAACATTTTTTGTGCCGCAGTTTGGGCAGAACTTAACTTCACTCTTTACTTCAACATTGTTGTCTTGATTTGGAGCAGTAGCAGGAGCATTTGCTGCTTGTGTTTTCGCATGCTCTTCTTCCATGTTTTGTAGATTCAATTTTAAAATATCAATTTCATCATTGTATCTTTTCATAACATCTTCTTTTTTGCGAGTAAGCTCTGCAAGCTTTTCTTCATTTTCTTTAACGAAATCATATCCAGCTTGTAGCTCTTCTTTAAATCCATTTGCTTTTACATTTGAGTAATTTTCATATACAAACTTACCCATCTCTGTAAAATGCTCTGTGTTTGAGCTTAAAATTCTTTGCTCTTCTTGAGCAAGTGCTTGGATAAGAGCATCTCTCTTATCTTCACTTTCTTTGATCAATCTTTTTGTCTCTTGTACTTCCTTTGGCTCCTTTGAAAAATTTAGCCCTAACTCTTTAAAAAAACTCATAATTACCTCCTAATATTTTAAGTCAATTTCAATTGTCTTTTCAGTATTGTTTTGATTATATTTAACTTTAAGTTTGTCGCCTTCCTTGTGTTTAAATAAGATCGTTCTAATTTGTGAAGAGTTTTTAATTTTTTCTCCACCAATTTCCATAATTATATCTCCACGTCTTAATCCTGCTTTTTCTGCAAGACTTCCCTTTACAACTTCAAGCACCATTGCACCTTCTTTGATGTCGTCTTCGATTCCCATTCTTGCCTTAAAGTATTGATAGTCAACAACTCTAATTCCTAGTTGAATAGGAGCTTTGTCGCCACGAGATATAATTGCATCTACAATTTCTTTTGCAGTGTTAATTGGAATTGCAAAGCCCAAGCCTTCTGTTGCTTGTCCGCCAATTTTAATTGTATTGATTCCAATTACTTCGCCACGCTTGTTTAGAAGTGGTCCACCTGAGTTACCATTGTTTATTGCAGCATCTGTTTGAATTAAACCTGTAATCACCTTACCGTCTCTCGTTTCAATTGTTCTATCAACGCCCGAAACATAACCGGCTGTAACTGATCTATTAAATTCAAGACCAAGTGGGTTACCAATTGCAATTGCGTGTTCACCGATATTTACTTTTGATGAATCGCCAAGCTCTGCAGCTGGAAGATTTTTCTCTTCAACTTTTATAACTGCAAGGTCCATATAAGCATCGTTCCACAACAACTTTGCATCAACAGTTTTTTCGTTATCAAGCATTACTTGAATTTTTGATGTGTTTCCGTCGCTTACAACGTGTGAGTTTGTTAAAATATATCCGTTAGAATCTATAATAACACCACTGCCAACGCCTTGAACCTCTTGTTCGCCAAAAAATGTATTTACCCTACCTGTTGTTGTAATGCCTACAACAGATGGCAATGCCTTCTTTGCAACAGCTTCAACAACGCCAATATCATCAGCGGTGCTTATAGAGATATTATTTCCTACAACTCTTTCAACTGGCGGATTTAAATTGCTATAAAGGCTCGCGCCTGCAAATCCTCCACCTAAACCAAGTAGCAAACACAAAGAGCCAATCAACAGGCTCTTCAAAAAGCCACATTTCTTTTTTGGTCTAGGCTTTTCATAAGAATAACCATAAGAGTAGCTGTATCTGTTAGCTTCATTTGCGCGATTGTTGTATTCATTGTATCTATTTGCTTCGTTTGCGCTGTTGTTGTAATCGTTGTATTTATTCGCTTCGTTATACTTATTTGCTTCATTAATTTCATCATTAGAGAAATCTTGATCTTCTCTGTAATCGTCTCGACTACTCAAACGTCTTTCCCTTTCGCGTCTTCTTATTTCTTTCCAATTTTCTTTATCATCGTAATTTCTATCCATTTTAATTCCCCCTTTATAGTAATAACACTAATATAAGACGGTTAAAATTTATCTGAATCCAAAACGAGTTCTACCGGACAATGATCCGAGCCCATAATGTCATCGTGGATTTTTGCCTCTACGATTGCATCCTTTATATCATCTGAAACTAAAAAGTAGTCTATTCTCCAACCTACGTTTCTTTCTCTTGCCCTTGTGATGTAGCTCCACCAAGAATATTTATCCTTAACATCTGGATATAGATATCTGAAGCTATCCACAAAACCACTTTCAAGCATCAAGGTCATATTTTCGCGTTCTTCGTCAGTAAAGCCCGCATTTTTATGATTTGTATCTGGATTTGCAAGGTCAATTTCTTCGTGAGCCACATTTAAATCGCCAGTATATACGACTGGTTTTTTACTCTTCAGCTCCGAAAGATAATTTCTCATTCGCGCTTCCCAATCAACTCTAAATGGAATTCTTGATAAATCTCTCTTAGAGTTCGGTGTGTAAACATTTACAAAGTAAAAATTTTCAAATTCAAGTTCTAAAATGCGCCCCTCATCGTCATCAAAAAAATCTACTCCGCTGCGTCTTACTCCAATCGGTTCAATCTTTGTAAAAACAGCAGTGCCTGAGTAACCTTTTTTGTCGGCTTGATGCCAATACTCAAAATATCCCGGCATGTCGACTTCTGCTTGCCCAACTTGACATTTTGTTTCTTGAATTGCAAAGATATCTGCATTTAATTTATTAAAGGCGTCTTTAAAACCTTTTTTTAAAGTTGCTCGTATTCCATTTACATTCCAACTTATCATCTTAATATTAATATCTATCACCTCTTCTAGTTATTACCCTTTAATTTGGTGACATAAACATAATACCGCATGAGATATAAAGATGATGTAAAGAATTAGCAAATATTTTATTCATATAATATAGCTTTTAAAAAATCGAATTCGTTATGTACAATTATCCACAAAAAATATTTTTTAAAAGCAGTTTGTTATTTAACTTTAAAAAATAAATTCACTTGACTTTTAAAAAAAATTATTCTATAATCTACTAAGTTGATATTGATTATCAATTTTAAATTGTGAGGAGGTATTTATGAACAAAGGTTATAACACTGAACAAAAAGAACTCATTGACAATCTTTTGCGTTCGGGCAAAGACTTTAGCTGCGATGAAATTGTAGAGTATTTACGCAAAAATAATACACCGGTCAGCACGCCCACCGTTTATCGTCGCTTATCAAAATTAAAAAAAGATGGTATTATTAATAGTTTTTATGTTGGCGGACGCTTGCGTTACAAAAAACCTGACCCAAACTGTGGCTCGGCGATTTTAAAATGCAAAAACTGCGGGCGAGATTATGTGCTAAACTGCGACGATCTTCTCGACTTCAGCGATCATCTAAAGCATCATCATGACTTTGTCGTTGATACCAATTCAATTATTTTATACGGATTATGTAAGGAGTGTTCAAAATGAGAAAATTAATTTCATTACTATTAGTTATTACCATGCTTTTTGCTGGTTGCAAACAAGCTGCACCAACAAACGAAGCTACAAATGCAAATGTTGAGTCAACAGATGCAACAAAAGAAGATGTTAAATCAAATGACAAGTTTACAATTGTAACAACATTGTTCCCAACTTATTCATTTGCAAAAGAGATTGCACCAAATGCAGATGTTAAGCTATTGCTTCCTCCAGGAGCAGACTCTCACGCATTTGAGCCAAGCCCAGATGATATTTTAAGTTTACAAAATGCAGACTTGGTTGTTTACACATCACAACACATGGAAGAATGGTTTGAACGTACAAAAGACGCAATCAATCTTGATGACAACAGAGTTGTAAAAGCTGCTGAAGGTATCAAGCTAATGAAGGGACATCACAATCACAACGACCACGATCACGACCACGACGACGAGGGCGATGTTTGTCCAGCATGTGGTCATGTTCACACATATGATCCACACGTTTGGACAAACCCTGTTCTTGCAAAGAAAATGGCTGAAAATATTTACAATAAAATCGTTGAACTAGATCCATCAAACAAAGATGAATATAGTGCAAATTTTGAAAAACTTTCATCAGAACTTGATGAATTGGATAATGAGTTTAGAGAAATTGTAAAAAATGGCAAGAGAGACGAAATATTCTTTGGCAGTCGCTTTGCGCTTAGCTATTTTGTAAAAGAATATGGCATTGACGCACATTCAGTTTATGACAACTGCACATCACACGCTGAGCCAAATCCAAAAGAAATGGCAGACATCATCGAAGAGATGAAAGAAGAACACGCACCAGTTGTGTTCTACGAAGAATTAATCGATCCAAAACTAGCAAATCAAATTGCTGATGAAGTTGGAGCAAAAGCTATGCTATTCCACTCATGCCACAATCTTTCAAAAGAAGACTTCGAAGCTGGCAAAACTTATGTTGGAATTATGAAGGCAAATGCAGAAGCTCTAAAAGAGGCTCTAAAATAATGGTTACTGTTAAAAATTTAACAGTAAAATACGCAAGCAATGTCGTGCTTGATAATGTTAGCTTTGATATAAAATCTGGCGACTATCTTGCAATTGTGGGCGAAAACGGCAGCGGCAAATCGACGCTTTTAAAAGCCATGCTAGGCCTTAAAGATTATAGCGGAACAATTGATTTTGGAAATATAAAAGACATTGCATATCTGCCGCAATTTGACGAATCGCTCGAAAATTTTCCTGCAAAGGTTTATGAAATTGTGTCGCTCGGTTTGGTGAATAAAATCAAATTCTTCTTTAACAAAAATCATCGTCAAGAAATTGATCGCATTTTAAAGAAGATGAATATCTACGATATAAAAAATTCATATTTCGGCGCGCTTTCAGGCGGTCAAAGGCAGAGAGTTCTTTTGGCACGCGCACTTGTAAGTAACAGCGACATTTTGTTTTTAGACGAGCCTACAACAGGTCTTGACCCAATGGCAACAGAAGATTTTTACAGAACAATCGACGCATTAAACCACGAGGGCATGACGATTGTAATGGTTACGCACGACATCAACACATGCATTAGATGTGCAAAGTCGGTGCTTCATCTTGACCGAGGAATTTTGTTTAACGGCTCAAAGGAAGATTATATCAAGACCGATTTATTTAAACTGATAAGTGGGGTGCATACTCATGCTTAGTACAATTATTCAGATGCTTTCACACGGATTTATACAGCGCGCTTTGGCAATTGGAATTATAACTGGAGTTATCAGCGCAATTGTTGGCGTTAGTTTGGTTTTGAAGAATTTCTCGATGATTGGCGACGGACTTAGTCACGTTGGCTTCGGGGCATTTTCAATCGCAGTTGTGCTTGGATTTACTCCGCTATACTTTGCTGTGCCTGTTGTAATAATCGCTGCGTTTTTGATGCTTGGCATCAGCAAAAAATCAAATATTAACGCTGATGCGATGATTGCTCTGTTATCAAGTTCGGCGCTTGCGATAGGAGTCATTGCAACAAGCCTTGCAAAAGGCATGAGCATCGATATTTATCAATTTATGTTTGGAAGCATTTTAACAATTTCAAGAGGCGACTTGTACGCAACTTTGATTATAAGTGCAGTTGTATTTGTGGTTTACATTTTAAATTACAATAAGATCTTTGCCATCACATTTGACGAAAATTTTTCAAAGGCAATCGGCGTAAATGTTGATGCATACAGAATGTTAATCGCAATGATCACAGCGCTTGTAATCGTAATCGGTATGCGCGTAATGGGCGCGATGCTAATATCGTCGTTGATATTATTTCCTGCACTTTCAGCGCTAAGACTCTTCAGATCTTTTAAATCATGTTTAATTGCAGCATCTGTCATATCGACAATATCCGTTGTAACTGGAATTACGATTTCATTTATGTTGTCGCTTCCAACAGGTTCTGTAATTGTCGTGGTAAATTTATTAATATTTATAATCGCATGTATTTATAAAAAGCTCGGGAGATAATCTCGAGCTTTCTTGTATTATACGAGCTTTTTGTGTATAATTATCAAGTGATGAATATGAAGAAGAATTATAAAAAATACTTAATACAAATTTTAATTGCCGCTCTTGTAATCGTTTCAATCGTTGCAGGAGTGTACGAAAAGAATAAAAATGCTCTTGCGATAAATTTAAACGGCGAGAGCTTAGGAGTTGTAAAAGATTTAAACACAATAAAACTTGCTGAAGAAAAAGCAAACGAGTTATTAAAGTCCGACAAACCACTCGGTTTTTTTAAATGCAATTTTAAGACGACAAAAACTTTTGATAGTGTAAATCTTGATGTGGATACGCTTGCTAAGATGATTTTAGAAAAAGGCACTGTCTACACGAATGCGTGGATCGTTACAATTTCTGGCAAAGCTGTTGCAGCATTGTATGACAGAGACGAGGCGCTCGATAGTTTGAGCAATTTTAAGCAGTCATTTTTGGACGAAAAAAACCGCATTATAAAAAGCATCGACTTTATGTCAAATGTTGATATAAATTACGGAGAGATTGACATTAATCTAATCAAGACCAAAGACGAATTATTGCAACTAATGAAAAAGTCCATCGAACGCACACAGATTTCTCACTACAAAAAAGATGGTCTCACAGCATACAAAGATTACAAAGACTTGTATTTATCAAGAGATAATTTGAGCTTTGACGTTTTTACCAAAGACGAATTAGAGGAAAAAATTCACTTGCCTGCTTCGACGATTTTTAAATACGACGAGAGTTTGGCAATTGGCGAAACGAAAATCGAACGCCAAGGTGAAGACGGAATTTTGTACAGAAAATCAGAAAACGAATATATAAATGATCAGATTATTAAAACAACTGTCATTAACGAAAAATTGCTAAGCTACCCCACATCTACCATAATGCTTGTGGGCGACCGCGCGCTTACACTTCGTCCACAATTTCAAATGCCGACCTACGGTATAATTACAAGCGGATTTGGCCCACGCTTTGACGGCTTCCACAGAGGTATAGACATCGCAGGTCCATTTGGCTCAGAGATAAAAGCAAGTGCTCCAGGCGAAGTAACATTTGCGGGATTTTTGGGCAGCTATGGCTATGTTGTTTTTGTACAGCACGTAAATGGCTACGAAACACGCTACGCACACATGCTTAGAATTATTGCAAACAAAGGCGACCGTGTAAACACAGGCGATGTGCTTGGCGAAATGGGTTCAAGCGGCAATTCAACAGGAGCGCATCTGCATTTTGAAATATTAAAAGACGGCCAATTATTAAATCCGGAGAATGAATTATGAAGACAGAATTAGAAATAAAAAGAAGCCTCATAAAAAAATATCGCAAGCCATTATATCGACCATTTATCGAGGCGATTAAAAAATACAATTTAATAGAAGCTGGCGACAAAATTATGTCGTGCGTCAGCGGCGGCAAAGACTCGATACTATTGTCGCTACTGTTAAACGAACTTCACACGCATGGCATCAAAAATTTTGAGCTAAAGCATGTGATGATGAATCCCGGTTTTACGAGCGATTATATCGACGAGATCAAAGGTATATACGATAATCTTGGACTTCAGTTAAATGTTTTTGAGACAGATATTTTTGAAGTCACAGAAAAAATTGCAAGCGAAAACCCTTGCTTTCTGTGTGCGAGAATGCGTCGCGGAGCGCTTTATAGCGAAGCACAGCGTCTTGGCTTCAACAAAATCGCTCTCGGTCACCACATGGACGACGTAATCGAGACTACAATGATGAATATGTTTATGCAAGGGGCGTTTCGAAATATGCTTCCAATGCTTGACTCTCAAAATTATCCGGGCATAAAATTAATTCGTCCACTGTATTTAATAAAAGAATGTGATATAATTAAATTTAGAGATTATGCAGAGTTTCCGTCACTTAGTTGCAAGTGCATACTTACCGAAAAAAATCTCGAGACATCGCGTGATAAAATCAAAAATCTTTTAAACGAGATCGAAGAGCTATTGCCCGGTGCAAAGAAAAACATTCAATCGTCAATAGAAAATGTTTATATTGACACAATTATAAAGACCAGATAGGAGTAAACAATGGTATTTACATCAGTTGTATTTTTATTTTACTTTTTGCCAATTGCTCTTTTATACCATATTTTGCCAAAAAATATAAAGTTAAGAAACTTTTACCTGCTTGTGTTGAGCCTTTTGTTCTACACATACGGCGAGGGCAAAAATATAGTTTTAATGCTAAGCGCAATTTTAATTTCGCATTTGGGCGCAGTTGGCGTTTATAAATATCAAAAGCAAAAGAATAAAATACTTTTTGTGTCGGTGTTTTTGATGCTTGCACAACTTTTTGTGTTTAAATATCTAGGATTTTGCACGAGCATTTTGGCAAATTTTGCAGATATCACGCCAATTGAAATTGCACTTCCAATAGGCATCAGCTTCTTCACATTCCAAGCAATCAGCTATGTCGTGGATGTGTATCGTGGCATAGATACACCTGCAAACAGCGTACTCGATGCGGCGCTTTATGTAAGTTTGTTTCCGCAGTTAGTTGCAGGCCCAATCGTTAGATACGACACTGTTGCTGAAGAAATAAAATCAAGAAGCACCACACTCGACGATTTTACAACGGGCATCGACCGTTTTATAAAAGGTTTTGCAATGAAGATGCTGCTTTCAAATCAATTTGCAAAAATTTCTGACGCAGCTTTTACTATGAACAGCCAAAACCAACTCTACATGGCAATGGCAGCTGTGGGCGCCGTTGCGTACACGCTCCACATCTACTATGACTTCTGTGCTTACTCGCACATGGCAATTGGCCTTGGAAAAATGTTTGGATTCAATTTCTTGGAAAACTTCAACTATCCATATATCTCAAAGTCGATCAAAGAATTTTGGACAAGATGGCATATATCGCTTTCATCATACTTTAAAGACTATGTGTATATCCCGCTTGGCGGCAGCAGACGTTCAAGCGCAAGAAATGTTTTCAATCTATTATTCGTTTGGTTCTTGACAGGCATGTGGCATGGTGCTGGCTTCAACTTTATAGCTTGGGGACTTTATTATGCAGCGCTACTTATGATTGAGCGATATATAATTAAGGGCAGATTTCAATCGCATATAATTACAATGATACTCGTAATAATTGGATGGATATTTTTTAGAGCCGAAGGCATCACTCTTGCCATACGCTATCTAAAATCATTTTTTAATTTCACAGCACCAATGGGACGCACATGGTATTATTATATAACTATGTACAAATTCGAATGGATTGCAGGTCTTGCACTTATTGGACCGTGGATTAATAACAAATTGTCAAAGCACAAAACCATCTATAGAATAATATTAATTGCATTGTTCTTGCTATCAATCGCAAGGCTTATCACTGATGGATTTAATCCATTCATATACTTTAGATTTTAATTCTAAAAATAATTTAAGACACACAAAATCCCGTTCGCAATTGAACGGGATTTTTTAATAAATACTAAATTTTATTTGCAACTTGCTTCAAAAATGCTGTCAACTGATTCTTTTAAATGTTTGTCGAATTCATTGTCAGTCATTTGAGCTGTCAAGCCTTCGGTTAATGCTCTTGAGAAAGATGCAACAACGCGATGATTGTTTGCAAGTTTTTTGTTTGCATCAACCCTTGAATATCCGCCACTTAATGCAACAACTCTAATTACATTTGGATTGTCGTAAAGGCATTCGTATAAATTGTCCTTTTCAGGCAATGTCAATTTAAACATCAATGGTTGATTGCCCCAAGTTTTTAACTCTTCAAGCAATGCATCACGCAAAACTTCTTCAGCTTCAGCTTTTTTTGCCATTGTGATTGTGATTTCTGGCTCAACAATTGGAACAAGTCCACCATCTGCAATACGCTTTGCATATTCAAATTGTTGACGAACATTTTCTTTGATGCCTTCTACATTTAATTCATCAATCACTGAACGCATTTTTGTGCCGAAAACATTTCTTTCTAATGCGCGTTTGATTTTGTCGTCTAAATCGTGAATATCCTTCATCAAACGTACACCGTTTTTAGCTTCAGCAAGACCACAGTCAACTTTTAAGAATGGAACGATATTTTTTTCTTTCCATAAATAATCTGCTGTGAACATACCGTCAATCTTTGAATCCATTGTGATTTCAAAAAGAATAGCGCCGATAATTTTTTCTCCTGTAAATGATGGCGATTTGATTATGCGTGTTCTCATTTCATGAACAAGCTTAAACATTTCTTCTTCAGTATCGTAAGCAACTTTATCAATGCCATAATTTAACAAAGCCTTAGGAGTTGAACCACCGCTTTGGTCAAGTGCGGCAATAAATCCATTATCTTCCTTCATTCTTTTTAACATATCTTTATTCATCAAATACCTCCAAAATTTTCTTATACAATTATTATATCACATAATGATAAATATTTCCAAAAATGAGCACCCTATTTCTTTTTTATAAGCATTCCAATTATTGCGCCTACTATTGCAAAATATATCCACATAAATCCGTCACTGCCTAGTGGTAATTTTTGAACGATATTTGCAACAGCATTTCCTTCTGGCAATAATTTTGAAACTGCAAATACAAATCCCGCAAATGTCGCACCGTATACTGCACCGCGGAAAATATTTTCATTTTTAATCTTAGATCTAAAAAGATTGAGCAGTATAAGCACGATTGTTGTTGGATAGAATGTGTTTAAAATCGGCTCTGCAAGTACGATGATTTGGTTAACGCCTGCAATTGAAATTAAATAGCTCAAAATTACAATCGTAATCATAACTTTTTTGTACGAATATTTGTTTTTAAATAATTCCACAAAGAAATTTGAAATCGTTGTAATAAGTCCAACCGATGTTGTAAAGCACGCAAACACCATCGAAACAGAAAGTGCCACTTTGCCTGCTGTGCTTCCGATTGCCTCGACCAATTTTACCGTTGCCTGTGTGCGTGCAATGTCTTTAAATACGATTGAGCCAGTTGCTCCTAGATAAATAAATCCACCATAAACTATAAATAAGCCTGTGCCTGCAATTAACGCTGAAAGTTTTGTGGCTCTCTTGATCTCATGCTCGTTTGATGTAAGCTTTTTGATGCCCATAATTGCAATGCCGCCAAGCGCCATACTTCCCATTGCGTCCATTGTTTGATAGCCTTCTTTAAATCCCAATGCAAATGTGTTTGGAACTTGTGGAGTGCCTGGAATTCCTATTGGATTCATAACACCTTTTATGATAAGACCGATTAACAATGTTAAAAGTGCCGGCGTAAAATATTTTCCAATCAAGTCAATTACCTTTGATGGCTTTACTAATAGAAAATAATTTAACAGAAAATAAACTGCACCTATAAAAATTCTCGACCATTCTGCGCCAAAAATCGTTCCCCAATCCAATTCGCCAAAAATCGGTACAATACCAACTTCGTATGTAGTTGCTGCTGTTCTTGGTACTGCAACCATTGGTCCAATGCAAAGTAGTACTAACACGTTAAATATATTTGCAAAGTTTTTTGAAACCACATCTGCAAATTTCGTTATGCTGCCGCCTGTGTTCGCCGTTGCAATAAGCCCCAACATCGGCATGAGTATACCTGTAAATATAAACCCGAGCAACGCATACATATACATATCGCCGGCGTTTATACCTATGTGTGGTGGAAAAATCAGATTACCTGCGCCGAGAAACATTGCGAACACCGCAAATCCCGTTACTAAAATGTCTTTTGTTTTAACTTGTTTCATAGTTCCTCCTATTGTTAAGTTGTTATTCGTTTTTCATTTAATATTATAAAGCACTCCCCTTTAAAATTCAAGTCAATTGCAAAAATTAATTATATATAGTAAAATTATTTACATGAACTAATGCAAATCATGGCGGACATTCACAAAAATTTCGCCGCTGGATTTCTTTTAATATATTCACAGAAAGGAAATTATATGAGATTATCTGAACTCTTTTCAAAACTTAATATCGATGAACGCTTTGATTTTGAAATCAATCGCATCGAAACAAATACAAAAAATGCCGACGATAAATGCTTGTTTGTAGCAATAAAAGGCACTCATGTCGACACGCACGAGCAAAAATACATCGACGAAGCTTATCAAAGAGGCACGCGTGCATTCATTTTGGAGCATGAAGTAAATTTACCAGAAGACAGCGTCAGCTTCATCGTAGAGGATACGAGAAAGACTCTTGGCCTCGTAAGCTCTGGGTTTTTTAAGCATCCATCAAAAGACCTTCGTGTAATTGGTGTAACTGGCACAAAGGGTAAGACCTCTGTCTCGTTCATTATGAAGGAGCTGATTGAAAAATACGGATACAGTTGCGGCGTTATTGGCACAAGTGGAATTTTTTATAATGGCAAACATTTTGAAACGAAAAACACAACTCCAGATCCTTTTACACTTCAAAAACATCTGCGTCAGGCGTACAGCGAAGGCGTTAAATACATGATAATCGAAGTAAGCAGCCAAGCTATGAAGCAATTCAGAGTTTTTGGCACACGCTTTATGCTTTCTATTTTCACAAATCTTTCGCCAGATCACATCGGCCCAACCGAGCATGCGGACTTTGATGAGTACAGAAAATGCAAGCGCAATTTTATGCTGCTTGCAAAAAAAGCCATCTTAAATAAAGATGACGAAAACTACGGCTATATGATTGAGAAAATGAAATCTCCATACGTTTCTGTCGGACACAAAGACGCGGACTTTTTAATCGAAAACGAAACTGAGTACGAATTTGATTTGAACAATCATCACATCAAGACAAATCTACACGGATCGTTTAACAAGATGAATTTATCACTTGCACTTGCAAGCTTAAACGAAATAGGTTTTGCGATGGGTAAACTTGAGACGCTTACAGACGATTTGAAAATTCCTGGAAGGATGGAGGTAATCGACTGGGCTGACAGAAAAATTGTCATAGATTATGCACACAATAAATTGAGCCTCGAGTCGCTTTTGTCCGAAATTAAAAATTGGAAGCACAATCACATACTCCTTGCAGTAGGTTCTGTTGGCGGCCGCACACTCGAGCGTAGACACGAAATTCCAGAGGTTGCAAATAAATATGTAGACAGAGTTTATTTCACAGCGGACAATCCTGATTTCGAAGATCCAAACAGAATTATCGACGAGATGGCGCTTCACAGCAAAATTGACACAAAAAAAATCACCGATCGAGCCACTGCAATCAAAGAAATGCTCGACTCATCAGAGGCTGGAGACATCATCATAATCTCTGGCAAAGGCGACGAAGAACATCAGCTGATAAATGGCGAAAAAGTTCCGTATTCAGACAAAAAAGTCGTCCTTGATTATATTAATAAATAAAATAAATCCATCACTCTCAATCGGGTGATGGATTTTTTATTAGAATTGCTTTTTACTCATATATGGTTTTAAAACTTCAGGAATTTCAATTGTGCCGTCAGCGCGTTGGAAGTTTTCCAAAACTGCTGCATAGCAACGGCCAACTGCAAGTCCACTGCCGTTTAATGTGTGTACAAGCTCTGGCTTTGCACCTTTTTCACGACGGAATCTGATATTTGATCTGCGTGCTTGGAAGTCCTCAAAATTTGAGCAGCTCGAAATTTCTACATATCTGCCGTATGATGGCATCCAGACTTCAATGTCAAATGTTTTTGCCGCTGAAAAACCAAGGTCTCCGCTGCAAAGAGTTACAACTCTGTATGGAAGATTTAGAAGTTGTAAAATTTCCTCTGCGTTGCCTCTTAATTTTTCTAGTTCATTGTAAGAGTCTTCTGGCTTTGTGAATTTTACAAGCTCGACTTTGTCGAATTGGTGATTTCTAATCAAACCACGTGTGTCGCGTCCTGCACTTCCTGCCTCACGTCTAAAGCAAGGAGTGTATGCAGTGATTGAAATTGTCAAATCGTCTCCGTCTAAAATTTCATCTCTAAAATAGTTTGTAAGTGGAACTTCAGCTGTAGGAATCAAGAACAAATCGTCTTTGTTAATGTGATACATATCTTCTTCGAATTTTGGAAGCTGTCCTGTGCCTGTCATACTGTCGCGATTAACGACAACTGGCAAACTCATTTCTGTGTATCCATGTTTGTGAATGTGAAGATCAAGCATAAATTGTGTAAGCGCTCTTAAAAGCGTTGCACCTTCACCTCTGTAAATCGAAAAACGTGAGCCTGTGATTTTGTTTGCGCGTTCAAAATCAAGATAGTTCAAATCTGTACCCAAATCCCAGTGAGCTTTTGGTTCGAAGTCGAACTCTCTTGGTGTGCCAAATTTTAATAGCTCGACATTTTCGCTGTCATCAGCTCCAACCGGCACAGATTCGTGTGGTGTGTTTGGAATCTCGAGTAAAGTTTCGCGCAATTTTTCTTCGATGATGCGTTGCTGTTCGTCAAGCGATTTTATTTCGTCGCTTAATGCTCTCATGTTTTCGAAAATTTCTTCAGTTGGTTTGCCTTCTTTTTTTAGCATTGGAATTTGCTTTGAAATTTTGTTTTGCTCGCTCTTCATGTCCTCGACTTTTGCAATTATATTGCGTCTGTCTTCGTCAAGCTTTAAAGCTTCTTCAAGAGGAAAATTGCCCTTGCGTTTTGAAATGGCTTTTTTAACCTCGTCAAAATTCATTCTAATTCTTTTTATGTCTAACATTTTAACATCCTTTCTGTATTAATTAACAAATGTATCCACCCTTTTATTTGTGACATCTGCACTATTTTATCATCCTCAAATTTTTGCCAATAAATTCTATATTTTTTGAATTGCCAGTAATTCTTGAAAAAATTCTGTCGGCATAACGCTTTGACAAATCCATCAGCGTCAGATTGGAATTTATAATAAATTTCTTGCCAACGCTCGTCCGATAATTAATTATATCATATAAATAACCGGCGTTCATATTGTTGTTTTGCTCTGTACCCAAATCATCAATGATGAGCAAGTCGCAATTTTTAATCATCTCATCTTTTTGATCCATAAAATCCTTGTTATCTTGCGAATTAAACTGTCTGTCCTTGCAGAAGTTCATAAGCTCAATCGCCGTTAAATACAAAACCGTATAGCCAAGATTTCTAATCTCAGTCGCAATGCAACCCGTCAAATAAGTTTTGCCCGTTCCGCTCGGCCCGTAAAAAAACAATGAATCCTTCTCGTTGTCGAAATTTTTGATGTAATTAATGCTCATGTCGTAAATCTTTTTGATGTTTTCACGTGGAGAAATTGCATTGACTTTCTCGTTTGAAAAAATATTTATGTCGAAATTTCTAAAATTATCACTCTCGATAATCCCGCCATTGTCGCCCAATTTAAAATACGCATCAATCAACTCGCGCTTCAAGCATTTGCATATTTTTCCATCAACATAGCCCATGTCATTGCAGATATTGCAATTAAACTTTGGCTCAATTTCATCTTTTATATTTAATTTTTTTATTATATTTGCCTTCTTGTCTTCGATTTTTTGCATCAATTCTTCATTGTAAACGCCTGTCGTTATGACGTCCATCGCCGCTTGTTGCATCTCGTTTTCAACATCCATCAGCTCTGGATACTCGCTCAAAATACGATTGTAATTTTCGCTCGCATCTGCCAAAATTTTCACGCGTCTTGCATTAAAAGCCGATTCGACCTGTTTTCTAATATCCATTACAACTCACCGCTCCATCCCAAAAGTTTCTTAAGCTCGTCTTCGTCATAATCGTCAGTCTGCCTTGAACTATCGTAGTCAAAACTTCCGGGCTTGGTGTAGCCTGACTTAGGCTTTTTCTCGATCATCTGCATTGCATCTTCGGCGGTCTTAACGCCGTTTTCATACCAATTTTCCATAACTGAATTTACATAATTTACATTCGGCTCTCTAATATTAACCGTCTGAGCGCAAGCTAGTGCAATAATATCATCTGAGAAACCAAAATCGTATTTCCATCTGTCAATCATCTTGATAGCTGCGTCAGTCAAGTCACGATGTTTTAAGTTCAAAGACTTTCTAACCGTTTCAATATGGCTTTGCGCATTAAAATCGTCAAGCACGTCATCAACTACATCGTCTAAAGTAACCTTGCCCTGATCGTGCCAACGCCTCAATATGCCCTTTACATAGTCAAGACTTTTTATATTTTTAACATCATAGCTCAGGCTCATTGCATGCAAAATCATCTCGGTATCCATATTGAATTCTTCCATCCAACCAATCAAACGTTTTTTCTCTTCAGGCGCAAGTTGACGCCTTACAATATGATCGCATGAATTGAAAAACTCGCGAATATTTTCGTTTTGATTTAGATTAATCAAATTATCCTCAGGAGAAATCTCCCCTGCTTTTCGCGAAATTTTCTCGGAGTCTGCAATGTTTTTAAGTGTAAGCGAATCAATATCATAAAACACAATCGTATCATTCTCGCCCTTCTCAACAATGCCCTCGTGAACCCAATAATTAAAAGCCTTATCAATCTCGTCTTGATCAAGGCCAAGAGCCTCTCTAAACTCATTATCAGTCATCACTATATTGTTTCTCATCAAATAATACGCGTATAAATAAACCTTTACATCATTGCCCGATGCCTCTGGCAAAAATGTGGAGAAAAATAAATTCGAAATCGATGTGCGTTCAGGCAGCACATTTCCCGCTTCAACAAATCTCACGCACATCACCTCCAATAACCATGAGATAGTTTTTTGAAATCACCAATCCAGGTAAAAAAATAAAATGCATACGCTTGTCATCTGAAATTTGATCCTTTGTACCATCAAACAAAGAGTACACACGCCTTTTAAATTTAAAACCAAGTTTTTTATATAAATTAATTGCGCGAATATTAAACGTCGCAACTGTTAAATTCATAGACTTAAAGCCCCATGAGAAATATCTTTTTAAAAAATCACGCATAATCGCATAGCCATATCCACGTGACTGATAATTCGGATCCATAACAATGCCAAGCGTGGACACGCCTGTAGTTCTGTCAATCTTTTTTGTCGACAAATAACAAACCACACTATCTCCGTCAAGATATACATAATATTTATTGGTTTTTTTCTTAGTTTTTTGATAAAACCAGTACTTGCACTCATCAAATGTCGTTGGCCAAAAATCATAGCTCTCCAAAATAGCGTCATCATTTTTGCCCCAATTTCTCATCTTGAGTACATGTTCCAAATTCATCTCACGAAACACAAAATCATTCATAGTTAGATTATAAACCACAAAGCTAAAAACTTCAAGCAAGCGCAGTTTGAAAACGCATACACGTACGTGTATAAATTTTTGTGGCAAATATTTTTCATAATACAAAAAAAGAGACGCAACGCATCTCTATCATTTGTTCAAATTTTCTCACCAAAAAATAATGTATTAATTCATAAGAATTTCACATATTTTGGTGGAGCATAGGGGGCTCGAACCCCTGACCTCCAGACTGCCAGTCTGGCGCTCTCCCAACTGAGCTAATGCCCCCAGTTGGCGAAAAAATCGCCGTTATTCTTGAACCTGAGGCTCAAGTTTTGCTTCTTCGTAAGCTTTAAATATTGCGCGTTCCATTTTTTCACGCATTGTGTTTGTTACAGGATGCACAATATCAAAATACTCTTCTTTAAATTGGCGTGATGGCATTGCAATAAATAATCCATTTACGCCATCGATTATCTTTAAATCATGGATTGCAAGTTCATCGTCAAGTACGACTTTGCAAACTGCTTTTAACTTTCCAGTATTTTCCATCAATCTTACTTTTACATTTGTAACTTCCATAAGCACCTCGAAGATTATATTCCTATTTAAAGGTAATTACATTATATAATAATGTTTTAGTTTTTGCAAGTGTTAAAATCCAAACTTTTCGTCGCCAATCTTGTACACAATCTCTCCATTAATTATTGTGTACAAGGGTTCGCAATCAATATCTCTAATCGGATTTTTGCTCCAAATTACAACGTCTGCGTCTTTGCCCGGCTCAATCGAACCAACTCTATTATCTATCTTTGTGATTTCTGCAGCATTAATGGTAATTGCTTTTAGCGCTTCATATTCAGGCAAGCCCGACTTCATTGCAAGGCCTGCACAAACAGTGATTTGCGCTGTCGGAATTACTGAGTTGTCTGTCATTATTGCAATCTTGACACCCTTTTCGTGTAGCTTTGCAGGTGTAGTAAAGGATCTGTTTTTCAATTCATATTTTGATGCACTCGACAAATTTGGACCGCAAATTACTGGGAAGCCTTCTTTTGCAATCTCATCTGCAATCAAATGCCCCTCTGTGCAATGCTCTAAGCTTAGATCAAAGTTAAATTCCTTTGCAAGTCTTATTGCTGAGAAAATATCGTCCGATCTATGTGCGTGCGCTTTAACTTGAAGCTCACCTTTTAAAGCTGGTATTACGGCTTCGTATTTTAAATCGAACGGAGGATTTTCCATTCTTTCTTTCTTTTCCATATATTCTTTTGCGCGGTAGAAAAAGTCACGCATAAGAGCCATTATACCCATTCTAGACTGTGGCATCTTGCCATTTTTGCCGTAAAATCTCTTTGGGTTTTCGCCAAATGCAATTTTTAAAGCCAATGGATTTTTAACAACCATATTATCAACTCTGTCGCCATAAGTTTTAAGAGCCAAAAATGTTCCGCCGATACAGTTGGCAGAGCCAGGTCCCGTTACAACTGTTGTAACGCCACCTTGACGCGCCTGCAAAAATCCCTTGTCCTGTGGATACACTCCGTCTATGCCACGCATCTGTGGTGTAACCGGATCTGTGCCTTCGTTGTAGTCTTTGCCCTCGTAGCCTATGCCTTCTTCGTCAAGACCTATGTGCGTGTGCGCGTCCACAATGCCTGGCGTTATCATATGCCCCTCTGCATCAATAACCTGTGCGTCTGATGGCACTGAAATATTGTTGCCAACTTCGACAATCTTGTCATCCTTAATAATAATCGTACCATTTTCGTACAAATCACCCGTCATTGTGTAAATCTTACCATTAATAATTGCTAACATAATTAATTCCTTTCATCAACTTTCTAAATCTATCCAATATCTCTCCATAATTTTCCCATCATGCTCAATCGTCGACTCCAAGACGCCGCCGTTTTTTATGATGGATTTTTTTGAGCCGATATTATCATCACTGCAAACCACCAAAACTCTATCCAGGCCAAGCTTTTTGCATTCAATTAACGCAAGCCTCAAAACTTCTGTGCCATAACCTTTCTTACGTTCAGACGGCCTTACGCCATCGCCAATATGCCCGGCAAATTGAAGCAAAAACTCGTTCAAATAATGCCTTATATCAACAGCACCTACCATTTTGTTTTTATCCTTGTCAAGACAAAACAAAGTTGTCGCTGGTACATGCCCCTCAATCGGAACAATTTTGTTTAACTCATCTATATAATTATTAAAATTGTCGTAAGGCTTAAAAATAGCTGCCGGTGACTTGTTTTCATCATGAGTGTTATTGTAATCGACCCATTCGTCAAGCATCTCAACAATCAAATCCTTGTACTCGGCACTTACTCTTACCAATTTCAAATTCATATTATCACCTCTTTGTTTAAAATTATTATAACATATTTAAAAATAACTCACAACAAAAAAGCTGGCAACGCCAGCTCGCTTGCAAACTATTCTTCTACTTTCTCCATGCTTTTTGCTTTTTCAGTTTTAATTCCAAATGCAAAGTAAATCACATGTCCCAACCAGACAAATGCCAAAATAATCTGCCCAACAGGAACTCTTCTCATGCAATAAAATCCGATACCCATTGTGAGTGTGAATGATATAATTGTAATCGCCTTTGCTTTTAAAGTTAGAGACTTCTTACTAACAACATTTAAAACATAATTTTTATAAAGCTTTGTCGACTTGAACCATTCCTCAAGACGCTTTGAGCTTCTTGCAAAGCAAAACACCGTTGCAACATAAAAAGGAAATGTCGGAAGCAGCGGCACAAATACGCCGATTGTTCCAATTACAAAAAATATAAATCCAAAAATAATCCAAACAATTTTAAACATAGCCCCTCCTAAATATATATTACTATATATTTCAATTTTGTTCAATATAATTAACGTCTGCTAACTAAATTAGTTTATAATAGACTAACTATTTTTGCAAATAAAAAAGAGCCTTCAAAGGCTCTAATTTAAAATATTATTTTACGATTTTTACTCTTTCAGTAATATCTTCTTGTGTTTTTTCAGTAGGTATTGCTTCAATTTTGCCAAAAGGCATTTGTGCAACTAATTTATAATTTTCTGGCAAATTAAAGAGTTTTTTTACAGCTTCATCAATCACTGGGTTATAGTGCTGAATATTAGCCCCTATGTTATGTTTTGTAAATGCAGTCCAAATCGCATATTGCAGCATACCATTTGATTGGTTTGCCCAGATTGGAAAATTGTCTGCATAAATATCAAATTGTTCCTGTAAGGACTTAATAACATTTTCATCCATAAAATAAAGAACAGTGCCATAAGCCGCTTTATATCCGTCAATCTTCTCGCGAGAAAGTTTACCATCAAATGCATCGTAAATTTTTTCCCACAATTCATCGTGCTTATCACCAAGCGCAAGCACAACTCTTTGACTCTTCATATCAAAAGCGTCTGGCACATACCTTGTTGTATCTTCAACAATTCGAATAATTTCATCTTCACTTAAATCTATATTTTTACTTAAATTATATATACTTCTTCTACTCTTTAATACCTCTAGCAAATTATTATTCTCCTTCTACTGTAATTTTAAATTTTTTAATAAGTTTTATTAGTTGTTCGTGATCTTCAACACTCCAAGCTTTTAGCTCTTGTTCATACATTTCCAAAACCCTTGGATAAGCACGATCAATTACGTCAATGCCGAACTCTGTTAATGATAGTAAATTCTTTCTTCTATCACTATCATCAAGTCGTCTAGAAATAAGTCTATGCTTTTCAAGATTTTTGATAACCAATGAAATTGCTGCATTTGAATCTAGTATTTGTTCTTGTATTTCGTTAACTGAAAGCTCGCCATATTTGTGTAGAGCTTCAAGAATAAAATATTGACTTAATGTAACTCCAAAACGCTTTGCTATTACTTCGGTTTTTGAATCGATGTAAGACACAATGCGATGAAGACCAATTACAACATTTGTAGATTCTTCGTTCATCTTTAACTACCTCCTCCTCATAGATTATACCCTTTTCTCTCTGATTATATAACAAAACGCGTAAAAATTCAACTTTAGATGAATAAATTATCCTCGGTAGGGTATATTTCAAAATGGAGGTATTAAATGAGCAAGTTTTTAGGACCAATACACTATAAAATGTATGATAAGATTAAATTTCAAGACATAATAACAAAAAATATTTTAAACGAAGAAGAGTTGAGCAAATTAAACGAAAAAATTCAACCAGTATCGACAGAACCGCTAGAAAAAATTATCGATCAAGAAAATATTCACGGATTTTTGTCAGCTATGATTGACATCGTTGAATCAAGATTGTCTTATGCAATAAATAACGGCGAAGATATTTATGCAAAAGCTTATAATTTTGCCAAACAAATTGCACCCGACAAATTGGACGGCGCACAGGAAATATTTGAAAGCATCAATAATATTATCTTAGACGGAATGCCATGCGACCATGCGCTTGATGCAACGCTTGACGAAAACAATAATCTAAATCTAATCACAGTTGTAGACACACACGAAAAATACGCGAAAAATCCGCTACTTGTTGATCCCAACAAAAGCCGCGACAACACCTGTGAAGGTGGACACGATCACGACGATCACGAAAGCTTTCACATAAAAGAAAAAGCCGCCGTCGTATCTGACGACAGCGAAAGCGATTACTACAAATTGCGTGAAGCATTATTAAAAGGTTATCTTGAGCCATCAGGCCACAAGGTAATTAGAAATTATAAAAATTTCATAATAAAATAGACCCAGGAAAACTCCTGAGTCTATTATCAACACGGTTTATAAGCCGTGTTTTTTATTACATCATACCGCCCATTGGCATTTGTGGTTGAGCTGCTCCAGCTTCTTCTGGTTGATCAACAACTGTTGCTTCTGTTGTTAAAATCATTGATGCAACTGAGCTTGCGTTTTGTAATGCTGAACGTGTTACCTTTGTTGGGTCAACAATACCAGCCTTAATCATATCGACGTATTTGTCGTTAAGTGCATCGTAACCTTCGCCACGTTTTGACGACATAACTTTTTCTACAATTACCGAGCCTTCCTTGCCAGCATTTTCTGCAATTTGACGTAGCGGTTCTTCAAGAGCTCTTAAGATAATTGATACCCCTGTCTTTTCGTCGCCTTCAACATCTTGTAGAAGTGGACGTACATCTTCGATTGTGTCTAATAGTGCAACGCCGCCACCTGAAACAATGCCTTCTTCAACTGCTGCACGAGTTGCTGCAAGTGCGTCTTCGATACGTAGTTTCTTTTCTTTCAATTCAGTTTCTGTTGCTGCACCAACTTGAATTACTGCAACACCGCCAGATAATTTTGCAAGTCTTTCTTGTAACTTTTCTTTGTCGAATTCTGAGTCGCTTTCTTCGTATTGAACGCGTAATTGTTTGATTCTGTCTTGAACTTTTTGTTCGTCGCCAGCGCCTTTAACGATAACTGTGTTTTCCTTTTCAATCTTAACCTTTTGGCATGTACCAAGCATGTCAACTGTTGTTTCTTTTAAGTCATAGCCTAAATCTGATGATACAACTGTTGCACCTGTTAAAATTGCGATGTCTTGAAGCATTTCTTTTCTTCTATCGCCAAAGCCAGGAGCCTTTACAGCAACACAGTTAAATGTGCCTCTTAATTTATTAACAACAAGAGTTGCCATTGCTTCGCCTTCAATGTCTTCAGCAATAATTAAAAGAGCCTTGCCTGATTGAACGATTTGTTCAAGAAGTGGCAAAATTTCTTGAATATTTGAAATCTTCTTATCTGTGATTAAAATATATGGATTGTCGAGTTCTGCAATCATTTTTTCAGAATCTGTAACCATATAGCTGCTTACATATCCACGATCAAATTGCATACCTTCAACAACTTCAAGCGTTGTACCCATGCTCTTTGATTCTTCAACTGTAATTACGCCGTCGTTGCCAACTTTTTCCATTGCATCGCTTATTAATTTACCGATTTCTGGATCTCCAGCTGAAATACTTGCAACATTTGCAATTGATTCCTTGTCTTCGATCTTAACTGATGCATTCTTCAAGCTTTCAACAGTCTTTTCAACTGCTCTTCTAATTCCTTTTTGTAAAATCATTGGGTTAGAACCAGCAGCAAGATTTTTCAAACCTTCCTTAACAATTGCTTGTGCAAGAATTGTTGCTGTTGTAGTACCGTCACCTGCAACGTCATTTGTCTTGGTTGCAACTTCTCTTAGAAGTTGAGCGCCCATATTTTCTGCCTTATCTTCAAGTTCAATTTCACGAGCGATTGAAACGCCGTCGTTTGTAATAAGTGGAGAACCATAAGGTCTTTCAAGAACAACATTTCTGCCCTTAGGTCCAAGTGTAACCTTAACTGTATCTGCTAATTTATTGATGCCCTTTTCCATAGCGGCCCTAGCATCGCTGCCGTGTAAAATATCTTTAGCCATAATAATCTTCCCCCTATTCTGCTACTGCTAAAACATCTATCCATTTAACGAGCAAATATTCTTTGCCGCCGTCTTTAATTTCTGTGCCTGAATACTTACTAAAAATTACTTTGTCACCAACTTTAACCAAGTTTTTGCGTTTTTCATCTTTTGATAATTCTTCGCTAATTGCTCTAACAATTGCAATGCTTGGTTGTTCTTTTGCACTTTGTGGTAAAACAATGCCTGAAACAGTTTTTTCTTCTGCTTCAACCTTTTCAATTAAAAGTCTATCTCCTAATGGTTTAATATTCATAATTGCCTCCTTCGTAATTATTAGCAACCATCAACAGTGAGTGCTAATGTATTTATATTATACCCCAAAATATATAAAATAATCAATACCAAAACAAAAATTACAAACAAAAAATGCAACCCATATAAATACGGATTGCATTAAAATATTATTTGCATTAACAAAATTAATACATTTATTTTAATTTTAGTCTGTCAACAATAATCTCCATGTACTCATCAAATTGCTTTGAAGCTTCATTTGCATCTAATTCTCTACTTGCAACACGTCTTAACATACCTTCAAAAATATAATAAATCATCCAATTGCATTGCTCAGAAGTTTCTCTGTCAAAGTAACCAACATTAACACAAACTTCACTTAGAATTTGATTTCTCTCGATTAAAGTTGCTGCACCTAGCATCTTGTCAAGATATGCCGGATATCCATTGTTTTCGAATGGGAAAATTTTATAGTATTGATATACATAGTATCCCTTGTCGCGAGCTATGTCTGAGAAGAATATTTCGATATACTCATTTGGTTTTAAAAATGCATGCTTAGAGAAACATCTCCAAACTTGTTTGTAAACATAAAGAGGATCATCCCCTTCTTTTACATAGTTTGATAAATCTTTTAAGTAATCATCCATCGCGTCCATAATTGAGAAAAACATCAAATGCTCGATATTTTCAAAATAGTTGTAAATCGTAGCTGTATTCAACTCAGTTGTGTCTGATATCTTTTTAATTGTAACACCCTTGATACCATCTTCTTTGATAATATTTCTTGTGCAATCGACAAAAGTCTCAATCATCTTTCGCCTATGAGGTGTAAGGTGCTTTTGATTAAAATCAATATTTGCCATTTTTTCCACTCCTTTTATTATTAATATTTCACAACAAGATACAAATTCATCACATCAAGTTACAGTAATTTTACATCTAATATTATAATTTGTCAAGTAAAAACATAAGTCTTTTTAAAGTTATATTATCTTTGACAATTTTAATGAAATTTGTTAATATTAATTAAGGAGGAATTATGAAAATAATTGTAATATATTCAAGTGTAACAGGAAATACTAAATCAGTTGCCGAAGCAATCTATAAAGAATTTCAAGAAGATGCAACAATAATACCAATAAACGAAGCTCACAATTATAATTTGAGCGATTACGACTATGTGTTTATTGGATTTTGGGTTGACAAAGGCTTTCCAGACGAAGAAAGCTGCGAGCTTCTAAAAAGCATACAAAACTCACGCATCGCCCTCTTCGGTACGCTAGGCGCATATCCTTATTCAATGCAAACAAGCAGAGTGTTTTATCGTGCAGGCGAAATGATCGACGACTCAAATAGGGTTATCGGCACATTTATGTGTCAGGGCAGAATCTCAAAAGAAAAACTAGACGAAATAAATTCACGCCCACCAACACACCCACGATACCCAACACCAATACAAACACTCGCCAGAAATATCGGACAGCTCCACCCAAATGAAGAAGATTTTGACGCAGCAAGAAAATTATTCAGAACCATGGTAGAAAGGACTTATAATATAAAATAAGGAGTCAATTATGTTTGATTTATTAAGAGCAAAGAAAAACACATCATTAAAAATCGTTGCAATTTCTATTATTTCATCTGCTCTTTCTATATATATGAACTACGTTTTACAAATGAGTGTCGATTATATTATGCTTAGATCAAGTTCATTTCATATTTTAATTTTAAACATCATTTTTATGTCTTTAGCAATATTTTTTTGTGACCAATTTTTAGAGGATCATGTAATTTCTTTAGAAAAGATTGATTTATCATCTATACACAGAAAAAAATTATTGTTTAATTCTCCTTTAAAGTTCAGAAATAGAATTTTGATGTATTCCATCGGCGGTAGGACAAATTTAGATAGAAACCTTTCAGATATGGTTGATTTAGACGTCCAAAATCTATACACAACCGTATATTATGGCTTAGAGATTATCATGTTTTCAACTTACCTATATGTTGCTGTTACATATAAAATTTTGTTAGTGATATTATTATTAATACCTTTTGCCTTAATAACTTATATTATAAGTAAGAAGTCTGATACTTTAAATATTGAAATTTCAAACTTAAGCGGACAAAAGGACAGTATTTTTCTTAACAGTATAAATAATATTAACTGGATTTACTATAATGGATTAGAAAATGCCAGCAAGAATATTTATGCTAATAATCTCAAAAAAATTCTAAAAAAAGAGAAAAAAGTATTATTTCTCGAATCCGTTTTAACATTAATAAGAGAAACGCTTAATATAACTATTGTTTTAATTGTACCTCTATACTCTGGCTTTTTACTCCTAAGTGGAGATATTACTCCAGGAGGTTTTTTAATTTCAACAAATATTTACAGTAGATTTTTGTTACCAGCTTGCATATCAATACTTGAAATGGTCAATAATCAAAGCGAGAGTACTTCAAAGATGAATGAAATTAAATCTGTGACAGAACTTGTTAGTAAAAATAAACTTTATAGATTTACAAATAACAGTAACAATGTGCTATATTCTATTCCAAGCGGAAGTTTTTCATACATTGATGGTCCCGAAATATCATTTCCTGAAATGAGTTTTAATAAAAGCGGTATATACATTTTTAAAGGTAACTCCGGCAGTGGTAAGTCGACAGTTTTAAATATTTTATACAATTCTTTTGACATGGGTGATTGGGTACCTAATATCAATGTTAATCTGTCAAGGACAAATGATATTACAAAAATTGCATCAATTTCACTTAAAGATGGTATCTTTTTAGGTAGCTCTATAGAAGAAATCTTAAATATTGATAATATAGAAAAGTTTAGAAATATATTAAGCTCAATGGATATGCTTGAGCTTGAAAATATCTATAAGCGTGTAGAATTTAATAAACTTTCTGGTGGAGAAAGAGATTTGCTACTTATAATAAGAGCTATAATATCCGAGCCACAGCTAGTATTTCTTGATGAACCTGGTGCTTCACTTGATTCGAAAAATAAAGAAAAATTATTTGAATTCATAAAAAAAGACTCGAAAAATAGAACATACGTAATAGCATATCACGATGATTATTTAGATGAGTTCGCAAGCAAAATTTATCAAGTTAAGAATGCTGTCGTTAAGGAGTATAACAATGAGTTTGATATATAGATTAACTAAAAATATCAAGATATTATTGATGTTACTAATTGCTTTTTTGTATGAAATATTTTACGTATGGATGATGAATAATACAATTGAGTATACTGTTGATAAGCATGTTAAATTAATTTTCAAAAATGGAATTAAGACAGAATTTATATTTCTTGTATTAATTATGATTGCATTAACGTCTATAAGACAAATTTTAACATACCTTGTAAAACTGTATAACAAAAATCTTTCCACAAAATTAAGGTCAAGCGTGTATTCATCAATGACGGAGTACGCATTTAAGGATAAATTAACAAAAGATAGACTATACGCATTAATATCTGACAATTTAGAAAACGTTATATCTATATTTGATGATTATGCGAACTATATTCTTGTAATTGCTGCAAGTTTAGGAAGTGCAGCTTACATCGTTACTTTAGATATCAGGATTGTAATAATTCTATCCGCTATCGGTCTTCTGTTGCTGACATATAGCTTTATCTTTAAAGGTAAATTATACAAGAAAGAAGAAACACTATTAGAAAAAAGCAAAGATTTTAAAGAGTACAATAATTATATGTACGAAACTGTTTTAGATCGTTCAAAATATTCTAATACAAAATTCGAAAAAGAATACGAATCAAAATTTGAAAAATATAGATTAGCATTTAAGGATGCAAATCTTTCAAATTTGAAATATATGTTTATACCTTATATGCTTGGTTTTGCACAAACATATCTTCCACTACTAATTATTTATTTCTGGAAAATAGATATAACCCTTGGAGAATTAATGGCACTTTTGCTTACTATAACTAGCTTTATGGGAATTTTTAGAAATACTGTAGAATTTATTGCAGATACTGAAAAAAAGAAAGCCGCTTTCAATAGCATAAAAATATTTTTAAATAAAAATGTTGATTTAATCACTAAACAACATTTCGAAACCCAAAAAAACTCATTAGAAATAAAAAATCTAAAATTAAAGCTCCCTCATCATGAACTTTGCATTAGCGATATAAATATCTGTAATAATGGCTTATATAAAATAAGTGGTGAAAAAGGTATTGGTAAAACAACACTTTTTAAAGCTATGCTTGGAGATGAAAATATTAAGTATAGTGGCAAAATTATGTTAAATGATATCGACATTAAAGAATGTTCAATAAAATATATTTCAAAATATATTTCTTACATGCAACAAAACTCTCCAATTATAGATGGAACTATAAAAACCGTATTTAATAATATAAACTACTCATTAGAAGAATCTCAGATGATAAATATATTAAAAAGTGTGGCAATATCCCCTGACGATTTTCAATCAAACGATTATAATGATTTGCTAGAAACATTTATTGAGCAAGATAAAATTTCTGAGGGACAAAGACAGAGGCTTTCCCTTGCATACACATTGGCTATGGGCAAAAACATTCTGCTCCTAGATGAGCCGACATCTCATCTGGATTTTGCTACAAAAGAAATTGTAATTAACACATTAAATAAACTATCAAAAGATAAAATAATATTAATAATATCGCATGACGATAAACTTATCAGCAAAAATAATTTCACATTACAATTAACAAAAATATAGTTATGCACTAAACAAAGCACAGTTTCATTTGATATATAATCATCTGAAACTGTGCTTTTAAATTTGCGTTCTATTTATTCTATTAATTCTTTGTCCTCGTATTTTTTATAGATGATATAGGTTGAAACTATCATTGCAATTATACATAAGACTGTAAATATTAAATAATACACGAATATGCGCTCGGGTTTAAAAATAAATGGGAAAATCATAAAACCAATGCCCATTAATATAAAAATTATTCCTCCCGTTCTTTGAGATTTTTTCCATACTAAATCGTTTGCCATCGACCATTTGGTTACAAGTCCAACCGATTTGTTTCTTTTTATCTTTGGCATTTTATTGCCTAAAAAAATAAATAACAATCCATTTAGTCCAAGCATAAGCTGTTCAAAATCTATTCCCTTAAATTCTAGCTTTTCTAATTTTTGAAGGCCACTGTATATAATCATAATATTTAATACATTAAAAATTACAAGGTCCCAGGCAATTGTATATAGCAGAAATTTTTCATTATTGTTGCCGTTTTTTTCTTTCTTGGTGGTTATTTTTACCACCCACAACAAAAATGCTCCAATAATAATCGTCGCTATTGGCAATATGAAAATTTCAAATCTACTGCCCCATCTGTCGACATTGCCGGCAAAGTCGTAATGCATTGGAATTTTTGTATCCATAAACCCCACCGCTATAATTGCAAGCACAAGTGGTAGATACATAAGAATGTTAATCCATCTTTTTTTCATCATTTCCTCCTTTTAGATTGCTAATCCACATCACAATTTCATCCAAAATTGTGAGATCAAGTTCGTAATATATGAAATTCTTGTACTTAGTTTCATATATTAAATCCGCCTTTTTTAATTTTGCCAAATGATAACTAAGCGCTTGCGGACTCATGTGTAATTCATTTGCCAAATCGCCCGAGCTAATCTTACCACGCTTTAGAGTTTCTATAATTTTTCGCCTGTTGTCATCAGCAAGACACGACAATACATCTGATATAATTTTTAACACCTCGCAAATCTATTTAAAAATTTCTTTAAATAGATTATACCACTTTAAAAAATATTTTGCAACAAAAAAATCCACATTTTAGTGGATTATTTTGTCAGATATTCGTGTGCTTCTCGAAGCCCATCTATTATGTCAAGATGTTGTGGGCACACAGCTTCACATTGACCGCACGATATGCAATCTATTGCTGGCGTTTTTTCTTCAATATATTTTTTATAACTATCTTTCGATTTTTCTTCTTCGTCAAATAAAAATGCGTCGTTCCAAAGTGAAAATACTCTTGGAATATTTATTTCTACAGTGCAAGGCATACAGTATTCGCACGCTGTGCAGCCGATTTTCTCTCTTGATTTAAAAATATCTCTGGCTTTTTTATAAAAGTTCTTATCCTCTTCACTCAAGCTATCAGGTTCAACTTCGCTTGCGATTTGAATGTTTTCGTCAATCTGCGTAATATCGTTCATACCCGACAAAACCGTCATCACATTTGGCAGCGACAGTGGGAATTTTAGTGCTTGTTGTGAAGGGCTTAGCGGTTTAAACTCGTCGCTTAGTTTCAAAATTTCCTCAGGCGGATTTGACAATTGGCCACCCTTTAAAGGCTCCATTATAACAACTGGTATACCAAGGCTCGTTGCAAGTTCGTAACCTTTCATGCCTGCCTGGTATTCTGTGTCGAGATAGTTTAATTGAATTTGGCAAAAATCCCAGTCGTACGACTTTAAAATCTCTTCAAACGCTGGGTATTCGTCGTGGAAACTAAATCCTATATGTCTAATTTTTCCGCTTGCAACTGCTTTTTCGATAAAATCAAAAACGCCAAGCTCTTTAATCTTTCTAAAAGCTTTTAGATCAAGCGAGTGCAATAAACAAAAATCCAGATACTCTGTGCGCAAATTTTCAAGTTGTTCGTTTAAAAATTTATCAAAATCCTCGTACTTTTCAACCATCCAGCAAGGAATTTTGGTAACCAAAAACAAATCATCTCTTAGATTATTTTCCTGAACAAATTTTCCCACAAATTTCTCGCTGTTCTTGCCGTGATACACATAAGCTGTATCTATGTAATTAATTCCGTTTTTAATAGCATGCATCAACTGCTCAGAAGCCTTTGCCTCATCGATCTTTGCGTTGTCCCCGTCGATAACAGGAAAACGCATACAACCGTAGCCAAGTCTGCTGACTTTATCATTTGATATATTAAAATACTTCATAAAATCCTCCCTGTTATCAATATTATAACTTAATTGATAATCAAATGCAAACAAAAAGAAGCATATAAATGCTTCTATCCAAACATTCCCCCGATATACTGACGTGTACGCTCGTCTTTAGGATTTTCAAAAATGTCTTTTGTGTTGCCAATTTCGACCACTTCGCCAGATAACATAAATATCGTCTCATCGGCAATTCTTCTCGCTTGAGCGAGGTTATGAGTTACGATGATTATTGCCATTTCCTTTTTTAAATTAAGTAGCAAATCCTCGATTATTTTTGTGTTTATTATATCCAAACTTGAGCAAGGCTCGTCCAACAATAACACGCGCGGATTGATGGCAAGTGACCTTGCAATCGAAAGCCTTTGTTGTTGACCGCCCGATAATTCAAGTGCCGATTTTTTTAAATCCGCCTTTACCTCTTCATAAAGACCGACACGCTTTAATGTCTCCACAGTATTGTCCTTGATTGAGTGATATTTTGTGGCAAGTTTTATATTGTCCTCGATTGAAATTGGAAACGGCGTCGGCTTTTGAAACACCATGCCTATTTGCTTTCTAAGTTCGTTCAATGGATATTCACTGATATTTTTCCCCATAAATTCTATCTCACCACTTATTTTGCCGCCACGCTCTTCGATTATTTTGTTTAAGCTTACCAAGAGCGTCGTTTTGCCGCAGCCACTTGGCCCAATGATTGCGGTTATTGATTTATCTTTAAAATTTAAATTCGCATTTTTTATAATATTATCCTCGCCATAGGATATGCTCAAATTTTTCGTTGTGATCATTTTGTGTCCTTTCTGCCAAATATCATCGACAATACATTTATTAATATCAATATTATTATTAAAACAGCCGCTGTCTTGTAGCCCATTTCTGTTGAAATGCCTTCGTTTATAAGCATATACACATGATACGGAAGCGACATAAACGAGCTTGACAGCGAGTTTGGAACGCCCGCATGAATAACCGCACCTGTCAGCATAATTGGAGCTGTTGCCCCCATTGCGAGGCTGCCGCCAAGTGTAATCGTCTGTATTATCTCACGCTTTATGCCCTTTAAAACTATATTTCTAATTACAAAGCCCTTGTCAAGTCCAAGCGATAGCCCAATTTCTATTTTTTCAGTATCAAAATTTTGTATTAGCTTATCTATTCTAACTTCTATAAATGGAAAAATCATAATTGCAAGCGTAATTGATGCCGACAAAACCGATTTGCCAAGCCCCATCTTGTATACGAGCAAAGTGTAGCCAAAAAGCCCCAGCACAATCGAAGGCACACCCGAGATGCACTGAATTATAATTGTAAAAATCTTTTCAACCTTTGCCGATTTTACATAAAATCTCACATATATTGCCGTCATAATTGCAAGAAAAGCAGAAATTACTGACGACAACAAAAATGTTATAAACGTCCCGACAATTGCCGGAAAAATTCCGCCTTCTCTGCCTGGCGGCAATCCTTCTGGACTTCCAAGCAGGAATTTTGGATCCCAAAATCCCTTGCCATTTAAAAATAAATTTACAAATAAACTCAAGAATATTATTAAAAATGTTCCGAGCGTAAACGCTATAAAAATTTTAAACAAAAAATTTCTTAACTTCATCTTTTATCCCTCGTTACAAATGCAAAAATAATATTGGTTAAAATTGTTATAATCATAAGCACAAGCCCCGCTGCATACAGTGAGTGATAATGCACGCTGCCAATTTCAACCATCCCCATCTCAAGCGCAATCAAAGATGGAATCGTCTGAGCTTTGCCAAAAAGTGTCGGCATAATAGGCGCGTTTCCAATGACCATCATTACCGCCATAGTCTCGCCAAACGCACGCCCAAGTGCAAGTATTATGCCTGCAATTATATTTTTTCTTGCGTCCTTTAGTATAACCGTACGCAAAAAATAATCCTTCGAAATGCCCAAAGTCTTATAGACTTCACTGTATTCATCGTATGACTTTTGCATTTTATCAACAGTAATTGACACCATATACGGTAGAACGATTAGTGCCAACAATATTCCGCCCGACAAAACTGATTCACCAGTTGCAAAGTTAAAATGATTTTCAAAAAACTTTACGATAACCGTCAACCCCAAAAAACCATAAACCACAGACGGAATACCTGCGAGTATGTTTAGAAAATTCAATATGTATTTTTTAAAACGCTTCGGCACATAGCCCACTATAAATACGCTAATGCCAATAGAAACAGGCAGTGCAAACAAAACTGCAATTGCAGATGTGTATAAAGTTGCAAGAATTATTGGAAGAAGACCGTATAGCATGTCAACGCCCTTACGCCATGTTGTGCCAAACAAAAACTCCTTTAATCCAACTGCGTTAAAAAAATCTGTGCTTTCATTTACGATAAAAAGCACAATTAAAAACAACAATGAAATAGAAAAAAAGGCGAAGACAGAAAGAACGCCCTTAAATAATTTGTCGTTTCTTTTCATATCTTCACCTCCAATTTCAATTATTATTTTGTAGGAACAAATCCAAGATCTGCTAGAATTTGTTTGCCTTTTTCGGATTCAACATAATCCATAAAGTATTTAGCTTCGCCAGTTAATTCGCCAATGTGAACAATGATAAGTGGTCTTGAAATAATATATGAACCATCTAAAATTGTTTCTTCAGTTGCTTGAACGCCGTCAACTTTGATTGGGAACAATTTGCCTTCGTTTTGTTTTGAAACACCATATGAAGCGTATCCGATTGCATTTTTATTTTCAATAATTTTTTGAACAAGTGCACCCATTGATGGAGCTTGGATTGCGTCTTCTCTTACAGCGTCGTCGCCCATGATTTTCTTTTGGAAAACTGAGTGAGCTCCGCCACCTAAGTCTCTTGTAACAACAACGATTTCTTCATCTGGAAGACTTGGATCATAATCTGACCATTTCTTGTATTCGCCTGAGAAGAATTTTTTGATTTCTTCTTTTGATAGACTGTCAATCATCTTTGTAATTGGGTTTTCAGGGTTAACTGAAATTGTCAAAGCATCAATTCCAATATTGTGTTCAACAAGACCTTCGATTGATGATTCTGTGTCTTTCAATCCACGTGCAAGCATACCAAATGTTGCAGTTTTTTCTTGAATTGCCTTAACGCCAGCACCTGAACCACCAGTTGCAACGTTTACAACAATTTCCTTATCTGCAAATGAACTGTCAATATCTTTCCAAGTTTTGTTATTTGCTTTTAAATCATCAGCGATTGCAGCCACAACCGGTGCCAATGTTGAAGAACCCGCAAATGAAAGCTCTCCGTTAAAATCGCTCTTCTTGCCGCATCCAACAAAAACGAATGCAATTGCAAGAATTACACTAAAAAGTTTCTTCATAAAATATCCTCCTTAATTAATAAACATTATAGCACTTATAAATTTTTTTATCAAGATTAAAAAACAGGCTTTCGCCTGCTAATTAATATCTTTATTATCACAATTTTTCTAATAAACGAAATCTTCCGCAGCCGTAGTTTTTTCGATTAGATTTTTATAAACTGGACTTGTAACTAACAATTCTTTATGACTACCGATCTGCTCAACCTTTCCGTCTTTTAGTACAACTATTTTATCAGCATTTTCTATTGATTTCATCCTGTGAGATATGATAATGACCGTTTTGTTTTTTATCAATTTATTCAATGATTGCTGAATTTTTCTTTCGTTATCTACGTCCAAACTTGACGCAATTTCATCAAGTATCAAAATCGGCGCATCTTTTAAAAACGCTCTTGCAATTGATAATCTCTGACGTTCACCGCCAGATAATTGTTCGCCATTTTCTCCAATAGTTGTAGAAAATCCATCCTTTAAATCCCAAATAAAATCACAGTTTGCAAGCTTTGCCGCCTCTATAACCTCGTCATCAGTCGCACCATTTCTTCCAATTCGAATATTCTCCATAATACTTGTGTTAAAAAGCTTAACATCTTGAAAAACTATCGATATGTTTTTATAAAGGCTCTTTGTCGAAACTTCTTTGATGTTTTCATTGCCTATCAAAATTTCACCATCGTCAAAATCATTTAGCCTTGAGATTATACGAAGTAGTGTCGTTTTGCCACAGCCAGACTCTCCAACAATCGCAGTTACCATACCTTGCGATGCTGTGAATGTGACATCGTCTAGAATTTTCTTCTTGCCATCATACGAAAAATCCACATTTTTCACTTCAATATCGAATTTGTTAAATTCAGTGTCTCGTCCTTTTAAAACTTTTGAGTTTCTTATTTCATTAATTCTTTTCACAGCAGAATCTAGATAAAATATCTCCATAAAAAATTCTGAATTTGCGTCAACAAGATCTTTAATTTTCATTGATGCAAGTATATAGCCGAGCAAATAAAGTATTGAGATTTCACCAGTTTTCATAAGATGAATTCCTACAATTATAGTAAGCGCCAAAGAAAAATGAGAAAAAACTCCTGAAAAAAGCATTATTAAACCATTTTTGCTCTCGCTCGACCACTGAATCTTTTCACTCTCGTCCAATTTTGTGTAGAGATTTTTTTTAAATTTATCCGTCAGATTAAATGCGATAATTTCTTTCGATAGCTCAATTCTTTCCTGATATGCCTTTGAATTTTTTCTAAGTTTTACATAATGTCTGTTAAACTGAGCCTTCGAATAATTTTTCGAAAGTAGTATAAATGCAAACGATAATAATGTTGGTCCAACCGCCGCAAGAGCCATTTTCCAATTGCCGATTAACATCAATGCAGTAGTCATAGGCATAAACAATACAAATGCAAATGCAACAGGTACCGCATGGCTTACTGCATGCTCAATCGCCGCAACGTCTGCCATAATACTCTGAGCCAAATCAGAGAGGTCGTGTTTGAAAAAATACGACATCTCAAGCTCTGATAATTTTTTTGCTATATCTATTCTTAAATTTGCGGCCTCCTTGTAGGTCTCGTTGTATTGCGCTTCGTATTCCAAATTTAAAAGCACATACATCGCAATTAATGTCAGCGTTGAAAAAATTATATAAAAACTTCTATCTCTTACATTATTTAACAAAAATTGATCCATCAAAATCATCAATAAAATTGCCGGAAACATATTAATAACAAATACCAAGAAGCTGTAAATACCAGCTTTAATTGATCCGTCCACGCCTTGATCTGTGAGCGCAAATTTATTTTTAAGAAATTTTTTCATCACTAACCCTCCATTCATTGGCCTCGTTATACATTTTGTAAAGTCGATTGTATTTTCCATTAAATGCCATTAATTCGTCGTGTGAACCCCTCTCAACAATTTTGCCATCCTCGGCAAGCAAAATCTCATCAACTCCTCTTATAGCCGAAAGTCTGTGTGCAATCATAAGAACCGTTTTTCCTTTCATCAAGTTCTTAAAAGCCTTTTGAAGTTCATATTCATTATCAGGGTCTATTGATGCCGAAGCTTCATCCATTATTATTATTTTAGAATTTTTTAGTATTGCCCTTGCAATTGCAATTCTTTGACATTCGCCACCCGAGAGATAAATTCCGTCAGTGCCTATAATCGCCTCTTCTCTATCCTCTAATCTGTCAAGAAGTCCATCAAGCCCTGCAAGGCTCAACGCCTTCATAACTTCATCGTGACTTGCCGTTTCTCTTGCCAAATGCACATTATTATAAATACTATCGCTAAAGAGCTTTGTATCTTGAAATACAAATGATATCTCACTTATAATTGCATCCTTAGAATATTTTTCAATCGGCTTTCCGCCAATTAAAATCTCCCCAGAGTCAATCTTGTAATAAGCACAAACGAGTTTTGCAATCGTAGACTTGCCTGATCCTGACTCACCTACAAGCGCGTATATTTTATTTTCATCCAATTTAAACGAAAGATTTTCAATAACTTTTTTATCGCCATAAGAAAAACTAACATTTTTAAATTCAATATTATGATTTTCAAAAAATTCTTCCGTTCCAAAGGAAATTTTCTCCTCCGCCATCTCATCATACAATTTTACAAGCGAATCTACAGCGTAGTTACCTTGAAACGCATACATACCTACAAACATTATCTGCATAAATGCTGAAAACATCAATCCTGTCAAGAATAATATCATTATTAAATCAACCGCAATTAATCTTTTATCACCCAATTTATCTATAAAAAATACCAAAGGTATTGTCAAAATTGCAATCAATCCAAAAAACAATAGCTGATAGACGACATAAGTTTTTTTGCATTTTTGCGAATACTTATATGCATAGTCCGAATACTTATGGATCAGTTCAAAAAGTTTTTTCATCGAAGAAACCGATACACCAAAAATTTTTATAACAGAAATTCCTCTGATATACTCAACAGTTTCTGCAGATAAGTTATCGAGTGCATCTTGGTAGGTCTTCATAAAATCATTGCCACCCATCATACTTGCGAGGCAAGCAATTGACAATAACGTCAAAACCGAAATACATATTCCAACTCTTAAACTTACAGAAAATCCCAATATCAAAATCAAAATGGGCATGGTAAATGCTTTTGTATTATCTGGAATCATGTGCGCCACAATTGTATGAGTCATTGCCGCATTATCATCAATAATCTTTCGAACCATCCCAGAAGGATGAGTATCAAAAAATCTGAAATTTGCATTACTTAATCCCTCTACGCCCTTTTTTCTAAACACATTCTCAAGATGAAATCCAACCTTGTGTGCAATTAAAACAGCAATAAAATAAAACAACACTCCTACAAAAATAAATGCAGCTATCTTAAACGCAAATTTCTCCGATAAATCTAAATCGTAATCAATCACAAGTGTTTTTAAAAACCTATAAATCATATAGTAACCGTAATTAATTAACATACATGATAGTGCCGACATTATAATAGCCATAAAAATCACAGGCTTTAAATTCGAAATATAGGCAAATAATTTTTTATAAACTTTCATATTTTCTCCTTTCATATTTTATTGATAATTTTTATCAGTGAAGACTAAAAAAAATAAATATTATTTTATAATCAACAAAAACATTTCTTCTATCAAATCTTTGTTTTTCAGCAAAACACATCTTGAATTCAAAACGTTAGAAGACACAATCATAGCATTAATAAAAAAACTCATAAACTCAAATTTATCCAAAGTTATTTTAAGTTTTGAAAAATCAATGTCAATATCTTTAAAAGTCTCAATTGTTTTTTGCTCTAACATTTTATACATTTCTTGAAGTTTTTCATTTCTTTTTTTTGCAAGCAAAAATTCCACATACACACCCATGTACAAAGAATTGTCAATTACTTTTTTCGTCATCTCTTTTGCCAAAAACTCAGAATTTATCTTTTTGCTTTCGTTTAAAGATTTTTTTATGATAGCATTTCTATAATTAATCCCATCAACCATAATATCATAAAGGATGTCAATGGTGTTTTTGTAATAATAATAAAAACCACCCTTAGACAATCCCGCTTCTATTATCAAATTCTCCATAGTTGTGTTGGCAAAGCCTTTTTCTACAAAAACTTTTGCAGCCGCTTTTTTTATTTCCTCTCTTCTTTCTTCAAAAGACATCCTCTTTCTAACCATGTCACTCTCCTATCGACGCAACCGTCTATAATTGAATTATAGAATTGAAATTTAAATTTGTCAAGCATTTTGATAAAAATTCTTAATTAAATTTTTGTTATGTGTCAATTATCGCATATTAAAAGCCCATTAATTCCTCACGAAAATAATGGGCTTTGTTTGTATAACAAGTACATCAATGCTATTTGTAATTCAATTTTATAAAAGTTTTTCGATTTCCTCACCGATTTTTCTTGGTGTTTTTTGCGATGCAAATCTTTTTACGACATTGCCTTGTCTGTCGACCAGGAATTTTGTGAAATTCCATTTTATATCATCTCCCAATATTCCACCAGCTTGATCCTTTAAATACTTGTATAGCGGCGATTGGTTTTCACCATTTACATCTATCTTTGCAAATCTATCGAAGGTCGTGCCGTAGTTTAGCGTGCAGAATCCCTGTATGCCTGCATCGTCCTCTGGTGCTTGGTGTCCAAATTGATTGCAAGGAAAATCCAATATCTCAAAGCCTTGGTCTTTGTATTTTTTATAAAGTTCCTCTAGGCCTTCGTATTGTGGGGTGAATCCGCATTTTGTCGCTGTGTTTACAATCAAAAGCACTTTTCCCTTGTATTTGTCGAGTTTTACATCATGTCCTTCGTTATCTTTTACTGTGAAATCATAAATCATCTTATATTCTCCTTTGTGTAATTTTATTTATTTGTAATGCGCTCTTTCGCCACCGATTAACTTCGGTCTACGGCGTACCAGTGTAAGATGTGCTGAGCCAATTTCCTTCACACTCACTCTCACCGGTACTGCAACGGGCTTAATGTGCATACCTATGAATGTGTCTCCAATGTCGATGCCTGCATCTGCCTTTATGCTCTCAACCACGACTACATCTGTCAATCTTTCGTATGCAATCGTTGCCATCGAACCACCTGCGTGCATTTTGGGTACAACGCTCACCTCTTCAAGATTGTATTTCTCCATGCACTCACGAGTTGTAACAATAGCTCGGTTTAAATGCTCGCAGCATTGAAATGCCAAAAATATATTATGTTTTGCTGCAAATTCTAAAAATACATCAATAAATTCCCTTGCAACTTCCATGCTTGACGTTCTGCCTATAACTCCGCCAACAACCTCGCTTGTAGAGCATCCCACAACCAAAATTTGCCCTGTCTTTAAATTTGCCTGAGTTTGAAATTCGTCAAGTGCATTTTTTAAAACTTCGCCATAATTAAACATCTTATCACCTCTCTTTAATCATACCCAAAAAATGCACAATTCCTGTCTGCTGTGCAAACAAAAATTGTGCATAGTATTAATACTCTTTGCTATTTATAAATTTTATCGCAAAAATTGTTGAAATAAATATCAGTAATATTATGATAGCCAACGCAATTAAAAGCATTATCGGCATTGAATCGTTACTGATTTTTGAAAAGAACTCAGAAATTTCTGGCAGTATTCCTTTTAAGAGCGATGAGCTTGCAAAGATTATAAAATAGCTTGCAACCATAATTATTCTGCCCTTTTCTGCACCAAATTTTATTAGGAATGGAAGCTGGATTGCCGAGATCAAAACCGCAGCCGACATAGTTGCAAGCGATATCAAAGCAATGCTTAATGGTTTAAGATCACTTTGTATTACAAGCATAATGCATGCAAACAATCCGCCAATCACTCCAAAAACCACTGGGAAAAACAGCTTGCTTAGTACATAATACCTTCGATTTATTGGCATCGAAAATGCCAAGTTTTCAAATTTTGCCGCCGCATCATAAGAAAATGCGCTTGTATTTAAAATAAGCGGCAACATTACGAAAAGCATCGGTGTAATCAAAAATACTTTCGAATAAATTCCGTATAGTGCAATCGCCACCGAAAACACAGCCAAAAATATTAGATTTTTTTTCAAGGTCACAAGATCTTTATAGATTAGAGCTTTCATTTTTGTCCCCCTTTACAAAATAAATCATTATGTCCTCAATGCTTGGCTTTTGAAGCTCAAAATCTTCGTGAACCTCATCTCTTTTTACCAGCAAATCCTGTCCAAAATTATGCACGCGTCTTCCAACAATCGCAGAACTGTCAATCTTTTCAGCCTCTTCATTTGAAATTGAACAAATTGCGTACTTTTCTTTAAGTTCATCCTTGCCTTCAAAAAACAAAAGCTTTCCATCGTTAATAAACGCAATGTAGTCGGAAACTTTTTCCAAATCAGACAAAATATGCGAAGAAATCAAAATCGTATGATTTTCATCTTGCATAAAATCAAGCAAAATGTCCAAAATCTCATCTCTAATAATCGGGTCAAGGCCGCTTGTCGCCTCGTCCAAAATAAGAAGCTCCGCATTATGTGAAAGTGCAATAGCTGCCCCCAACTTCATCTTCATCCCACGCGAATAATTCTTTATGCACTTTTCATTTGATAATTTAAATTCATTTTTTAATTCATAAAATCTTTTTTCATCCCACTTTGAATAAACCATCGAGCAAAATTTTTCCACCTGCATTAAATTCATCTCTTGCGGAATATACAAATCATCAAAAACCACACCTATGCGATCTTTAAGCATCACATTTTGAGCATCTCTCTTGCCCAAAATATTTATTTCACCAAAATCAGGTCTCAAAAGCCCCAGCAATAATTTTATTGTCGTACTTTTACCAGCACCGTTTTGCCCGATGTATCCAACAATCGTTCCCCTTGGAATATTTAAGTCGATTGGGCCAAGCGTAAAATTATCAAAAGATTTTTTCAAACCTTTGATTTCAACAGCATAATCACTCATATTTACCCTCCAACATTGTCCTTAGCATGTATTCAAGCTCATCACCCGAAATATTCGCAATAAACGACATATCGATAATCTCCTGAAATTTTTCCTCGATTTGCCTTAGATATTCCTCTTTGATTAGCTCCTTATTTTGCGCCGCCACAAAATTCCCCTTGCCCTGAATTGAGTCAATAAAACCCTCAATCTGAAGCTCGTCAAAAGCACGCTTTGCAGTAACCATACTAACGCGCAGCTCTTTTGCCAAAAACCTAATCGAAGGCAACTTATCGCCTGCATGCAAATCGCCCGACAAAATCTGAGCCTTAATCTGATCTTTTATCTGCAAATAAATCGGATCCACACTTGAATTATTAATTTTAATATGCATATTACACCGCCTATAAATACTATCTGTTATAACTGTTATAAGTATACCATAACAGTTTGCAAAAAGCAATAGATATTAAAAAATATTTTTCAACTTATATTTCAGATCTATTCGTAATGAAACTCTTAATGCCACCCACTGCATTGCATTTACCATTATATCCGACTCTATCTAATCATGCATGTGCTTTCATTAAAACTGCAAATTCTCTCCAACAAAAAATGCACCCTTTCGGATGCTTTTGTGGTGGGCCTTCGGGCTATCCTATCAGCCATATAATTATTTTATGTAATTCTGTCATTCAATTCTACTCTTTAATTTGCATGAAAAATTTGATGAGATTAGAAGTGAAAGGATTTTTTATTGAAGAGGCGTAGTCAGCTACGTCGATGAAATAAACAAATTCATTTCACAAGAATGTCGCAAATTTGGCTGCAAATTCGGATGGAAAATGTTTGCACAGTTCACATCCCCTGTCCCACAAAAAATGCACCCTTTCGGGTGCTTTTGTGGTGGGCCTTCGGGCTATCCTATCAGCCATATAATTATTTTATGTAATTCTGTCATTCAATTCTACTCTTTAATTTGCATGAAAAATTTGATGAGATTAGAAGTGAAAGGATTTTTTATTGAAGAGGCGTAGTCAGCTACGTCGATGAAATAAACAAATTCATTTCACAAGAATGTCGCAAATTTGGCTGCAAATTCGGATGGAAAATGTTTGCACAGTTCACATCCCCTGTCCCACAAAAAATGCACCCTTTCGGGTGCTTTTGTGGTGGGCCTTCG
>CAMYPV010000002.1 GCA_947293975.1 uncultured Ezakiella sp. | reverse complement strand
TAACAGGAGCTATGAATACTCTAAGAGTAAACTGCGTTGACGGAATTACAGCAAACAAGGAACGTATCGAAGAGTTATTAAATAGTTCTGTTGGAATGATTACAGCTCTTGTTCCACATATCGGATACAAGCCAGCTGCAGCAATTGCAAAAGAATCATTAAAAACTGGCACACCTGTACGTGAAATCATTTTACGTGAAGGAATTATGACAAACGAAAACCTAGATGAAATTTTAAATGCAAACGAGTTGACAAAACCTGGTATTGCAGCTAAACATCTATTGATAGAAAAGAAAAATAAATAAAAATAAAATGCAAGCAGCGTTGATATGCACCCACAAACCCGTACACGGAAATAAGGGGCAGCACACACTGCTTGCATTTTTTATGTTTAAGATTATAAAGATGTAAGATGAAAAACTTGAATCTTTTGTTGTTTTGGTCTATAATTTTTATGAGAATAACAATAAATTTCTTGCGATAGTCGTTATTTTTCGTCATAATTGCGAGAATATAAAAAAGAAAAAAGACCTGAAACATAGGTTTCAAGCCTTTCAAGTTGGTGCGCCATCAGGGACTCGAACCCTGGGCCCACTGATTAAGAGTCAAAATGGGATGGCATTACACCAAGGGGTAGAGCGGTTGTTGATACTAACGTGATATTAATTATTTTTAACCACTATATATAGTGGGTTTTTTATTGCAGAAAATCGACTGCGTGGACGAGGTCTCTCGATTGATTAATGATGTAGTAGCGGTCGGTTGTATCAAAGCTAGCATGTCCCATGATAGCCGAAATGAACTGTTTATTCTTAACGCCTGAGTTGAGCATTGTCGCGTAAGTCCGACGGCAAGCGTGCGGCGTTAATTGTTTTACATTTAATCGTTCAAGCGCTGGGTGGTATAAGTGGCGGCGTAAATAGTCAGCTGAGACGCCAGCACCAGACTTTTCGATTAGATATTCGTGATTTGTTTTACATAGCTTTTCTATGAGCGGATAAATTTTCATTGGAATTGGAATTATCCGATTTTTACCCGCCGATGTTTTAGATCCATGTAAAATATAACGGTCTTCGAGATTAACATATTCAATCTTGCACGAAGCAAGCTCGCCAATCCGCATACCTGTATATATCATTAATAGAGGCGCTTCAATACCTTTAACCGAACCGAGAGCCGACCACATTTTGTCAATATCCTCGCGGCTGAAGATGTCTTTATCTTTTGGATCCGCAACAGCAGGGGATATCAACAACTCAGAATAATCAGTTGAGTAGATTTGACGACGCATAGCTTCTTTGCATAGTTGGCTGATAATAAGCCGAGCATGACCGATTGACGACTTCGACAATCCTTCTAATTTATCAAGCTCCCTTTGCAGTATATACGGATTAATATCGGTCAATTTCACAGACCATAATTCCTGCCAAAATGTAAAACCAAATTCATACGATTTAACTGTCGATGATGATATCTTTTTGAAGTGGCGCTCACTCCATTCATTGTAGAGGTCTTGCAGGGTCAATTCAGACAGCGAGTACGGATTATCAAGATAGGCGTTCAAGGCTTTCTCAGCTTCCACACGCGTTGCATACGCGCCGAGAACCGCCTGCACCATTTTATCATTCAAAGCATCGTATTCAGCAGGTAGACGAGCGACCCAAGGCTTTCTGCGACGACCTGACAGCTTGACTATCGAGCCAGTCCCATTTGCGCGTTTCACTGCACATCACCTTTTCTGATTGCGAGAGTTTGACTATATTCCTCAGCTTCAGGTTTATCGTGGAATTCAATAGTTAAATTATTAAATTCTTCTTCAAGCACTTTTTTTATCTCGGCAATATCAATTTTAAAGAATTCCTTTCGATTGTTAACGAGATTTACACGATTTTTATCAAATCTTTTATGCAAATAACTTTCTAAATCGTACGCTTCATAGCTGAAGATTAAAGCGTGAACATCAAATTTGAATGGAACAGATGCGCTACTTAATTCTAAAATCCTTTCCATAGGATCAAGCCTGCGAGTTACACCAATTTTTACAACATCGTCACCAAATGAGCCGACATTTGAAATTATATATACATAACCTGCACTCGCATGCACGACTCTGTAATCGAGTTCTTCTTTTTCTTTGTTATAATCATCAATTTGATTTTTTATTTTTTCAATTTCTTCAAGTAGATTTTGTTTATCTTCATCAGCAGAATTTAATAATTTCTCGTTAAGTTTTGAAAGCGCGTTATTTAAGTGTGTGATTTCCTTATCGATAACTTTTTTCTTATCGTCAATTTCTTTTAATAAAGCTTTTTCTTCGCGTTCTTTTTCTTTTTGTTCCCTAAGAATTTCCCTTTCATCTTCTTTTTTCACTTCATATTCATACGCCAGATACAACTCTTCGATTTTTAGATTTAAATACTGAGATGTTATAGAGCAAAGGTCAAAACCAGAGAGTTTATTGATTGCGTCAAATGAACGCCTGATTCGATTTTCTATTGTTTGAAGATTGGAGAAACGCACTTTATAAATCGCAGCTTCACATTCGGTGTTAAAAGACCTGAGCATCAATTTTGATTGCTTTTCTAAAAACTGCTTTCCTTTGGCAAGGTTGCCATTATAAGTGATCGCTTCAATATTAACAGCGAGTTTGTCTTTGATTAATTGTTTTTGTTCGTTTCTAATTTCATCAAGTTTAGTTTTATATTCAAAAGATGTCGCAAATTCATATCGAGGTACATATATGCCAAAATCTTGAAAATACAAAACATCATCGGCAGCAACTATTTCTGATTTTTTTGTTTCGAGTTCAGAAGATAAACTATTTATTTCATCATCTAAATTTTTACATTTCAATTCGAGATCATCGTATTTTTTTTGCTCTTCAGCAAGTTTGCTATTTAATTCCAATAAACTTAATTGTTCCACCGAGAGCTGCTTTTCTTGTAATTTCTTATATTCATTAAGTATGTCATTGTATTTAGCTTGTTCTTCTTCGTATAAAGCTTTGAATTTATTTCCTTTTAAAAAATTTAAATCCATAATATCCTCCTTAAATTTTCGTACGGATCTCGATTACTTTGCCAATTATTTCTACTGGCAGATTTGTTACTTCGTCAGCTGTGAAAAATTTCGGTGAGTATGCGGAATTCTCAGGTATTAGGTATAGACCGTCAGGTAGGCGTTTTACACGCTTAACCGTGACTGCTTCATCATTAACACGAACGGCGCAAACATCGTTCATTTCACAGGTTGGTTGAAGTTTGATAATCACGATTGAGCCTTCGTTGATTAGAGGCATCATAGAATCTCCCTCGACTTTCAAGCCGATGAAATCATCTGCAGAAGTTGTAGACGGTACGACCATTTCTTCGTAGCCTAAGAAGTTGTCATCGGTTATCATAGGCTCGCCACCGCGAATATATCCAAGTGTTGGCACGCGTATTGCCTTCTCGCGACTATCGGGTGACAGGCGTACAGTCGAAGCTAAATCTTCAACATAAAGATACGGACTATCAGTTTTACACAAAAGATAATCGGTAGTAACGTTAAATAGATTTGCGATATCAACAAGCCTATCAGTATCGGGTTTTCTATCTCCCGATTCATATCTAGCTACAGAAGACGAAGCTAAATTCAAGCGCCTAGCCAATTCATTTTGCGACATATCTTTTGATTGCCTTAAATTTCTTAATCTTAAACCAAAATCCATATTATACCTCCTTTCAAATTATTAAATATTCCATTTGGTTATCCTATATCCATTTTAGCACAAAAATTGCCAAAACGGAAAAAAGTTTCCGAAAAAGCAGATTTTTTTATAAAAACGCTTGACTTTTCCATTTAGGCAGTATATAATATTAATTAAGAAAGAGGGGTGACAAAATGGAACTAAGCGAACTAAAAAGAGAAAGACTGAAAAACAATATTAGTCTACTTGAAATGGCGGAACGCCTTGGCATAACCTATAACAATTATTATAGATACGAAAGTGGAAGAAGGTCTGTTCCAGCAGAAGTAGCAGCTGATATATGTAAAATTTTAAACAAAAGGCCAAGTGAAATTTTTTTGCCCAACACGATGACAGTTAGGCAAAATAAAGAAAATAACAATAATATAGATACCAATTAGGCAGGAGGCACAGATGAAGAGACTACACGAACAAATCTACGATATCTGCAAAGATGGAAATGTTAATTACATTAAATTATCGAAATTATCGGACGAAATCGACAGAAGCGATAGACGAGAATTACAAAGAATTAGAGATCAAAAAGAAGTGAAAATCAAGAAGCAATTCAAGGTGCTTCAATTGAAAGAAAAAACAAACACTGAACTTTGGAATTCTTTTTACGAAACAACGAGGATGCTTGAAGCTTGCAACTTCTTGATTAATTCAATCACGATACCAGCTTTTATTTAGGAGGCAGGATATGACGGAAAAGGAAAAGAGGCTTCAAGAAATCGATGAGGCAATCAGAAACTTGATGATTAATATAGCAAAAGGTGATGAGACATACGAGCAGGCGGTCGGACAAATCGAAATACTCGCAAGAGAAAGACGGTTTTTAACTGAAGCAAAATCACTCATCAAAGTAAGTCCTGAAGAAGCGGCGGAGCGAATGGAAGTTAGCACGCAATTTATTCGCGAGGGCTTGAAACAAGGAAAATTCAGCTTCGGTACAAGCTTCACGATGACAGGCAACACCTACACAGCGTACATCGATAGACAGTTATTTGAAAATTATATGAAAGGCAAATTGCCATTTAACGCAAGGATCTAGGAGGCACAGATGAAAATCAGCGAAATGAATTTATTACAAGAAAAGCTATACACAGACAGCGTTAGTGATTATACAAGCGACAGCTGGTACGCATACCACGACAAAGAGTACAGCGAATTCGAAGACGACAAATCGAGGTCGCTCGAGGCGTTAATCGACGATTTAATCGAAGACGGTTACATCGACTACGACGAGGTCGCAGAAAAGAAAAAATGTCAAGATGATGAGGATATCATCGAGGAATTAAGGCATAAAATCGACAATAGCGACATTCTTTACAAAGGAGGCACAAGATGACGCGCGAGGAAATTAAAAGAACACTAGCAATATTTGGAACACTGCTCACAGGTTGGATGGCATATTTAATCATCGCAGCGGACAAATTCGACGGCAAAAGTTTAATAGTACACGCATTCATAACAATGATGATGGTTATGACGATGATTATCATCGCAACATCAAAGGAGGCAAAATATGGAAAATAAAAAAAACTTATGGCAAAAGCTACAAGAAATTCAAACACAAATCAAGGTCAGCAAAAACAACTCGTTTGTGACTGGCAAGGGCGATAAGCAAAAGCTGGTTGAATACAGAGGGCTAGATGACATACTAAATGAATTAAAACCGCTGCTCGAACTCACAGGCCTTTATATGTACCAGTCAGACGCCATTACCCAATACGATGATAAGTATTTTGTAGAAGTTACTACAACGATAATTGATACAGATACAGGCGATAGCTTGGCAAATACATCAAATGCGGAAATTGACTATAAGGCTTATATGAACGAATCACAAAAAACTGGGAGCGCTTGCACATATGCAAGAAAGAAAGGCCTTGATGAATTATTGGGAATCGCAGAAGATCAAGACGCAGATGATTACGAAAAAAATAAAGATAGCTACAAAAAAAGCTATAAGCAAAGCCAAGCCGCGAACCGAACACAAAACGCAAAGACCGAGGCAACAATCGACCAAAAGCAACTTGAAAGCATAACCTCGATGCTAAAGACAAAAGAAGATACAGCGATTGCAAATCAAGTTTTAAAAGAAGCTGGATACACAAACCCGAAAGACATCAAAGTCAGCGACTACGTCAGAATTGGAACTGAAATCAAGAGGAGGCTCACTGCTAAATAGCAGGAGCTTCCCGGAACAGAAAGGATAAATCAATGAAAGAATCAGCAATTTTATTTCAATCAAAGATGCTTACATTTGACCCCGTTTTAGCCAGTATTATAGGTCTAAATGAAGCGATAGTACTCAGTCAGATGAATTACTGGTGCGTGATGAATGAACGCCAAAATCAAGGCAAATACGACGATTACTACTGGGTTAGATCATCAGCAGCTGCGTGGCAAGAGCGCGATTTTAGCTTCATGTCAATCAACACGATAAAAAGAACAATCAGGAATTTAGAAGCAATGGAGCTAATAATATCAACCGTACCAAAAGACCAAGGCATGAATCGGACGAAATGGTACAGGGTCAATCACGAGAAATTAAGAGAAATGGAAGACGAATATCAGGCAATCAAATACAAAAAAATCACCACAAAAGAAGACCAAGAAGATGAAATCGATCAAGAAATAGTAGAAGACGAAATCGAAACAAAAAACGAGGGCAAAACGCCTGAAAGTGTTGAAAACACTAACGATTTACCATCGACCCAAAATGAGCCGATGCATCGACCCAAAATGAGTCAATCCATTGACCCAAATTGGGACAATGCATCGACCCAAAATGAGCCTTTCTACTATTATAAACAAATTAATAATAAACAGATTAATAATACACATACCTTAGACGAGAAACCTAAAATCACTAAAACAGATTTAGATGAAATTCAAAGACGATGGAATGAGAAATTCGAACAGTCAAATATCAGCACGATTAAGAAATTAACATCACAACGAAAACAAAAACTAAAAGCACGACTACAAGAATTTAGCAAAGATGAAATTTTTGAAGCAATGAACAAGATAAAAGACTCGAGCTTCTGTCAAGGCATAGGAGGCAAAGACTGGACGGCAACATTCGACTGGATGATTTTTAATGATAATAATCTTACAAAGATACTAGAAGGTCAATACGACGATAAGAAGCCGAAGCAGACGCAGGAGGACAAAGAACTTGACGAAATGTTCAAGAATATAGGCGTACGATTTTAAAAGACAAAGGAGGCATTATGGAAATTTTAAGAGACGCAGGCGAGATCCCGAAGGATAAAGAGACGCTCGCGGCAAAGCAGGTCGAATGGATCAACGAAGAAGACGGCAACCTAAACAGCGAAGATGGTTTTAACTGCACAAAATGCAGAAACAAAGGCTACTACGCGATACTACAAAATGGCAAGCCGGTCGCGGTTAGATGCGACTGCATAATCAAGCGCAGGTCAATCAAGCAGATTAAAAGAAGCGGACTCGGTGAATATTTAGAAAACTACACTTTCGAGAACTGGAAACGACTAGATGAAATCGCAAGTGAGGTGGGCGAACGCGCGTGGGCAAACAAACAAACGCCAAACTGGTTTTATATCGGCGGACAATCGGGCGCGGGCAAAACGCACATCTGCACAGCGATATGCATCGAGGAATTGCGCGCAGGCAGACAAGTTGTATACAAAAGCTGGCTCGAGACCTTAAGAGCGCTGAAGAACGCAAAGACAGACGAAAGACTATACAGCAAGCTGATGGGCGAGCTGGTCGGAAGTCAAGTGCTATATCTCGATGATTTATTTAAAGGCACAAACACCACGGACAGCGACATCGCAACGACTTTCGAAATCATCGACGGACGATATAGAGCGAACGGCAAAACCATCATCAGCAGCGAACGAACGATACAAGACCTATACAGCATCGACGCAGCAATCGCAAATAGGATAATTCAAAAAGCGCGCGGCGACATCATCACAATCGACAAGGATCAAAAGACCGATAGACGTGCAAGCGGCGACGCTGAGAAGCTAGAAGCAGAAAGACAGAAAAAGTGGCAAGAAAAACAAACAAAACAAACAAAAACGGCGATTTGATTATAAATAATAACAAAAAATTTTAAGGAGGAAATTATGGAAAACAGAATTGAATTAATGGAAATGACAGCAGACGACAAAGGTCTAGGCTTTATGGAATTTGACCTAGACCAAGACCAAGAGGAAGCGGAAGAACAAACCCAAGCCTTCGTCATAGACGATGACAAAAAAGCTGGTTGGGCTTTAAAGAAGTACAAGCTACTCGAGATGGAAGAAGAACGCAAGAAGAATTTGGTCAAGGACGAAATCGACAGGCTAAAATTATGGCTAGAAACCGAGCAAGGAAAAATCGACAAAAAGAAAGGCTATTTAGAGCAAATGCTTGGCGGATACTTGATGGAATTAAGAAAAGACGACCCAAAGGCCAAGGTCGACACACCATACGGTACAGTTAGCACAAGGAAAAATCCAGACAAATGGATCTATGAAGATGTCGCCGTAATAAAATTCTTGCACGACGCAGAAATGGAAGAATTTATAAGGGTTAAAGAAGAAGTTGACAAAACTCCGCTAAAAAAAGCACTTAAAGTAGTAGACGGTAAGGCCTACACCGAAGCAGGCGAAGAAGTCCAAGGTATAAGCGTAGAGAGTGCTGGCGAAAAAATCGTCATCAAAGCAGAATAGGAGGCATAGATGAAAGTAACAAGAGAATTAATAGACGAAACAAAAAAATACAATAAAAACAAATGTTTTGAAATTATAAGGATGGCAAAAGAAACATTCTATGACGATTTAAAAACCAATTTTGATGTCGATTCAAGAAACATGATTTTAAACGCTACAATGGGAAGAGCCTTGCGCGATCTCAACGAAGATTTAATTAATCTCGGCGCTTTTTTAGAAAACAAAATAGCTATCGAGATATTAGAAGGACTTGTAGAGACCTTTAAAGAAGCAGAAAGAGAAATGATGGAGGCACAAGATGAATAGCGTAATTTTAATAGGCAGATTGACATCAGATCCAGAACTCCGCTTCACGCAAAGCGGACAAGCGGTAACATCATTTACATTAGCAGTCGACAAAGGACTTGCAAAGGACAAGAAGCAGGAGATGGAGGCAAAAGGGCAACCCACAGCAGACTTCATTAGGTGTCAGGCGTGGGGCAAGACAGCCGAGACTTTAAACAAATTCACAGGTAAGGGCAACCGCATAGGCGTCGCAGGACGAATTCAAACGCGAAGCTATCAAAATCAACAAGGGCAAACGGTGTATGTAACCGAGATAATCGTTGAACGCACAGACATCATCGATTTTGTGGATAACCAATTCAATCCAAGCGACAGCCAAGGCTTCGGACAGCCTATGGGCGAGTCGCAGGATGACTTCGGATTCGATGGTTTCGAACCGAGAAACGACGACAACATACCATTCTAACCATGTACGGCGAAGTTATAAAAATCAATCGAGATTACAAAGACGCACTAATCACAGTTAGGATACCAGCGCAGAAGAATTTCAAAATCGAAGAGGGCGACATAATAAGCATCAGCCCACAGAAAGCGGACAAACGCACACTCAGGCAAAACGCTTTTATGTGGGCAAGGCTCGCCCAGCTAAGCGAGTACACAGCAGGCGACAGAAACTCAGATGTCGATTTATACATCGAGCTACTCGAACGCACGGGCGCAAAGACAGAATATATCATGGCGACTGAGCAAGCAGGCGAGGCGATGAAGAAAATATTCAGAGCCGTCAAGATGGTTGGCGAAGCAGGAGACGGATTATACACATTCAAATGCTACTATGGATCATCGACTTTCACGCCCGAAGAAATGGCAAGACTGCTGGACGAACTAACCGAGCTGGAATATGAAATATACGCGGAGGAGATGCATGGACGAAAGAATAACGCGTATGCTACAGATACTGAAGAACATCAAGGGCATAGCGACAAAGCAACAATACAGCACGCTTAAAGGGCAGATTAAGAGCGGAAATATCAAAGACGCTGCGAGAGGCATTACACGAATCATCGAGACGCATCAAGAGGCGGTGGCGAAATGATACGAAAGAAGTACGCACCAAACCTGAAATACACTCTCGATGAAAAGAAGTTTTACAGAAAATATAAAGCTAATATAGACGAGATCAGCGAAGACGAAAGTAGGATTGTATTTTCGCTAAAAGGAAAAACAGAATACTTCGGATATATCCTGCCAAAACAAGTCAAGGTGCTTGGTCACAAGTGGAATGAGACGGATAAACACAAAACTTATTTGACAAGACAGGAATTCAATCAGTTAATCGCAAAGAAACATCGCGAGCTATACATTGTAGAGGAGATTGAAAATGATTAACTTACTCGCAGCACTTACGATGCTACTCGCGAAACCACAGCCAGATTTCACGATTTGCGAAGGATACGGCATAGACCCACATTTCGCGAAAGCTGTCGCAGTAATCGAGAGTGGCTGGGAGCATAATAGCAGAATGGCGGTAAGAGATAAAAACATCTTTGGAATGTACGGCAAGAGATTCGAAAGCGTGAACGAGGGCATCCATTATTGGTGTAGATTGATTAAAACGAAATATCCACGGGATATAGACGCGATCGCGAGAAAGTATTGCCCACCAAATAGTGAGGTATGGGCGGAAAGAGTTAGGAGGATAATGTGGAAGCTAAAGAGGAAATGAAAGGAAAAATATACATTCTTTATGACTGGATTGAAGATGAGGTAATAATGGTTAGTTTTGATAAAAACTCAATTTTTGCAAAAGTAGGTCAAGATGCTATGGCTGGAGTCGATATTCACGATTATTGTTTAAAGAGTGTATTTCTGTCAGATTTAAATGATGAATATTTATAGAGCTAAAGATAGGAGGATAATGTGGGACCTAAAGAATTGACAACAGAACAAAAACAAGAGAAGTTTTTTAGAAAAATTTTATATCTTGCAAAAAAGAGTGAAATGAGGAGAATAGTTGGTTTAGACAATGTCAAGTACAAGGAAATCAATCTACTTTTATCGTCTGTGATGATTGAGGAAATTGAAGAGTGGGCAGACGATTTAAAGAGTTGAGTAAAACGCACTCGCGTTGAGCAGAAAAGATTAATCGCAACAAGTGAGATAAATACAACGCTCACAAAGAGTTGAGCAGAATAGCAAAAAGTTGAGTAGGAGGCAAAAATGAAGCTATTTAAAATATCTTTTCTTTTTGAAACATACGATGATTGGAAAGTAAAAGATTTGGAAGAAATGATGGATACACTTTTAGACCCTATATCTCATTTAGGGGATTCGTCAAAAAGTAATTTACGTGTTGAAGAGATTGTGGTGGAAGAATGAAAAAAGTAGATTTCAAAGCTTGGGACACACAGAGAGAAATGTATACAAATTTTATGATTATCGACAATATGCTTAAATTTATGGACAAAGTTACAGGTGTATGGTTTAGAGATGACGAGCAGAAAAGATTTAAACTTTTACAAAACAGTAAAGAGTTGAGTAAAAAACACGCACGATTAACTCACGATTAAATGGCTTTAAATAGCCGATTAAAAGAATAATTACACGATTAGTTGCACGATTAATCACGAATAGGAGGTAAAAATGGACTTTAAAGAGTTAGAAAGTAAGGTACTAGACTGGGCGGACAGTCACGAATTAACAAAACCTGAAAACGCAGATAAACAGTTTATGAAGTTCATCGAAGAGGTGTTTGAATACAAAACTGAATTCGACATCTTGCACAACTACAGAAAGTATTATAGAGATAGACAAGAAGATATACCATCTACACACAAAGCCGAACACGAAAGAATTACAAAAAAGGCAATGATGGAGATGGGAGACATCTTTGTAACCTTGCTAGTCCACTGTTATCAACTTGGGATTGATCCAGTCGAGTGCTTGGAAATGGCATATAACAAAATTAAAAACAGAAAAGGCAAAACTGTGGGCGGAAAATTTATCAAAGAGGAGGATTTGAAAGAATGAAAACAAAAGAATTTAAGGATAAAATTTTAGAGCTCGGATTTTATTTCAAGGCTTATCATAATGGGCGGACATATATATATTTAGCGACTTTGAACTCAATAAATTGGTCGCAATTGTAGATACCGAAGTTCGTTTTAGTGCTGATTTAGATTATCGCGGTTTTGACGATTTAAAACACGAACGAAAAGAAAAACTATTTAATCTGATTGTTGAATATGCAAGGACTCCAATTGAAGAAAGGGAAGAACCGAAGAAATACTACTTGAAACATAAGTGGTTGACTAATAATGGTGGCAGTTATAATTGTTTAAATTTCTATGTTGATGAAAACAAGTATTTAATCGAATCTGGCACAACTATGTGTGGTTATAAAACACAATTCACTCAAGCAGAAATAGACAATATTAAAGAAAAATTCAACACAGACCTTGAAGATTTTGAGCTAATTGAGGTGGAAGAATGAAAACAGAAACATTAAAGAAAAAAGTATATAAATACAATATTTACAGCGAAGGCGAGAATAATTCTGTTAAATTTTTTGATATCATCACAAAAGAACCAGTAGCGGCAATATATAGAGATAAAATGTATGCATTCACATTATGCAAAAGATTCGACGATTATCCAGCAGAGATACAAGAAGCACTATTTGAAATCTTTTGTGAATATGTAAAAACGCCGCTAGATTTAAGGGAAGAAGAAAAAGCGGAGGATAAAGTATACATTCTTTACAGCTACATCGAAGGGCGGCCATTATTGGCAACTCCAGACTTAAATGGATTTGTACGCAGGATTGGTTGGATGAGATTCGAAGATATGAAGAATTTTCGCGTGGAACACTTGCCACGTGAAGAAATGATTAAGAAATATTTTAAGGGGATAGAGGAATGATAGTTTACATTTTAACGGCGAATGTCTACGGAGAAGGATGGGGTGCGCAAATAGTCCTATTTGGTGTATTTAGCAGTCGAGAAGAAGCCGAGGCGAGAGCCAAGGGTTTAAAACTGGATTGTTGCAGAATCAGCAAATGCAAAATCGACGAAGACACCAATCAGTACCTAGGAGGATATATTGAATAACAAAGCGCCAAAAATCAAAGAAAGCGCATTGCAAAAACAAATCATGCAGGCGCTATCATACACCTGCGAGGTATTCAGGGCAAATGTCGGGCAGTTCAAAGTCGACAATCGATATGTCAGCACAGGACTGCCCAAGGGCTTTCCCGACATCTTCGGTTACAGACGCAAGGACGGCAAGTTTTTTGCAATCGAAATAAAGACCGAGACGGGTAGGCTTTCTGAGCATCAAAAAGTGTTCAAAGCATATTTTGAAAAAGAACCGATACTATACGGCGTGGCGCGTAGCATAGAGGATGCACTAGAGATAGTGGGAGATAAGATGAAATGATATCGGAATTATTGAATTTAATTATAGTAATTTTAATCGCCTGGATTGGCGTAGTCGCAATAGCACTCATATACGCAGCGATTAAGGATTATCGCGATCAAAAACATTTAGAAAAAATTTGCAAAGAATTAAAATCAAAGAAAGCGTTAGAGAAATTTATATACACAGAATTATTAAAAGATAAAGGAGGTAGAAAATGACATGCAAATGCGTTGGCAGGATTGACTGCTTAACTGAAAAGACAAAGGCTTGGGCAAAAAAGCACGGAATCAACACTCTTAGCTGCAAAACGGAATTACTAAAAATCACTGAGGAAGTCGGCGAGCTTGCAGCAGCAACAACACGCAGCAACAGACGGGCGATGATAGACGCCGTGGGCGATGTGTATATTGCCCTCGTTAACTTTGCAGAATCGGCAGGACTGAACATCGAAGAATGCATAGAATCGGCGCTATTGGAAGTTTGGGGCCGCAAGGGAATGCTTATTAATGGCAGCTTCGTCAAAGAGGATGACCTGCAAGATGAGGATTTGTAGATGGATATCAAGGACGAACTCAAGCAAATAACGGTTATACGCCAAAGAGTGAAATCAATTGCCAGACAAATCGAGGAGCTTGAAGCGAACAAAACCTGCATCAAAAGTCCGCAGGTTACAGGACTACCAAAAAGACCGACAATGACAGACGACAGCACACTCGATGACATCATCGATAGAATCACAGAACTCCAGGAGCAAAAGAAAGAGCAAATCGACCGTCTAATCAGTATAGAGGAACGATACAGCGAGGCAATCTCAAACTTAACGCACGAACAAAGCCTCGTACTAGAGCTGAGATACTTCGAGGGCTACCAATGGCAAGAGGTCAGCAGCGAAATGCACTACTCACAATCACGCATACACGAAATACACGGAAAAGCGCTGAACGAATTAAGAAAGATTTTAAAATCATCGTAATCTCGAAAGAGTGGAGTTTTCTGGACATTTCTGGAGATATGTTTGTGGTATAATAATAGTGTAAGGTTTTGACAAAACGACACTATGGTTTTCAAAAGTTTTCAAAATTCCATAAGAAGCCTCCATAAGGTTTAGAAAAGAGCAGCTCGCCTAAAGCTGCTTTTTTCGTACATAAAAGAAAGGACGATTTAATGAATAAGACAGAAATAATTTATAAAAATATAGACGAGCTAGTGCCATACGAAAACAACCCGCGCCACAACGACCAAGGCGTCGACGCACTAGCCGAGAGCATAAAAGAGTTTGGATTCAAAGTGCCAATTATAATTGACCAAGACGGCGTGATAGTCGCAGGGCATACAAGATTAAAAGCCTGCAAAAAACTCGGCATTGAAGAAGTGCCGTGCATAGTTGCAGATGATTTAACAGACGAGCAAATCAAGGCATTCAGATTGGCGGATAATAAAGTCGCCGAGTTAAGTGACTGGGATTTGGATAAACTCAAAGAAGAAATCGGCGAGCTTGATATCGACATGACCAAGTACGGATTTGTGCAAATAGAGAACCTTGACCAAGCAATCGAAGATATAAACGATTTAATGGAAAAGGAAATCGAAGAAGTTGCACCTACAGCAAGGCGTGGCGAAATATATCAGCTGGGCGAGCATTATTTGATGTGTGGAGATAGCACAGATCCCAAGGATGTGGAAAAACTAACCCAAGGAAACAAGATGGATCTAGTCGTAACAGACCCACCGTACTTTATAGATTATGGTGGAGGCGTTAACAAGGAAAGAGACAAAATCACCAATGACAATTTAAGTGGTTTAGAAATTTATAATTTTCTTCTAAAAATGTACGAAAATATATATAATTCTTTGAAACCGGGGGGGGTATTTTACATCTGGCATTCAGAATTTGCAAGGTTTGATTTTTTAAAAGCGTTAAGAGACGCAGGACTTCAAGACAAGCAAGTTCTAGTATGGGTAAAAAGTACCGCTACACTTTCAAGGCAAGATTACAACTGGAAGCATGAGCCATGTTTGTACGGTTGGAAAGAAGGCGCAGGACATTATTACAACAGCGACTTCACAGCAACGACTGCACCGACAACGCAAAAACCAGTCAATCAAATGTCTGAGAAAGAGAAAGACGACTACATCAAAGAGCTAGAGGCGTACATGAGTGACGGAACAACAACGCTATTGTATGACAAACCAATTAAAAGCGAATACCATCCAACAACCAAACCAGTGAAATTAATTGCTGAACAGGTTTCAAGAAGTAGCAGAATAGGAGAAAGTGTGATGGATCTATTTGGAGGTAGCGGAACAACCTTGCTGGCATGCGAGGAATTAAACAGAAAGTGTTACATGATGGAATATGAACCGAAATACATTGATATTATTATTCAAAGATGGGAAGAAATGACTGGCAAGAAAGCAGTTAAGATAAATTAGAGGTGATTATTTGGCACGAAGTAAGTACCAAGAGTGGCTAGAAGATGACAATTTAATAAAGATTGCAGCTTGGGCGCGCGATGGACTTACCGAGGAGCAAATTGCAAAGAACATCGGCATTAATAGGAAGACCTTGACTCAATGGAAAAAGCGTTATACTCCCATATGTAACGCCTTAAAAAGAGGAAAAGAGGTCGTAGACTTCGAAGTAGAGAACGCATTGTATAAAAACGCCATGGGCGGATACATCGAGGAGGAAAAAACATACATCTCCGAGGTCAACGGCGTGGTCACCAAACGCAAAGAGATATTCAAGCGATACATCAAACCCGACACGACGGCGCAGATATTCTGGCTGAAGAACCGCAAGCCTGACAAATGGCGCGACAAACCGAAAGACGCAAGCGAGACCACAGAAGACAGAATCGCGAACATTTTTATCGATCTAGATGAGGCGATGAGAAATGCAGTTAACTAAAAAACAATCGCAGGTCTACAAAACATTTTTGGAGGAGAACCCGCGTATATTCATTTTATCGGGCGCAAAAAGAGCGGGCAAAACATTTATAACCGACTTGATGTTTCTGCATCATATAGCACGATTTAAAGACCAAGGACTGTCCTTTATACTCGGTGGCACGAACCAATCGTCAATCCGCAGAAATGTGCTTGATGATCTTGAAATCATCATCGGCAAGGAATTAACACCAAACAAGTCAAATGCCGTGGAGATATTCGGAAATCGCGTTTATTTATTCGATGGCGACAACGCCTCCAGCTACAAGAAAGTTAGAGGTTTCACCGCAGCAGGCGCCTTTATCAACGAAGCGACCACCCTCCACGACACATTCATCAAAGAGGTCATATCTCGTTGCTCATACGAGGGTGCACGGATATTTATGGACACGAACACCGAAAACCCGATGCACCCAATCAAGATAGACTATATCGACAACGCGTGGAACAGATTATCAAACGGGCAATTAAACATTGCGCATTACAATTTCACATTATTTGACAACACGACCCTCGACCCTGAATACATCGAGGGTATTGTTGAATCAACACCATCGGGAATGTTCACCGACCGAGATATACTTGGCAAATGGGTAACAGCCGAGGGTGTTATTTATAAAGATTACGACCCAGCAATCCACATCAAGGCCATAGATGACCCAAGCAAAATCAAAACAATCATCGCGGGCGTCGACTGGGGATACGAACACTTGGGCGCGATACTTGTTATTGGGATTGATGATGACGGCAACCATTATTTGTTGGAGGAACACATCGCACAGCACCAAGAAATCGACTACTGGTGCGAGGTTGCAAGGGAAATCAAAAGCAGACACGGCAATATTATATTCTACTGCGACTCTGCAAGGCCCGAACACGTGGCACGATTTAAACGCGAAGGATTGCTTGCAGTCAATGCAGACAAAGCGATCATATCGGGCATAGAGCAGGTGGCAAGGCTATTCAAGCAAAACAAGCTATTCATAGCACCCGAGGCCACGCAGACGGCAAAAGAGTTGAGCCTATACGCGTGGAAATCAAACGGCGAGCCACTCAAGGAAAACGACGACGCCATGGACGCATTAAGATACGCGATATACAGCCACATCACAAAGAATCAAAGACCGAGGACGGCACAAAGAAAGGATTTTGGATTATAATGCAAAAAAGAAGTTACATCGGCGACTACATGGAGCTACCAAAGAGAATCCATCTCGATGAGAACACAGAAATCACGGGTGAATTGATAAAGCGCCTGCTGGATAATCATCAAGCAAACATCGAGCGCTACGAAAAGTTGCAGGACTACTACAAGGGCAAGACGATTATATTCGACAGATTAAAAGACCCAAAGTACTCAAACAATAGACTGACATTTGACTACGCAGGATACATCGTAGACACGCTCCTAGGATTATTCGTAGGTAAGCCTATCACTTACACATCAAACGCTGAAAACGACCAATATATGGCGAATTTACAAGCTATATTCGACAGCAACGATGAATCGGACGAGAACACGGAGCTGGCAAAAATGATGGGAATTAACGGACGCGCATATGAAATCGTATACACAGATGAAAGCGGTGATATTTGCTTCAACGAGATCCTGCCACAAAATATTATCTTCGTGTACGATAACAAAATCAAACCGCAACCGTTATTCGCATTGTATATCCAGCAAGGTACATTCGACCAAGAAGACGACAACACGATTGTCGCATACACAAAGAGCGAGATTATAACATACAGGACACAAGGCGGACGATACACCGAGGAAGCACGCACGCCACACGCATTTGGCGATGTACCAGTAATCGAATTTATGAACAACGACGAGGGAATCGGCGACTTCGAGAAGGTAATTCACATCATCGACGAATACAACCTGCTTCAATCGGATACCGCGAACGACTTCGAGGAATTCACAAACGCCATTCTTTGTTTATACGGACTGCTAGGCACGACTGATGAAGACAAGCAAAGGATCTACGAGGACAGATTGCTATTATTAGATGCAGACGCAGGACAAGACGCCAAGTATTTGATTAAAGAAATCAACGACACGGCGCTTGCAGGCTACAAGGCAACCCTCGAAGAATCAATTCACAAATTCGCAAAAGTCCCAAATATGTCAGATGAACACTTTGCAGGCAACGTATCAGGCGAGGCAATGAAATTCAAATTGTTCACGACAGACCAAGCGATTGCACAGAAGCAAAGGAAATTCAAAACAGCACTCGCTCAGCGTTTATATTTAATCACAAATGTTATGAGACTAAAGGCGCAAGCAGGTGGCGACTATAAAGACATTCAAATCAATTTCAACAAAAATACGCCATACAATGAGTTAGACAATGCATTGCTTGTAAAGACACTACTTGATACAGGCGCAAGTAGGCAATTGGCATTCAGCAAGCTAAGAGACCTGGACGATATCGGCGAGGAATTAAGATTGCAGGACGAGGAGCTGGATCCATACGCAGATTATCAAGATGAAAAAGAGCCGCAAGAGTTGACGGACGATGAAGAATAAATTCGATGAACTCGACTTAGAACTCGCAAGAATGTTGCGAGCCTCGGAAAAAGGTATACGAGCCAGCCAAAGAAAGCTATTGAGCAGGATAAGAAAGCAACTAGACGATATATACAGACGCTATGGCAAAGACGGCAAGCTCACTATGGACGAGATGAGGAAATACAAGCGCATGAAGATGCTTGAAGCCAAGATATTAAAAACCGTAAAAGAGCATAGACAAGCCGCGGACAAAATCATCAAAAGCCTACTCACGTACTCCACGATGAAATCCATCGAAGCCTGCGTTGATAGAAATACACTAAAACCAACTGCAGTAAAAGCAATCAAGGCAAAAATCGATATAGACAGAATCATCAACGAGACTGTTGGCGGTCGCAACTGGTTGGAACGCACAAAGCGTATAGAGGGCAATGTTGCCTATGATATCATAAGCGAAGTCCGCGCGGGCATTGACAAAGGTATTAGCTACCACGAAATGTCGGCAAATATCGACAAGGCTATGGGCAAATACGCAGGCAGACCCGAGACAATTGCACGCACAGAAACGCATAGAGTAATCGAGACGAGCAAAAACGACGCGATGGTCGAAGTCAACAAAGAAATCCCGCAGATGAAGATTTGGCGGACTTACGGCGACGAACGCGTGCGGAGTTCCCACGAATCGATGGAAGGACAAAAAGTACCATTCAACGAGCCGTTTACATTGCCGTCAGGAGCAAAGGCTATGTACCCAGGAGAATCGGGAATAGCAAGCGAGGACATCAACTGCAGATGTGTTGTTGAGTATGTAGACGCGACCCCTGAAGAAATCAAGGAAATGAATATCGATGAAAACGATGAAAAGCTTGATTCTACTGGAGAAAAGGGATATAATGAAGATAAGCCAATAGAAATTCAAAGCGATGAACAAATAAGGTCATGGATAAAGAGCCACAGCAAAAAGCTTAATCTTGAAAAATTTAAAGAACACAAACCTGGTAGTGGTAGATATATAAATGGCAAAAGTCAAATAATATTATCTGAAAAAGAAACTCAAGACTTAATTTTAAAATTTGCAGGAACTGGCGAATTAAGAAAAGATAGAAAAGGAAGATGGACCAAAAAAGAATTTATATATGCAGATAAATATATAGGGATAGTGGACAATGAAAAAACAAGATATTTTAGCATAAGCTATAAAAATGAAAAATGGGTTCATATAGTTCCAAGAAGGGAGGATTGAGCATGATAAATATTGATACAATGAAAAAAGCGAAAGGCAAAAAAGTATATATAGAGTTTATTGATGGAGAATTTTGGAAAAATAAATTATGTACAAATTTTTATGCCAAAGACGATGATGACGAAGAAAACATGCTTGAATTTGGCAATATATTGGTTGATCAATCCGAAATAAAATCAATTAAATTTTTAACATAAAAATAGAAAACAAATAACTGACAGGCATGGGCGACCATGCTTTTTTAATACAATAAAATATGTTTAATCAAGCAACAACTGCAAAGCGCGGGAGTTGCTTTTTTATTGCCTTTTACTTGTTAGGCATTAAAGAAACTTGGAATATGCCGACGGGCAGTAAACGGGAGGAGAATAAACATGATTGAAAAACTAAACTTGCAATTATTTGCAGCGGACGAAGCAGGGGCAGAACCAGAAGATAATGGCGCAGTAAATGAGCCAACAAAAGAGGAACCTGCAGAAAAGACATTCACACAAAGCGAAGTGGATGAAATCGTCAGAAAGCGTTTGGAACGCGAAAAAGCAAGGCAAGAAGCGGAGAAAGAAGAAGCGACGAGACTTGCAGCGATGACTGAACAAGAGCGCCAACAGGAATTAATAAGGCTAAAAGACGAGGAAATCAAGGAAAAGACGAATCAAATCAGAATGATGGAACTAAAAGAAGACACCATCGAAACCTTGACCGAGGCAGGACTCAGCCTCAGCTTCATTGATTTTCTAATGGCGGACGATGCACAAAAGACAAAAGATAATATTGACAAATTCAAAGCAGTCTACGCAGCGGAGGTTCAAGCTGAGGTTGAAAAGAGAATCGCAGGCGAGACACCTAAGATTAAAGAGACCAAGCTTGAAAAAGGCAAAGATAGCAAGTCTTTAGATGAGATCATGCAGAATAGCAGAATTATTTAAAGAAAAGGAGAAAAAATATGCCAACAAAACTAACAACAAAAGCAACATTTGACCCTAAGAAGGTACTTTTATCAGATGCAAAGACAGGAGCAATCCCTGAATCAGAATCAGAAATCATCATCGAGCAAATCAGCAAGGAATCAATGGTTTCAAAGCTAGCAAAATACGAGCCAATGGAAAAGCAAATCAAAAAATTCACATACTTAGCAGAAGGTCCTGGAGCTTACTGGGTAGGTGAAGGCGAAAAAATCCAAGTCGATTCAGCTAAATGGCTCGAAATGGAAATGCGCGCACACAAAATCGGCGTGATCCTTCCAGTTTCAAAAGAATTCCTAAACTACACAGTTGCAGATTTCTTTACACAAATCAGACCTCACATCGAGGAAGCCATCAAAGACAAAATCGATAAAACAGTATTCTTTGGTGCAGACGATTCACCATGGGGCGCAGGCGCTTCAGTTTATGAAAAGGCAAAGGCAAAAGGGAATGTATTAACAGCAACAGCCGACGCATACGAAGACATCAATAATCTAATCGCATTGATTGAAGCAGGCGACCACGAAGCGCAAGCCTTTATTACAACAACCAGCAAAAACAAAGATTTGAGAGGCGCACGTGACGGCAACAAAAACTCAATCTTCAACGACGCACGCGAAGGTGTAACAGCTAGAGTACTCGGCTTGCCAGTTGTATACGGCAATAAGAAATCATTCGACAAAAAGAAAGCTGAAGCATTGACAGGTAACTTCGACTTCCTAAGATACGGAATTCCAAAGGGATTGGAATACACAATCTCAGAAGACGCAACACTAACAACAGTTACAGGTGAAGACGGCAAACCAATCAACTTATTTGAAAGAGATTTGATTGCGTTAAAGGTAACGATGGACTTTGGCTTTATGGTCATCAAAGACGATGCATTTGCAGCGCTTGAACCAAAAGCGAAATAGGAATACAAAGAGCATAGAAAGGGACTGAAATAGTCCCTCTTTTTGTGCTTGTAAGGAGGAAATATGAGCAGCGATATTATTAAAATCACAGACGGCAAAACAGTCATCGAGGTAACCGAGAGGGTATTCGAGGTGATCTATGCAGATAGAGGTTGGGGAATACTCGAAGAAGAAACTGAGGCAAAGAAAGCGCCAGCAAAGACCGCAAAGGGTAAATAACATGCCCATCAATGAAGAATTAAAACCAATCTACCTGGAGTACATCGAGGATTACTGCAATTTTGAATTCGACCGCGACAAACTGCCTGCAGGCGTGAGACTATCGCTCGATATTTTAATCGCCATCGACCCGATGAGACTGGGCGTTGCGAGCGAAACCGTCGGCGATTTATCAATCAGCTACAAAGAAGGTAGTGACGATATGCCTGCACAGGTTGTGCGACTCCTCAAACCATATATGCGTCCGCACCTAGCAGGCGACAAAACAAGGACGGTGTATGAGCGTGGTAAGAGACGATAATCGCACAAAGGAAATACTCGATGCATTGCAGGAATTAAACGAACGATATGTAGAAATAGGCGTGCTTGGAGACGATGGCAAGGGCGATGTGAACATTGTTGAAATTGCAACAATCCACGAATACGGCGCACCCAAGGCAGGAATACCTGAGAGGTCTTTTATACGTGCTAACTTCGATAAACATGAGGATGAGTATCTTGAACAAATTAAAGGTTATTTAGATCGCGTGCTTCAAGGCGAAATTCGTGCAAAGACGCTGTACACAAAAATGGGACAGACAGTCGCACAGGACACGCAGAAGCACATCAGGGCGAGAATACCGCCAGCATTAAAGCCTCAGACGATTAAAGCGCGTAAAAAGCGTAAAAATAAAGGCACAAAACCATTAATCGATACAGGCCGTCTGATTGGTGCGATAAGTTATGAGGTGAAAACAAAATGATATTCAATTTTAAAAGCCTAGTACAAAGGCACACCCACGGCGAGACCAAGGCGATTATACAAACTAAAGGGCATTATGATTTTGCAAACGGCGGAGATTACATCGAGGGTAAAGCCGTCGAGATCCCTTTGCTATATGCAGCAATTGTGCCGATACCACAGGACGAAATCAAGCAAGCAAACGGCGGTTATTACAGCCACGACGCGAAAAAGTTATACACCTACACAGGTCTTGAAAAAGGTACAGAAATCGACCACAACGGCGACAGATACAAGATTGTCGGCACGCAGAACTACGCAGAACACGATTTAAATTTAAAGATATATTATCTCGAAAGAGTAGGGGAGGATGACCATGATAGACCAATTTAAAAGAACGATTATAGCCGACATATTCAAGCTATACGGGATTGGCATGGTCGACGCAGACAATAACCGCAGGCAACCCAAAAGACCGTATGCAACCGTTAAAACACTGACAGAATTAAACGCAGGCGGTCAGGCGGGCAACTACTCGGCAAAGTTTGTAGAATCAGCAGAACCGCAATTCAAATACGATATCAAAGAGCGACTCGACTATCAACCGACAGCGACAATATCACTCACAGCCATTGCAGATACCGAGCAAGAGGCAAGGCAAATCGCAGGCAAGATGAGTGATTATTTTAAATTTGTTGGTAGACCAACGCTCGATAAAATCAACATCGTAATCGTGGATGTAGGAGATGTAGGCGACCGAACAGCGCTATTTGCAGACGATATAACACACGACTATATGTACGGATTAGACATCAGGATTAGATATTTAAGAGAAATAGAAAGACAGCAAGCCAACATCGAACATTGGAAGGCAACGGGCGAGATTGGCAGGATAAGAATCGAACAAGAAAAGGAGTGATAGAATGGCAAATAAATTAGACTTCCCAGTAGCAATCACACGAAAGACAGTCGGAGTTTCAGAAAGAGGCTTCGGAACGATATTGATACTGGACACAGAAAGCGACAAAAAATTTGAATTAATTGACGAACAAACCGCCACCAAAATGACTGGCAAGGCGGGTAAAATCGCCAAAAGATTATTTATGCAAAAACCCAAACCACACGAGGTGGCAATCTATGGGAAAAAGGGTACAGCTGCTGCAGCAATCGCGGCCGCCATAGAGGAACATCAAGGCGACTTTTTCTGGATCGTCTGCACAGACAATTCAGTTGAAGCAATCAAGGCAATCGCAGAAACAGCGCAGGTCAATAGCAAATTATACGGAGTTACAATCAATGACCTAGCAGTTGCAAAGCAATTAGAGAGCCTTGAAAGCGAAAACACATTCATCGCATATCACAACAACCCTGACGCCTACCTCGCAGAAGGTTTGGCTGTTATCATGTCATACAACATTGGCGGAAGGACAGCAAAATTTAAGAAAATTGAAGGCGTTGAGGCAGCGAATGTAACGATGACCCAAGAGCAGGAGCTAGAGAAAAACAATATTTTCACTTACAAAAGAAAGCTCGGCGTATTGCAAACCACCGAGGGCAAATGCAAATCAGGTGAATATATCGACATTGTGCTTGGCGAATACTGGATTCGCTTCAGAATGGAGGAAGCACTGCAAAGACTTGCAGTTACCGAGGATAAAATCCCATACACAGCAAAGGGAATTGCAATGCTTGTTGGCGAATGCGAAAAGATTTTATCAAGAGCGGTTGCACAAGGAATTGTAGAGGCAAATCAATATGTGGTCGATTACCTAGACAGAAGTCAAGTGCCAGCAAATGATGTAGCACTCAGAAAGTATGATTACATCAGATGGACAGCAATGCTTCAAGGCGCAATTCATACAGGACAAATAAGCGGCGTATTGACATACGATATGATAGCAAATGAGGTGAATAAATAATGGATTTTGTAAGAGTATATGATCCTGAAAAGGTACAAATTCAAGTCGGTGGCGTTTATATCACTGGCTTTGCTGAAGATTCAAAAATAACAATCGAAAAGACTGAAGATAACTTCCTGCCAAAAGTCGGCGTAGAGGGTACAGTTTCATTCGCGGTTAACTACAATGCGACCGCAAAGGCTAAAATCAGCTTGATGAACACATCGCCATCAATCGAACACATTAGAAGCCTTGCAAAGAGCAGACAGTTATTCAACTTCACAATTGTAGACACCAACACAGTTGGCGAAAATAAATCCTGCGACGGCTGCGTTATCTTAAAGACACCGCCAATCGCAAGGAACAAAGAGGTTGAACGCGAGGAATTCGAAATCTTCATCCCATACTTTGAAGAAGTTACAGATTTAAACGGTGGCAAGTATGACTTCTAAGGCATACACACAAAGAAAGGTCAAAGTCGGCGAGAAAGAGTTTATCCTACAAAGCGTACCGATTAGGTCGGCGCTACAGATGAGGCAAGCGTGGGCAACGCCTGACGGCAATATTGATGACATCAAAATGGCGGAGCAAATCCTGCAACACGTCGTCGTGGATCCAAAATGCAAAATCGAGGACTTTGATACGGTTTTTGAATTGCAAACACTCGTAACACTCGCCGTTAGTTTTATGATTTACGGAGAGCCAGTAGGCAAGGCTGTGGGAGACCTAGACGCGCCAAAAAACTCTTAAAGCTCGACCATATATACGAAATAATGATATTCCCTGCCCTCTTCTTGATTAAAGAGGGCATAATATCTTATTCAGATTTAAACGATATAGATATGGGCGAGCTGAGACAATTGGCGGAATTCTTTATGAAATTCAGAAAGGAAATGGAGGTGGAATAGATGGCGGACTTGCGAAATTTATCAACGCGAATTGAAGTCAACGCAAATGGTGCGATAGAGAATATTGAAAAAGTCAACAAAGGCCTAGACGAAACCGTAGAGAAAACCAAGAAGACCGAAGAAGCCACGATGACAATCGGTCAGAAATTAAAGCAAGGCATCGCAGTTGTTGGAAAATCCGTCGACAAATTCGGAGCAGGGATGATGTCAATTGGCGGTTCGATGCAAAGAACTGGCGTGAAGCTCACCGCAGCAACATTGCCAATCTCGATGGCGGTTAGAAAATCTGTAAAAGAGGCAATGTCATTAGACACAGCACTTAGAAAGGTCAGCACGCTTGCAGACAGCGAAATACTTCCCGTTTCCAAACTCAAAAAAGAAGTTAGAGAGATATCCGACCTCGAGGGAATAGATCAAAAAGACATCGCAGAAGGCTTTTATCAAGCACTTTCATCAGGCGTTGCAACTAAAGATGTAAACGACTTCGTAAAACGAAATGTAGACCTAACACGTGCAGGTTTCACAAACATGGCAACGGCAATTGACGCCACGACAACAGTTTTAAACGCGTACGGCGACAAGGCGTATGATGTATCAAAAATACACGATATATTCGTAACGACTCAGAACAAAGGTAAAATCCTTGTAGACGAACTCGCACAATCAATCGGGAACGTTATCCCGACTGCACAGGCAGCGAACATCAATATCGACCAGCTGGGCGCAGCGTATGCGATACTGACCAACCAAGGACAGAATGCACAGCGTGCAACAACGAACCTGAACGCGATGATTCAAGAACTTGCGTTAAATGGCACCAAAGCAAACAATATCATCAGGCAAAGCACAGGGCAAAGCTTCAAGGAATTGATGGCAAACGGCAAGAATGTCAAAGAAATGCTCGTCCTCATTCAAGAAGCGGCGCAAAAATCGGGACTTGAACTATCGGATATGTTTGGGTCGGTAAGTGCGCAGAAAGCGGCTGAGGCAATTATTAAAAGCGACTTCGCAGGTATGCGCGATATGATGCTGAATTCAGACGGCACGACCAAAGATACTGCAGATAAAACAAAAGGCGATGAACAAAAATGGCAAGAAGCCATGGTGCAACTTAAAAACACGATGATGGATGTGGGCAAGGATCTAACGCCTGCGGTTATGGATTTAGTTAAATATTTGCAAGGCTTGGCAAAGTACTACAATTCCCTTTCAGATGACACCAAGAAAAGCATCGCGAAATGGATTGGTAGAAGCGTTGTTGCGGGTCCGTTTATGTCGTTAGCAGGCACAGGAATGAGTGTACTCGGCGGAGTATTTAGAGGCCTTGGCAATATAATAAGGTTAGCGAGCGGAGGCACTTTGCTCAAAACCGCGGCTGACGGCACAAAAGCCGTTGCAGATTTAGCAGGTGCAGGAAGTGGCGCGACTGGAGCTGTTAAGGACATGACAAATGCATTATCGCCAATACAAGCCACGGCTGCAGATGCTGCAGGTGGTCTTGGCGCATTAATCCCATTATTAAAAGTATTGGGTGGCTTAGCAGCGATTGGTGGCGCTGGATATCTCATGTATAGCACTATTAAGGATTGGAAATCAAATCCTGAACAATACGCAAAAGACAGCAAAGCTCTTAAAGGAATGAGAAATACAGCACCTGCGCAGATGGTTAATTTAAAAGAAGTGGAAAAATCTCGTACGCAAACAAAATACGATTATTATTCTAATATGGGTGCTTCCAAACTTAGAGAAAGACCAAAATCGCATAGATTAGGATTAGACGAAGTACCATACGATAACTACCTAGCATCGCTTCACGAAGGCGAGAGGGTACTCACGAAAGACGAAGCGAGAGAATATAATCGGGATAAATACGGCAAGGCACAAGAGGTGCATACGCATGTTGAACCGAGTATTCAAATTACGATTAATGCGACGGAAAATCAACGACCGATTGATATTGCAAAGGCTGTGAATGACGGCATTAATGACTATTTTAGAAATTTAAGATTGCAAAGGGTGTAGAAAATGAGAGAATCAAAAGTTAAATTAGAAGATGTGATTTTGGATGCCGTGGTCGATGAAAATCCTGAATTCAAAGCTGAAGTTACAGAAAAACCAGTAGAGACTGGGCAAGATATATCGGACTATATGAAACAACAGCCACTTAAAATACGCCTTTCTGGGCATTGTGTAAAAGATGCTGCGAGCAAACACGAAAAACTAAGAGCCTATCAAAAAGAGAAAAAACTCATTAAATACAACGGTCGTGGCATATATTCAAACGCCGTTATAACAGAATTAAACACCAAACACAATACAAATAATGCATTCGGTTTCGATTTCGATATAACACTCACCTGTGTGAGAATTGCAAAGCCTGAAGAATTTCAAGTTAAGACGCGAGATCCAAATGGAAAAGACGATGCAAAATCAGCAACAAAGACAAGGCCAAAGACAAAGACAGGTCGTCAGCAACTACAAAAGCAATCAGGGAAAACTACAAACAAAATAACAACGTATAAAAGTGAGTATGATAAGCAACTTGCATATCAAAGACAACGGCAAGATGAAAAGTATAGACAATACGACAAGGATAGATTGCGAGATTATAATAATTACAAAGCTGAACAAAAAAGTTTGTGGGAAAAATACAACAGATACACAAAAGACAGACAGAATGACTGGAGAAAATAATGAGATTAATCAATATTGATAAAAACAGAATACCTTATGAATTCGAAATAGCACTCTCAAATGGGATCTACCAGTTCGAACTTTATTACAACGAAACTGGCGATTTTTTCACTGCCAATCTATCAAAAGACCACATCAGGATTGTTAATGGCGAGAAACTTGTATACGGCGTGCCTTTATTTGAAAACTTGCGCCATCTAGATGTGCCAAAGGATTTTATAATCCCTTATGATATTACAAAACCAAGACTCAAACACGCGGAGAAAATCACGTGGGAAAACCTGAATGAAGACGTATTCCTATACGTAATCGAGGACGGTGATTTCGATGGATAAAGGTTACTGGATACAGCAGGTCGAAGTGATGGCGGGGCAAAAAAAATTCACGAACGAAGGTGAGGATGCTCTCGAAATTGAATTCGATATACCATTTTCAAACAACAAGGAACCTGACATTGCGGAAATCGCGATTTACAATTTATCCGACTCATCAATCGAACAGATCAAAAAAGACGGATACATCACGGTCAACGCAGGATATAAGCAACTAGGTAATATCGCGAACATCTTCACGGGCAAAATCGAGGAGGCTGCGACCGAATGGTTATATGTCGACAAAGTAACCAAAATCAAAGCGACAGACGGTGGCGACGCATGGCGAAAGGTCAAAGTCAATAAGACTTATCAAAGAAACACCAAGGCCTCGGACATCATGCGAGATTTGGCAAAGGCTATGGGATACGAGATAACAAAAATCGAACCGAAAGAGGATATAACGTACAAGCTCGGCAAGACGATTACATCATACGCCAGCACGAGCCTCTACCAACTAGCCAAAGATACTAAATCGAAGCTATTCATCAACAAAAACCGCATTACAATCGCCGACGAGGACAAGGGCAACAGCACAGGCGTACTACTTAATGAAAATTCAGGATTAATTGGCACGCCAACAATGGTCAAGGACGAGACTGGCGACAAAAACGGTAGTAGAGATTATGAGGCCAACAAGAAAGAAAACGACAAGGAACGCAAGGCGTGGCGCGTTACATCGCTTTTAAATCCGATGTTTGAAACAGACACGATAATCAAGGTGGAATCGCGCACGATTAATGGCGAGTACAGAATCGTTAGAGGCGTCCATAATCGAGATTTTAACACGGAATTGGTGGTGGTAGAGGCATGACAGAGTCAGCAAATGCATTTTTTGATGATTTAATAGGCAATGCAACGAGTGGAATGTATGTGGCAAGGCTGGGCAAGGTGGTTAAATTTTATCCCGAGACGCAGTCGGCGGATGTGATGCCACTTCCAAGCAAAGACAATTCAACAGTTTTAAACGCTCCAGTTTGCACGGTTAGGTCGAGCGATTTTTTGATTTATTATCCATTAAAAGCAGGCGACATGGTCGTGATCCTTTTTTGCGATAATGACACGGAAAATATTAAACTCGGCAGCGATTCAGCACAAACAGAACGCAGCCACGATGTCAGCGACGCCGTGGTGCTGGGCGGATTTACACTTTTAAAAGATAAATTGCAGGTGGCGGACGCCGAGGCTTTGTGCATACAAAATACGGACAATAGCGGAAATATAGTCATCAATAAAAACGGTGATGTAAGTATCAAAGCTAAGCGCTTCAGCGTCAAAGCAGAAAGGATTGATTTGAATTAATGGCAAATGTAGCAAACAAAGCGAGTAAATCCGCAGGCAAATGCGGTAAGCCACCGACAACACCAACAAGCTGGAGTTCAAATGTATTTGCCGAAGGATTAAATGTGCTGAGACAATCAGACACGTGGCAAGAGCATTGCACGACCGATTGCCACACGCCGACGCAAGCTGAGGGTAGCGCAACGGTATTTGTAAACGGATTGCCATTAGCTCGTGTTGGCGATTCGATGGACTGCGGAGACGAAATCGCAAGCGGTGCAGGAACAGTCAATGCAGGATAGCGAAAAAACAACGCAGGACGGCGAAATTTAAGAGTTAATATCAAACGCGAGCAATTAACACCAAATAAATAACAAAACGGCAAAATAGACGGAATAGGAGCGAATTATGTACTATGATACATTTAAGATGATTAATGGCGATATATACATCAATCCGAGGACGAACGACCTGACATTTGTGAGCGGTCAGGAGGAACTGAGGCAAAACATCGAGAATCGATTGTCAGTCAACAAAGACGAATGGTTTTTGAACACCGAACTCGGTCTGAAATATGAAGATATTCGAGGTAAGGGCGTAACAAACGCGGAAATCGGCTTTGCAATCAGAGAATGCACGGCGCAGGATGGACGGATTAAATCGACTGAAATCAACATAGAAAGAAATGCAGAAAGCAGATACGCAGCAATTAGATTGAGGCTGACGGACAGAAACGGCGAGCAGACCGAAACGGAGGTGATTGAGATTGGATAAACAGTACGGAATAACTGAAAAGGGTTTCTTGCGACCATTATACGAGGATATTTTAAAATCTAAAATACAGAAGCACAGAGAAGTATTTGGCGTTAATATCGACGTGTCGGATACTTCTTTTTTAGGTCAATTGCTAAGACTCGCAGCATGGGACGAAGCGGAAATCTGGGAACAGGTTGAAAAGGTCTATTACTCGGCTTTTGTTAATTCAACTGAGGGGACAGGACTCGACAATGTCGGGATGTACTTAACCATCACGCGTAGACCTGCGACGAAATCAATCGGCGAAATCACGATATTTGGCGAGGATGGCGCGGTTGTTGAGAAAGGCTTCAGGGTTGCAAGCAAAAATGGCGTTGTGTTCGAAACGCTTGAAACTGTTGAATTGAAGCTCGGCAGAGCGAATGTGAAAGTGCAATCAATCGGCGCTGGCAAAGACAGAAATGTCGAAGCAGGTGCAATAAGCGTTGTTGTGAACCCGAGACCTGATATTATTAAGGTTACAAACGCGGACGCGACAGACAGCGGACTTGATACCGAGACGGACGATGAATTCAGGGATAGATACAAGAAATCATACTCCAAGGCAGGCGGAAGCACAGTGCCTGCTCTTACATCGGCGCTTTTAGATATAGACGGCGTCGTGGATGCAGAGGTTGTTGAAAATGTAACAATGGAAACGGTCGACGGAATACCGCCAAAATCTTTTGAGTGCTTTGTTTATGGTGGAGATGAAAAACAAATCATTGACGCGATCTACAGAAACAAGTCAGCAGGAATTCAAGCGTTTGGCGAAATCAAAAAAGAGGTTACAGACGAGAAAGACCGCAAGCACACGATTGGCTACACCAAAGCGAAAGTGCAAAATATATGGATTAAAATCAAGATTAAACCCGACAAAGACTACAAGGGCGATGAGGCGTTGAAACGCTTTGTGTTGAACTATGTGGGCGGATTTGATGAAAACGGAATGGAGTACGCGGGATTAAAACTCGGAAAAAGCGTCATATTCACAAAGATACAGTCGCTCGGAATGTGCTTCGGCGGTATTATCGATTTAGAGGCATTTGTAAGCAAAGACGGCAAGGACTGGAAGCAGACGAACATTGACATCGCAAGAGCGCATATTGCAAGAACTGCGTGGGATAAGGTGATTATCGAACATGTATAGTTATAAGGATCTATTCGAGCTGTTGCCTGAGCGATACAGAAAGCCGAATACAGAAAAATTATACTACGGGTACTTTCACGATAGAGCGGACATAAGGCAAGCGCTTGCAGGGATTGAGGACAGCCGAGACATCAACAAGGCGTACGGACAAACGCTCGATAATATCGGGAATAATGTAGGGCAATTGCGACAAGGCGAAGACGATGAGCTATATCGTCAATTAATCAAAGTGCGAATCATTGCGAACTTATCGATGGGGAATATTCCGACACTAAACAAGGTATTGTCAACGCTCGTCAAGGATGTATACACAGGACTTGAAGAAGCGTGGGACAAGAAAGACCAGAACTTCGAGCCGTCAAAAATTGTAATCAAATTAGACTGGGGCGTGCGAGGTTTCCCATTCGATTTGGTTGAGCGAATTAAATCTGCAGGCGTGCGAGTGCTAGCCGAGATCCAATTCAAAGGCAAAAGCCAGCAATACTGGGCAGGCGGTAGACGCAGGGTGCTTGAAGTGCTATATCCGATGCATCAGAATACAGAAATCAACGGTGCGCTTGGCGAGGTATTTGCAGGACGAATTATCAGCGTGATTAAACAGGAATGGCCAGCAATATATAGAGGCAATTTAGTCGCAAAAGACGAGGCTGGATATTTGGCTTCAGTCGCAGGAGAATTGAGAGGTGAATTGATTGAGTGATTTAAAGAAGATTAGAGTGCAGCACGTGAGCCGTGGTGCTGACGGGCTTGAGATTAAAACGGATGTGGATGTGCTGACAGATGCGTCGGCAGTAACGATGGACGGCAAAGATTTAAAGGCAAGAGTCAAAGAGTTAATCAACGATAGGGTCGGCGAGGTTATTGCGAATGCGCCTGAGGAACTGGACACACTAAAAGAGATTGCAGACGAGCTGCAAAAGAATCAATCAGGTGTTTCTACGATTTTAAAGAAGCTAGGCGACAAGGCGGAAAGGACTGAAATTAAAACCAATTTGTCTGAAATGACTGAAGACGCAAACCATAGAACAGTCACGGACGTGGAAAAGAAGACCTGGAATAACAAACTCGATAAAGTTGATGGCAAAGGTCTGTCTACAAATGATTTTACGAATGACTTTAAAACTAAACTGCAAAATATTAAGTCTGAGACTAGCGACAGTAAGCTTGTATATAAGCAAAAGAAAAACACAGACTTTAATAATATCGTTGAAGCTGGCTTCTACACCGTGCAGACATCAACAAATGCACCTCATAGTCAGTACAATTATTGGAGCTTGATTGTGCTTAATTCAACAAGTGTCGATAGTGGTACTTATGTGCAGCAGATTGCGATTAATGAAAAAACAGATGACAAGGCGATATATGTGCGCAAGAAGTCTAGCAATTGGTCGAGTTGGATCAAGCTTGAGGCGGCTCCTGATGTAAGTAAGTTTAAGACCGAGGCAGAAATCAAGCAGATGATATCAAGTGCAACACCAAGTGTTGATATGAGTGGATATATGAAGACAAAAGACATTGAAGCGATGACTACAAGCGAAGTGGAGGCGATATTTAATGAAGTTTTTAAATAGTGATGGATTAAAGGTTGTTTTAAGCAAATTAAAAGAGAAGTTCTACACTAAAAGTGAAGTTGATGAGAAGTTAAAAAGCGTATCGGGGGGGGGTACGGAAGAGTTTGGTTTAGCTATTAAAGAAGATTGGTTTAAGAGTCTTTACTATTTAAGATTTATAAGAGATAAATCGAGCGTTAAAGTGTATTTAACTGATAGTTACAATGGGAAAATAAATTCTTCAATTCCTCAAAATTTTTTGCCAAAGAAAGATGTAATTATAGGAGAATGTTATATTCCGTCGAAATACCAATACACAAAGTCTGGCCTAACTATGGTTTATTTTATTTATCAAACTATTGCCATTAAAAGCATTGGTGGTGAATATGTAGAAAACTCAGGTGTAGATAACATGTATGTAGGTGAATATAGATTAGATTAGGAGGTAGTATGAAAGTATTAGATAGTGCAGGTTTTAAGGCTGCGTTAACGAAGATACAAAAAGAATTAAATAAGAAGCAAAATAGTGATGCCGAATATAAAAGGTGCAAGGTACTCACTCAATCGGAATACGATAGATTATCAAGTACGGAAAAGAATCGTGCTGATACCATTTATTTCATAAAAAAGTAGGTGCGAGATGATAGTCGATAATAATATAGCAAAAATTGTCGGGGGGGGGTACAGCATTAGTGAAGTGAAGTATATGGGACAGACCGTGTGGAAGGAAAAGAATGAGATTACAGTTAGCTTAATTTCAAGCAGTCTCTTGAGATATGCCGAGTGTGCGGGTCAAAAGATTTATCCAGGTGCTAATTCAAAAATTCCAATTGGCGATACATCGGTTTATATTCGTTTGCATCATTATTTTGATTATATATACCCTGGACAAAGGATTATGATAAAAATAAACGGCAAGCCTTTTTATGACCAAACAGGCATTTCAGAAGACATAGTTGAAAATCCTATTGACTTGATTTACACGATTGAAGCTGGTGTTGATAATGTAAAAATAGAATTGATTTATAAAAGTTAAAGTGAGGTGATTAAAATAAAAATAGATGAAATTGGCAGTATAAAGACTGTTGAAAATGAAATAGGATATGTAAAAAACAAATCAAATTTAGTATGGGGAACAGTAAGAGAAGTTAATTTTGTGATTGAAGTTTATGGTATGTTTGATCGTTGCAGAATAGAAAAGAATAATATACCGCTTTCAAGCGGAAAAGGAAGCATAACAATAACTGGAAATTATGACGGTTATTCGGTTAAACTTGATTCGTCTCAACCAGTAAACAGGTATTCTGGGGCAATGATGGCAGTGATTGCAAATATATATTATGGCAAAAAAGTAAGAACATTAGGTGAAACAAGAATACGATTTGGAAATAGCCCACGCCCTATTTTTATAGGTTTTTATTTCAAGATACCAGAAGATTATGCAGGCGAAACAATATATATCAAAACTAGATATGTATCACAATAAAATAATTTTAATTAAAAAGGCACACAGCACGCGAGGGCGTGCTTTTTTATTGGATAGAAAGGAGAAAATATGAGCATTAATCAATTTTATTTAACGACGGCAGGGCGCAAGCTGCTTGCCAAGGTTCAATCAGGCGAGGTGTTGACGTTCACATCAACCGCGATTGGTGATGGCGAACCAAAAGGCGTTGAATTCATCGAGGGTATGACGGCGCTTTTAAAAGAGCGAAACCGTTTCCCGATTGCCGAGGTTAAAGATCAAGGCGATGGAACTGTGTACGTGAAATCGATACTTACTAATGACAAGGTTACTGAGCGTTATTTCATCAAGGAAATCGGGATATACGCAAAAGACCCTGCAGATGGCGAAATCTTATACGCAGTCTGCAGTTGCGGGGACGCATCCGACTTGTTCAGCGCAAACACAGACAAAGAGCTATCAATCATCATGCAGGCAATTATCACGATTGGCAATGCCAAGAATGTAAATTTCATCATCAATGACAATCTTGTATGGGCGACGAAGCAGGAACTATACGACCTTGCAGGAATTGGCAGAACGACCGAAACCGTCAAGAAAAACGCAGATGATATACTTGCCTTAAGACTTCTACTGATGATGGGCAACATTAATCAGGATATGGGCAATCTCGATGAAAACTCGATACTCGTTAAATTCACATCACTGAAAGAGCAAGAGGAATTCTGGGGTTATTGGGATTCATCGAGAGGAAGGCTCGTCGGATAATGGATACAAAAGAACGCAAACCACTACCGCTTATTACAGGCGGTTTTTTGAACGTAACGCAGGCGTGCAATCTCGCCTGCCCTTATTGTTTTGTATGCCAACAGCCAAAATCAATCACGCTTGATGTTGCAAAAGATGCTGCGAAATTCTTTGCAAAAAACGCAATGAAGGTCGGCAAAAAGCCATCGATTAACTTCTTTGGTGGCGAGCCGATGATTATGTACGATAAAATCATCAAGCCATTAACCGAGTGGATACGTGATACCTACGGCGACGCATTTCAACTGTCTTTAACAACAAATGGCACACTCCTGACCCGCGAGGTGATGGAGTTTTTTAATGCCAACAATGTCGGGATGTTATTCAGCATCGACGGCGACAAAAAGACGCAGGACATCAATCGTCCATTTCACGGAGGCAAGGGCAGTTTTGATAAGTTAGAAAAAATCATCGATATGGTTTTAGAATACCACCCGAATATGACCTTCAGGGCAACCATTAATCAGCCAACGCACAAATACTTGTTCGAGAATTATATGTTTGCAGTCAAGAAAGGCTACAACAACAGCTTCTTCATACCAAACATCTTCAATGATTGGTCGGATGAGGAATTGAACGAACTGGAGCAGGAATTAATCAAGATTAAAGACTACTACATCGAGGAGTTGCGAGCAGGCAGACAGCCGATGAGCTTCAACCACTTTGACCGAGCGAAAGCAAATTTAATTCGAATCGCCAATTTAAAAGATGAGGATTATCGCGAAAACAAAAATTTGCTTGCAGGAGGCACTTGTGGTCTTGGCGCAGGAAGTTTCGCAAGTGTTGGAGTTACAGGCAATTTGTACAGCTGTCAGGAAATGGTCGAGAATCCAGATGTTGGAGATAAGTTTAGAGTCGGCAACATCTATACAGGCGTAGATGACGCGAAACGCTACCAAATTGCCGAGAGTTTTAATCCTGTTAATGTTGTATGCAGTAAGGCTGAATATTGCGAGAATTGCGCCAAAAAACGCATCTGCGACGGTGGTTGTACGATTAACAACTACTTCAAATACAACGACCTGCATGTGCTTGACTACGTGATGTGCTGGTGGGAACGCAAGTGCTTGGAGTTGGCACTCGAGATTGTCGAGGTATGCAAAGCCGAGGGGTTGACGTGGGGGTCAGATATTAAATTTAACGAATGCGATTGCGAAAGGAGTGATATTAAATGAGTTTAAACGAAGATAGAATTAGAAGCGCAATGAGCGGTCGCTCAGGAAACGCGGGCAGTGGCTCGGGCGGTAGCGTCGGCGGTGGCGCGCGAGCGAGTTATAATTGTACGTATACATGCCAAGAACAGAAACAATCAGGATGTAATTTCTGCGAAACGAACTGTCAATCTTGTCAGATGTTATGTGAAACAGGTTGTCAAGATACATGCGAAAAAGGTTGCCAAGATAGTTGCCAAAGAGGTTGCCAAAGTGAACAATGTGGTAGCTGTGAGTACGGGCAATGTGGTTCATGCGAGTCATGTCAAGGTTGCCAATCAACCTGCGAACGCAATTATCAATGCGGATCGTGCCAAAGCGGTTGTCAAGGCTGCCAAACAACGTGTGAAAAATCAACGCAGAACACAGCACCGACAACACCTACATCAATTACGGTGCCACAGAGTGCAAGACCAAGCGCTTCAATCACGATTAGCTGGGGTTCAAGTACCGATACAAACCTTGCAGGCTATATCCTAGAACGAAAAACTGGAAATGGCAATTACACCGAAATTTACAAGGGCGCAAGTAGATCCTACACAGACACAGTGCCAAAAGACGCAGGCTCACTAACATATAGGGTCAAAGCCTACGACTCAGGAGGATTAAGTTCGAGCTACAAAGTATCAAACGCGATAACCATCATCACGAATATATCGCCGACTATCAGCGATAGAGACCGCGATTTAGGTGGCAAAAAGAGTGCTTTCACAATTCCGATAAGCGTTGACGACCCAGATAGCACAGACACGCTCACACTAACGGCAAAGCTTAACGGAGCAATCATAAGAACGATTGACAACGCAAAACGAGGTACAAGCTACGATATTGAGATTACAAGCGACAAATTAAACCAATTGACAATTAATGCCGACAACGAAGTCGAAATCAGCGCAACAGACGGCAAGGCGACTACCTATAGGCGCTTTAAGTTCAGACGCGTTAACTCAGCGCCAAAAGTCAATATCGAGGTATCGGAGCTAGGCACGAAGAATGCACCTTTTGAAGTCAGTTACACAGTAACAGACCCCGAGCGCGACAATGTCGATATAAAAATAATGTACGGCAACAAGGTGCTACATCTTGCAAAGAATGTTGAACAAGGCAAAAAGCACACGTGGAGGATATCAAAACTTGATTTCGCACAAATTCCAAGTGGAGACCAAGTGCTTAAAGTTGAAGCAACAGATGCACACGGCGGTCGTGAGGTCAAACTTGTAACATTTAAGAAGACGATTGACGGATGCGGATATATTTTGAAGCGCGAGACAAAAGAAATGGCAAAACAAATCATCGTATCGACGAACACCGAGATAGCAGATGGCTCACAGCTTAAAATCTATGTATGCAACAACGCGCTGGATAATAGTCCAAAGTGGGAAGAAGTCGAAGAAAAACTTATCTACACAATCAAGAACACATCGAAGACAGCAAGCAAATGGGCGGTCGGCGTTAAGGTTGAAATCAAACGAACAACGCAAACCAAAGGCGACAGCTACTTGTACGGAATAGGAGTGAACTACAGATGATTGAGATTTTAAAAGAAAAAGAAACGACAGGCAAAATCAAATTCATACCATCACTGCAGAATTTAAATGCAGCGATAGATATCGCGAATGAGGCGGTTATGAGCGCGACGGAGGAGCAGGACAAAATCACAGCAGCGCTCGATACAGTGATGATGACGCTTGCAGATTTGATGGAAGCGATGGACACGAAAGGAGACGGAACAAATGAACAGAAACAGAATTAAGGTGTACGCATATTTAGTTTTTAGAGAATTAAGAACAATCGAACAAATACCAAAAGCGTATCAAGAAGCGGTTAAGAAAGAACTCGAAGCAATGAAAAACGGCGAATTTTAACGCCGTCTTTCTTCTTTTAGAAAGGAGGTAAAAAAATGACCATTGAAAAAATCATCGCGATTGCTATTGAGAAAGGGTTGTCAATACTGCTTTCTGGCTTAGTGATATACTTCATAATTCAACTCATAAAACACGCGCCGAACGTGATAAAAGAGTTCTTAGATATTACAAGGCAGATGTCGATTGCGACCGAGAATTCAACAGATGTTATCAAGGACACAAAAGAAATGCACGATATTATGGACAGAAAGATTGATATTATTCAGAAGACAATCGAAGAGTTGAAATCACTCATCATCGAGAACTCAGAAATGAGAGCGGAGCTGATGCAGAAAATCGAGAAGTTAGAGAACGAGGTGTCGGAGTTAAAAAAGCAAGGCGCAGGTGCTAGCCATGCTTCAATTTAAGTACCGACCCATATCAAATAAACGCCAATTCTCAAAGACCACACGCAAATACGCTGATATCAAATTCATCGTCATACACGACACAGCAAACACAGGCGTCGGGGCAAATGCGATGGCTCACTATCGGTACCTGCAACACGCCCAACGATACGGCTCGGCTCACTACTATGTGGACGATAAGGAAATCGTTCAAACCATCGGCGACAGTCGAATTGCATGGTCGGTCGGCGACAGGTGGGCAAACAAGAATCGTACACGAGCAGATGTGACGAATGCGAATTCGCTGAATGTCGAGATTTGCATTAATAAAGACGGAGACTACGCAAAAGCCGTCTACAACGCGGCGGAACTGGTCAAGAATTTAATGATTAAATTTAATCGTCCTGCAGATTGCGTCGTCAGGCACTTCGATGCGAGCGGGAAAATTTGCCCACGATCTATGAGCGCGAACAACTGGCAAGGATGGTGCGAATTCAAAGCGTCAATATTAAAGCCACGCGAACTCATCATCGACCTTGATAGAGACAGCGTCGCAAAGAGAGTGGACGAGAGTCCAGAAGTAAAAGAAAGCAAAGAAACTAAAGAAACGAAAGAGACGAAAGAAACGAAAGAAAGGAAAAATCGCACGATGCCAATCACACGATTTAAGAGTCAAAACGGACTTGATATGATAATCACGAAGCCAGTCAACATATATCAGCAATTCATCGGCAATAACCTGCGTGCAGTCGGTGCGTACGGAATTAACGGAACATTCTATGATACGAAAGGCACGCTGACGGCAAATAGTATCTGCAATATATGCGTCAACAACGGCGAACCGATATCAGAAAATGGAAAATTCAACTGTCAGTACGGCGTCAAAAAAGGCACTTTCATCATCGACTACGACAACAAGGTGTATGTAGAGCGACTGGCAAACATCGACCAATTCACGAAAGCGAAGGTCAAATTCGCAGTTGGCGGAATGACACTACTACCTGAAGCTATGTACGACGCAAAAGCCGAGAGTATAGCACCAGACGTGCTGAGATACGCTTGGCACACGGCGATTGGATACAACGCGGACACAGACGAGGTGTATTTGATTACGACGAACGAGCGTTGCGATATGCACGGTTTTATGCAAAAAATAAAATCAGTCGGATGCACGCACGCAGTCGCACTCGACGGCGGAGGCTCAACGCAAATGTTTTACAAGGGCAGAGGCATTCACTCCGCAAGGCGCGTATGTACGATAGTAGGCGTATGCAGATACTCAAGCGGTAGAATCGGAAACGAAGAATAGAAAGAGAGGTGATTAAATGAAAATAAACTGGAAACAAAAGCTAGGTTCAAGAAAGTTCTGGGCAGCGATTGCAGGTGTTGCAGTTTCAATTGCTGCTTTTACAGCAATTACGCCAGAAACAACAGGACAAATCGTCGCTTTTATCGGAGCAATAGGAACGCTTGTAATGTATATGCTATCCGAAGGTATTGCAGACAGTGGCAGAGGAACAAATAAGTAAGAAGTAAAAAGAAATAATTAGAAAATAAAAATAAAAAAGCACAATAGCGTCCAAAAAAAGGCGGAATTTATCCGCCTTATACATAAAAAAAGAGGGCTATAAAGCCCTAATAATGTAAAACGGAGGATATGAACTCAGGAGGCACAACCCACCACGACAGTTGCACTATCCCTACATATATAGTATATCATAAACCGAATTAAAAATCAATCAAAACCAATCGAGATGGATCGCGTTGATTTTTAAAAAAGCAAGAAAAAATGCAAAAATAAAAAAATATTTTTTTAAGTTTTTATAATCAAAACCGTATAACCCACTATTTGCAACGGTTATAGCAATAAAAATAATTTTAAAAAATATTAATAAATCGGTCGCTAATGGTTGACATTGGTAACCAAATAGGGTATAATATATATAGAAGATGAGGGAGAGATAAAACCCAGGTCAAAATAGGAGGCACAAAATGAAACAATACGGATTTAATAAAGCAACAGAATTCTCAAAGAAGCAAATCAATGTTATTTACGCAAAAGCAAAGAAGGGCGAATTAAAGGTTGAAGAATGGGTCATCAAAGAATTTTACGATCTATCAGATTATTACGGATATGACGACAACAAATCAGTTGAAGAAAGAGAAAGATATATTCTAAAGATTTTAAACAGTGTCTTTGATGGAAATAATGAAGAAGCTCAAGAAGAAATTGATAATTATACAAACAGATTTTTTGAATTAATGTCAAAGAAAGAGCAAGCAAAAGTTAGTAGAGAAATTTTAAAATAGGAGGTATTTAAAATGACAAATTTAGAAAAACTACACGAACTGATGTATGATATCGTTGAAGATATTGACAAAGAAGAAAGCCTAGCAGAATTTAAAAGAATTTTAAAAGAAGAAAAAGAAAAAGGATTGAACTTAAACGACGAAATAACAACACATAATTGTATAGCAAGCGACACATACTATTATCCAGGTAACTTAAGTCAAAATTGGGCAAAATTATATGAGGGTAATTGGAATGGTCGTAGATATGCGGGATACATTGAAGCAGATGATATGTACAGTCAAACCATATATGAATGGCTGGCGAATGAGTGCAATGATGAAGTTGAAAAAGCAATTGATGAAATATATCCTGATTTTAAAGCTGAGGGCAAAACTAGTATCTTTTTAGGATTAAAAGATATTCTTGATAAAAATGGATATCTTAAAATTCAAATGTTAGATAACAGATATATGGTCACAGAAGATGATAAAGATGACCTTGGGGAATGGTTAGATGAACACGAAGAAGAACCTGAATCAGAATACACAATCAAGGCTATAGATATATTGAAAGACGAAGAAGTTTACTATATCATCAAAGCTGACCAAATAGATAACTTTATTAATCATGACCGTGACCTTGACTGGTGCGAAATAAAAAGGATTGATTAAGATGGCAAAAGAAAATCGAACAGAAAGAATCAATATCAGATTTACAGAAGCTGAGAAAAAAATAATCGAAAGACTGGCGGAAAAAGAAAATCGCACTCCAACAGATTTTTGTAGGTCAGTAGTTTTAGAAGCAATTAAAGAAGATGCAGGCAAGTAGCTTGCATCTTTTAATTTTTTGAATTATAATAAAGGCACAAAAACGCAGCATTTTATCAATCGTGCGCAATGAAAATTTGTTACTAACGCGTTACTAACGTGTTACTAATAAGGCGAAAAAATCACGAAAAATGCCGAAAAAACGAAAAAACCGCATAAAAGAAAAAAGACCTGAAACATAGGTTTCAAGCCTTTCAAGTTGGTGCGCCATCAGGGACTCGAACCCTGGGCCCACTGATTAAGAGTCAGTTGCTCTACCATCTGAGCTAATGGCACATGTTATTCAACAAAAGATATTATAGCACGTTTTATTTTAAAATGCAAGCGTTTATTTAAAAAAATTAGGAGGTTTTTATGAATTTACAAAAAACAGTTGTTGATCGTTTTATAAGATATGCAAAGATTTACACTACATCAGATGAGGCTAATAGCACTGTCCCTAGCACAAAGAGACAATTTGATCTTGCGAATCTTTTGGTTAGCGAGCTAAAAGAACTTGGTCTCGAAGCGAGAGTGGATGATAAATGTTATGTTTATTCAAAATTGCCAAAGAATACTGATAATGTTCCGGCAATTGGTTTAATTTCACATATGGATACTGCTCCTGACATGACTGGGGAAAATGTTAATCCAAGAATTGTTGAAAATTATGATGGCGGAGATATTAAGCTTGATGCAGACGGAAAATTTATTTTGTCGCCAAAAGATTTTCCAGAACTTCTAGAAAAGAAAGGCAATTCGCTTATTGTTACTGATGGCACAACGCTATTAGGTTGCGACGACAAAGGCGGAGTTGCAGAAATTATGACGGCGATTGAATTTCTTGTTAAAAATCCTGAGATTAAGCACGGCGATATTTGCATTGGATTTACTCCTGATGAAGAAATTGGCAGAGGCGCTGATTGTTTTGATGTTGAAAACTTTGGTGCAGATTTTGCATTTACAATCGATGGCGGTGCTATTGGTGAGCTTGAGTACGAAAACTTTAATGCTGCAACTGCAGTTGTTAAAATTCAAGGCAGAAATGTTCATCCTGGAAGTGCAAAGGGCAAGATGAAGAACTCTCTAATTATTGCGATGGAGCTTTTTAATATGCTTCCTACTTTTGATAGACCTGAGTTTACTGAAAATCGTGAGGGATTTATACATTTAAATGATTTGTCGGGTAATGTTGACGAATGCGAAATGGTATTTATCATAAGAGATCATGACCATGATAAATTTATTCAAAAGAAACAAATGATGCAAAGAGTTTGTGAATTTATTGAATTTAAATACGATATTAATGTAGATTTAAATCTTGAAGACAGCTATTATAATATGAAAGAAAAGGTTGAAGAAGACATGAGACCTGTTGAGCTTGCAATTAAAGCTATGAAAGAAGCTGGTGTTGAACCGAAGATTGAGCCAATTAGAGGAGGCACTGACGGAGCAAGACTTTCATACATGGGACTTGTTTGTCCAAATATTTTTACTGGTGGTTACAACTATCATGGTAGATTTGAATATGCAGTTATTGAGGAGATGACAAAGGCAGTTGAGGTGATTTTAAAAATTGTCTCAAAGTAGAAAAATTATTTTGTTCTTAATTTGTGTATCTATGCTTTTTAGTTCTTGCAAAAAGGAAATTGCTAGAGATGCAAATATTAAGAAAAACAGCAAGTCAAAAATAAATATTGAAGTACAAGAACGAGAAAATGTTGACAAAGAGCTGTTGCAAGTGATGGCAGAGGGTATAAACGGAGTGTTTAACCCTCTTTTTGCGATGACTGAGGGCGATAAAACGGTGTCTTATCCAATGTTTTTGCCATTTATGGGCATGAAGCGGAAGATGGAGACCGATCCACAAAATAGCATAGTAAGTTCTATGAGTCGCGAAGGTTATAGCCTTGAATTTGAAATTGATGGCAATTTAAATTGGTGGGACGGCGCACCTGTTACAGCTCAAGATGTTTATTTTACACTAAAAGTTCTGTTGAACAAGGATTATGTTGGTGATGCTAGAAGAGCTGAATTATTTTATATAAATGGTGCAAAAGATTATCACAATGGAGTTTCGAATCAAATTTCTGGTGTTAAGATAATTGATGATAAGCATATAAAAATAAATTTTGAAGATTTTCAAGATTCATTTTACTATGCTTTTGATTTTAGACCTATACCGGTTCATTATTATCAAAGGGCGACTATTGCGGATGTTAAAACGCTTGATAGCCATCCGCTTGGAAACGCTGCATTTAAATTAGATTCATGGGAAGAGGGTAATTATGCAAACTTGGTTCGTGTGGATAATTTTAAATTTCCTGTAAATCTAAAATACATTTCCATTAGAGAGTACGATAAAAATAATAATATTATGGCAGAGATGTTACGCGGAAATATTGATGCATTAAATCTCTATGAAAAGGATAACAGCCTAAATCAAAATGAAATTAAAAAGAATTTTGACGAAGAGTCTGTTGTAGAAAATGAAATAATTTTATTAAGAATATCAAATCACAACGGTATGGAAAACATAAAAAACAGAGAAGATATTTTTAAGTCAATATTAAAATATGAGGGCAATGATAATATAAAGGTGACAAACTCACTTATTGCACCTACAAACAAGGCGTTTGTGGATATAAGTTTTAAGGGGACAAAGAAATCAAAAGAAAATAAATCGATTCCTATTAATTTGGTTTATGAAGACGTCTCATATATAGAAAAAGTTGCAGAGGATCTAAAGAAGATTTTGTCAGATGACGGATATATTGTTACGCTAAATGCAGTAAATCCTTATGAATTGATAAAACTTTCAACAAAGTTTATAGAAAATGGAAGGAACACCTTGGTTCTATCAAAGTTTAAGCATGGATATATGCCAGATTTTAGCAAAGAGTTTTCAAGCTTGTGTGACGGCAAATATTTATTTAAAGATGTAAATCTTGACGAGGAAATATTTAATACAATCGTAGATAAAAAATCAGATTTAAAAGATGCGTACAAACTCCTTGCAAACGATATTTATGACCAAAAGTTGGCGATTGGAATCGGATCTCCTGTTGTAAGAACATTTTACAGAAAAGGTTTAAAATCATTCATAAATACTGAGTTTATGGATTGGTACGAGTTTGCAACATGGGATATTATTTGGCAGTAATTTTGAATTCATTGTTTTATATGATATAATTAATTAAAGAAAAAACAGGAGGAACTTATGATTAGAGTATTTTCGGAAACGAAACCACTACAGGAAGTTATTTTGCATAGGCCTGGTAAAGAGCTTTTGAACTTGATGCCAGATATGCTTGAGGAATTGTTGTTTGACGAAATTCCTTATCTTGATAAGGCGATTGAAGAACATGATAAATTTGCAGAAATTTTTACAAATAATGGTGTAAAAGTTTTATACTTAGAAGAATTGGCAGCAGAGGCAATTAAAGCTGGAGATGTCAAGGATGAGTTCATAAATGAATTCATTAAAGAGGCTCATGTATTTAGAGATGATGATGTAAAATATCTGCACGATTTTTTGAAAGAATTATCTGAAGAAGAGTTGGTTTTAAAAACAATGGAGGGAATTCGCCGCGAAGAAATGCCAAAGGGAGGCAAGATGCGCTTGACAGATTTTGTTGCATCGGATGATTTCTTCTTGACAAAGCCAATGCCAAATCTATATTTTACGCGCGATCCTTTTAGCTTGATGGGAAGTGCGGTAAGTTTAAATAGAATGTGGAGCGATATTAGAAATCGTGAAACGATTTACGGAAAATATATTTTTAAATATCATCCAGATTTTCTAGGTACAGAATTTGTGTATAATCGTGATGAAAACTTCTCAATCGAAGGCGGCGATGAACTGATTTTAAACGAAGATACGATTGCTATTGGAATTTCACAAAGAACAGATGCAAAGGCAGTTGAAATTATTGCTGAAAACATTTTGAGAAAAGGTGAATTTAAAAATGTTATGGCATTTGTAATTCCAAAAAAGAGAGCCTTTATGCATTTGGATACAGTTTTCACAATGATTGATGTGGATGCATTCACAGTTCACCCAGAAATCGAAGGACCTCTTGAAGTTTATAATATGACATTAAAAGATGGACATGTGCATGTTCAAAAGATGGAAGGAAACCTAGAGACTATTTTAAGTAAGGCGCTTAACAAGGATCGTATAAAAGTTATTAGATGCGCTGGTGGAAATCCAATTGATGCTGCACGTGAACAATGGTCTGACGGTTCAAACACACTTGCAATTAAACCTGGCGAGGTAATTGTATACGATAGAAATAATGTAACAAACGAAGTTTTAGATAAAGAAGGCATCAAATTACACGTGATGGTCTCGGGCGAATTGAGTCGTGGACGTGGGGGCCCAAGATGTATGAGTATGCCAGTTAAGAGGGAACTATAATTGAAGAGATTTTTAAATTTGACAGCAAGCGAGATGCTTTCTTTAGATAGAAAAACTTTAAAAGAATCTATCAAAGCATCTGAGGGCAGGATTATCTTAAGCGAAAATATCGTTGTGGATAATCCTCCGGCGCCTGATGTTACTTCATCTGAAATTGCAAGATCAGCAGGGGCAGATTTAATTCTTTTAAATCTCTTCGATGTAAACGAGCCTTTTATAAGAAACTTAGGTCAAGGTAGTGACATAATAAGAGATTTAAGAGAAATTGTCGGAAGGCCAGTTGGTGTTAATCTTGAACCTGTTAGTGAAAACGCAAGTTTGATGGAGACTATGCACAAAATTTCTGATGGCAGAAAGGCAAGTGTCAATACTCTTAAAAAGGCAAGAGAACTTGGTTTTGATTTCGTATGTTTTACAGGAAATCCTGCAACTGGAGTTACAAATGCAGAGATTTTAAATGCAATTAAAATTGCAGATCAAAATTTTGGCGGAATGATAATTGCGGGCAAAATGCATTCGTCGGGTGTTGATGAACCCGTAGTTGACGTTGAAGCTATAAGAGAATTTATAGATGCGGGTGCAGATGTAATTTTGATTCCAGCTGTGGGTACAGTGCCAGGCGTAACGGATGAAATGGTAAGAGAAGCGATACGAATTGCACACGAAAAATCCGCACTCACAATGGCAAGCATTGGCACCAGTCAAGAATCTAGTTCGCCTGAGGTAATTCGAGAAATTGCACTTAGAAGCAAAATAAACGGCTTTGACATCCATCACATGGGCGATGGAAGTGCAGGAAGCGTTAGTCCTTATCTAAATATAATTGAATTAAGCAGAACAATTAGAGGAGACCGTCACACTATGAGGATGATGGCATCATCTATAAAAAGATAATTTTAGGCGTCATTTGTTGAATACAAGTGGCGTTTTTTATTTGCAATTTGAAAAAATGTGATTCAAATTACATTTGCATATACTATTTGACAATTTACATACAAACAGATATAAATGTATTGACATAACAGACGCACAGGAGTATAATGTTAGCAACAGCTAATTATGGGATTAGTTGTTAAAACGTTTTTTTATGGCAATTGTATTTGCCAAATATTATTAGAAGGAGGAACTATGAAAAAGCTAAACATATTTTTGGTAATGTCATTAGTTTTTCTAATGTCCGTTACATCAGTCTTTGCAACAAAAAAATATAAAGACTGGGAAGATGTAAGCAAGGACATGGAAGTAATTTTAAGAGACGCTGTAAAGATTTATGAAGCTGGAGGTCCTGATGCTGGTAAAAAAGGCTATGACAAAATAAATGAAGCTTATTTTAAATTCTATGAAAAATTAGGTTTTGAAAAAATTGTTATGTCACAAATTTCTGGCAAACGTGGCTCAACGGTTGAAAACCAATTCTATTTGGCTAGAAAATCAATGCGTCAAAACGAAGCTCTTGATGTTGTTAAAGATGAAGTTGAAGTATTGATTAGATATCTACATGAAGACGCAAAGACTCTTGACGAGATGAGAGGCGGCTCTGATGAAATGAGTAGCGGTTCTGGTTGGGGCGTTTTCTTAAGTGTGCTTGGCCTAACTCTTAGAGAAGGTCTTGAGGCAATCTTAATAGTCGCAGCATTGATTGCATATTTAACAAAGACAAACAATTTGAAATATGTAAAAGGCGTTTATATTGGAGCTTTATTGGGTGTTCTTGCATCAATAATTCTTGCTATTATATTTAATATTATTGCTCAAAGATTTGGCGCAGACAGCAGCGGTATGGGTCAAGAAATTTTTGAAGGATGCGGAATGTTCTTGGCGGTTATCGTATTGTTCTATGTTTCAAACTGGATGTTATCCAAATCAGAAGTGGAAGTTTGGAATCATTATATTCAATCAAAAGTTGAAAGTTCAATTACAAGAGGAAGCGCGATGGCTTTGGTCTTCAGCTCTTTCTTGGCAGTTGCTCGTGAAGGTGCAGAGTTAATTATTTTCTTCCAAGGTATGAGAGAAAATATTTCAAACAACCCTGCATTCATGTGGGGCGGATTAGCATGTGCAATCGTAGTACTTGCAATTGTATATGTATTGATCACGAAGATGAGTGTAAGACTTCCATTAAAACCATTCTTCACATTCACATCAATTTTGATGTTTGTATTATGTATTTCATTTATCGGAAAAGGTGTTTACGAATTCCAAGAAGCAGACGTAATTGGCAGAACAATAATTCCATGGATGAATGGATTTACAGTTGATGTATTAGGAATTTATGATAGGGTTGAAACCTTATTGCCACAAGTTATTTTATTGATAATAACTATTGTAACAGTTATCGTCCAACTTAGACGTAACAAAATTAAAAGAGCAGAACTCGAAAGAGATTATGCAAATAAGAACTAATAGGGAGGTTATATTATGAGTTCAAAAGTTAAAAAGATTTTTATACTAGCAGTTGCAGCATTGACATTAGCAACTTATGGATGCGGTCAACCATCAAAACCAGCTGAAGAAAAAACAGCAAAAGTTGAAGAAACAAAAGCTGACGAAACAAAAGCTGATGAAACAAAGGCTGATGAAA
>CAMYPV010000001.1 GCA_947293975.1 uncultured Ezakiella sp. | reverse complement strand
TTTAATGTACTCATTATTATTGATTATATTTGCATACCTTCCAGTTTTGCTGTTTACATAAAATCCTTTGCCTGGTTGGGAAATGATATAACCTTCTGTTGATAATTTATCATATATAACTTCGATATAGTGTTTTTTTACATTATATAACAAAGCCATATGCCTAATAGAGGGAAGCTTGTCCCTAATCATGTATTTATCGTTTTTTATATCACTAATAATTTCATTGTATATCGTATTTGAAATATTTTTCATATAATCACCTAATATGATTTTATCATAAATATAAATTAAATCAACTGTCTGTTAAAAAACTTGGCAACTGTCTGTAACAAAATGATTAATTTATGGTATAATATAAGTGTAAATAAAACTCGAGTAAATTTACAAAATAAAATAACAGGAGGAGATGGTTATGAAAAAATTTATGTTTATAACTTTGTTACTGATTCTTTTTTCACGAAGTATAAATGCGGATGTAGATTTTATAACTGATGCAATGTTAGAAAGTGCGGTAACTATCAATGAAAGTGAGGTTATTTTTAATGACAATGGCGATACTATTGGAATTAAAATAAATGGCGATGTTGGCTTTGAAGGATATTTTAGGCTATATAAATCTCCTTATGATGAAACTATTGTATTTGACTCAGTTGAAAACAGCGAAGTAGTAATATCAATACAAATATTACCTAAAATGAAAAAAAATAGGCTTATAAGCAATCAGAAATTTGATTGCGAAAAGGTTGTTCAAATGATTTTTAGAATAGGCGAAAGAATTTTCATTTATGAGAATGTTATAAATAATGATTTGGAAAAAATCATAGAGCATATTAATGTATATGAATTGCCAGAAGAAAAAATTCAATTACTTGATTGGTGGCTTATGTATATTAAACCAACAACCTCGATTTTTGATTTAGGTGCTGACATAAATAATTACACGCAATCTTTAAGATCGGGATATAACAATAGAGTAGAAAGAAAACGTGTGTTAGTAAGATACGATAAATTTGATACAGAATATGAAATGGATGTTATTGCTGATTTAAGGACATATAATATTGGTTACTATGGCGATGGAGAACAAAGGATTTCACTAGGTGTTCAAGAACAAAGACAGTATGAAAATGGTAGGTATCGAGATAATATTCGTGCGCTATTAGTTAGAGATCCAATTTTTAGATATGAACTTGTAGACCATAGTGGAATTAGAAATGAAGATGGTTTTACAGAAGTTAAATGGGAATGCCCGATCTATATAGTAAGAAGACCAAAGTTTAAATTTGGTAATTTTTCAACTAAACCATGGGATTGGATAGAAATAGATAGAAGTACTGTTGGCGGATTTGATAGCGATTTATTAAACTATGGGACAAAAAAATTTGGGTCTCAGGTTATAGGGGCTACAGATGGTGACTGGATTCATGTATCGGCGATATTAAAAAAGAATTCAAGAGGAAATTATAGACATAAATTATATGTAGATATAGAATTTGATTTTTGCTATTACAACTATCATACAGTTGTAGGAAGTGAAAGAATGTATGTTGCGGGATATATAGATTCTAATGATTAGAAAAATTCTTATATTTATTTTTTTATCGTTATCGATATTAACTGTTTGGTTGTTTTGTCAGAACAACCAAACAGTTAATTTTAAAATTTTAGATATTACAATGAATGATAATGATGAGGTTGAAATTGTTGTTGAAGGATATAACAAGTCAAAATTAAAATTTGAAGTTAATTCATATTCAGAAGAAAAAATTATTGCCTTGATTCCATCAAACAACAGTGATGTATTAATATCTGTTATAAATCTAGAAGAGCAAACATACTATCTAGTGATTAAAGAAAATTATGATATAAAAAAAGCGTCTGTAAGTGTATCTAACGATTTTATAAATGCAGTTAATAAAAGAAAATTTAGTTCTATATGGAAAAAAGAATACGAAGACTGCTACATTTTATATCCTTTATTTTTTGGAGGTCTAAGGGAAAACTACAAAGATTTAATCAAGACAAAAAATTCAAATATCAGACTATATACACTTGAAAATGACAATTTTAAATTCGATTTTATTATGAACGCTAATTATATTGTAGATGCAGTTGATAATGAAAAAGCGTATGGAACAAAATCTAGAATTTCTAGACTAGAGTATTATTTTAGTCTAGCGAATATTTCTGTACGTGGTTATAAAGAAAGATGGCGTGATATTGATGTTGATTCAGTATCAGATTTTTTTAAGTTTAAATTAAAGCCAGAACTTCATATAAGCGAAAGTCCAAGTTGGATATCAAGATACTTGCCTCTAGATTTAAATGTGGATGTATTTTATAATGAATATGGTGCTATAAAAAAATATAATAGACAACAATCACCAGAAATAACAGATATAAATAAATCGACAATAAAGTTTAATGATTTAATAGATGTATATGAATTAAAAGCATATAATCTGAATAATCTTGAATTTGATGGAATGTATCCAGAGCTTACTGGTAAGATATTATCGTATGGATTCAAAATAAATTAAATAATAAAAATGGCTAGTGAAATGTTCTGGCTCTATACTAAAAGTTGTGGTATTAAAGCACTACAACTTTTTTAGTGAGAAAAATATGTAAAAAAATTGTACTAAACTCAGAAATCCTTTAAAATATAATTGCACAACATGGAAGGAGCTGAGATTAGTGCAAGATAATTTTATTACAAAACTCTTAGGATTAAAAGTAGATAACAGAAAAACCACAGAAAAAACTGTCTGTTAAAAAACTTGGCAACTGTCTGTAACAAAATGATTAATTTATGGTATAATAAAAGTGTAAAGAAAACTTGAGTTAATTTACAAGCAAAAATAATTTTGTAGTAAATAGCGACTTATCTATTTGTAGATGTAGTGCTAATGAATCAGATTTGGACTTTAAGTTTGGGAAAATTATCGATGGGAATATCTCAACTAAAGAAGAGAATCAATTTAAAGATGGTTTTAGTGTAGCATTTAGTGATAAATGTAAGGAATGCATTTTAAAGCCAATATGCAAAGGTGGATGTCCACTTTTAGACTTAAAGGGAATGAATAACTGTGTTCCTGAAAAATATTTTTTTGATGATTATGTGAGGATGATTTATGAAGAAGAGACTAGAAATATTTAAAGATAATGATCTTTTAAGTAAAAATGACTTATTTAAAATGTGTTCATTATACGTGGTTGGTTTTGCACTTTCTTTTGCTCCGCCTTATATTAACAAGCTGATGATTGAAAACATGGAGTCTAACCACATAGGATTTAGTGTTTTTTGTGTGTTATTAGCTTTAACATTCATGTCGGTAATGATTAATTATATGACAAGCTTTTATGTTATGGGCAAATATACGAAAAAAACAAGAAGAAATCTCTTGTATAAAATTTTTGATAAATCTCAAAAAATGCCTAGCTATGTATATAATACATATGGAAATAATTCAGTTCTTGGTTTGTATATGTTTGATAGTATAAATGTATCGGATACAATTGTTAAGAGAAGATTTGCAATAAATATATTGATTTTCCAGTCAGTTATAACTTTATTAATACTTGCATATATTAATTATATTTTGACATTATATGTTATAGCATCAGTTCCTATTATGATAATTGCGATTTCTCTTAATAATATGAAGTTAAATGCAATTCAAGAAAAAATGATTGCTAATAGAAATGTGCTTATAGGTGAGACGCAAAATTTTATTATGCATAAAAAGGATATGTATTTATATAATAGAGACGAATATTTTGAAAATAAATTGAATCTAAAGCTTCAAAATTTTTTAGATAGTCAAAAAAGCTTTCAGTTTTTAACTCTATTTTTAAAGAGAATACCTGTTTTAATAACTATATTATTGCCTGTAATACTTCTTTTCTTAGGAGCTTTTTATGTAAAGGAAAGTCAAATGACACTAGGTACACTATTCTTTTATATAGGTATTGCAAGTCAATTTTACACGCCGTTGTCCAATATATTTTTGTATATAACAGATATAAAAAGTTATAGGGTTAATGTTGAGAAAATGGAAAGTTTTTTATATAATAAAATTGATAATAAAGCATATTTAGGATTGTATTCAGATGCTGAAGATGAAATTTATGTTAAGGACTGTAATATTTATAATGAAAAAGAAGATTTACTCTATAAAGCAAATCTTAGAATTAAAGAGTCTGGATTCTATATTATAAAGGGTCCTAATGGATCTGGTAAATCTACTCTCTTTAACATAATTGCTGGGATATATTCTCCCAATCAAATTAAAGGCGATTGTATTATAAACAAAAAATATTTAGACAATATGTCTATCTTAAAATATCCGCTCTTTTTTATAGAAGGTAGTGTTGAAGAGAATATGTTTTCTGATAATGTGAAAAACATATTTCATATCAATATGGAGAAAGAAATAAAATTAAATCCTTTAAATCTATCCAGTGGCGAGGCGCAGAAAGTTGCTTTAACCAGAATTATTTCTGAAGATAGAGATATGATTTTACTTGACGAGCCTATATCTAATCTCGAAGTCGATGCAATAGCTGTGCTAAAAGATTATATTTATTCGAATAAAGATAACAAAGTAATCATTGCAATAATGCATGATGATAGTTTTGATGACATTGCGGACAATATTTTTACAATTAAGGAAGGTGAAATGGAGGGGCAAAATGTTTAAATTGTTTAAGCACAAGCTAATTAAATTAGCGGAGATTTTAATTGCAACAGTTGGATATATAATAGCTCTGCTTTCTTTCTTATCTGTTTTTTATATTAATAAATTAATTGCAGATTATGCAAAGGGAATTGCTGAGATTACTAATATACAGTTTTATTTGATAGTTGTCTTTTTGATTTTTTTACAATTGGGGCTTGTATTCTATTTTGCGAATTATTATTTTCAAAAAAGCACGTTAAATATTGGTGGTAGGATATTTAATTCTATATTTAATAAAATATTAAAGCTCTCTCCTTCTGATTATGACAAATATAATAAGTCTAGTATTTTAAATATAATTTTTTCGGATACATTTTCAACTGCAAATATGACACTTGCGGCAATATCTGGGGTGAGTGGAAATATTATATTTGTAATTTTAGCTGGTTATATTTTGTATAATGTTAACAGAGAATTACTGATTGTATCATTAATAATGCTTCCTATATATTTTATCGCTTCTGTGGTAAGTTCTATTGTCATAAAGAAAAAGAATAAGATATTATTGGAAAAAAACGATTCTATGATTAATGTTATAAAAAATTGTTCAGAAAACATTCCGATAATAAAAATGCTGGATAAAACAGAAAATATTAATCAAGGTTATAGATTGCATGTAAATGGATTTTATGTAGCTGACAAGAAGAAGTTTTTTTATGAAAATCTATTTAGCTCTATATATTCAATTTTTGGAGTAATCACACAGATTATTATACTATTTTTAGGTTCGAATTTCGTTTCAAAGGGTTTGATGACGATAGGAGACTTAATTATGTACTCTGGTATTTGCGGATTTCTTTTTGAGCCTATTTCAAATATTTCCAAGATATTGCAAACTATAAAGAGTGGTAAACCTAATTTTGACAGAGTAAATACTATTCTTTCGCATAGTTCAAAAAATATTTATGATTATAAAAAATCGTTTAAGGATATGGATTATGGAATCGAGGCATCGGGCATTGTAAAAGATAATTTGGGTAATAATCTATATGATATTGATATTAAGTTGCCATCAAATGGTTTTTATATATTGCAAGGACCAAATGGTAGCGGAAAGTCTACAATATTTAATATTATATCTGGGATATATGATATTAATCAGCTTGATGGATCAATATATATTAACGATGAATTCAAAGACAATATTTCAATTTTAAATTATCCTTTATTTTTGATAGATGATACAGTTGGCGAAAATATTTCACTAGGTAATTTAAATAAAAATCCTCTTTTTGAAATGAACGTTGATAAAAAAGTTATTTCAAATCCTCCAAATGTTTCTAGTGGAGAAGCACAAAAAATCGCGTTAAACAGGGTTTTAAATCTGGATAGAAAGCTTATTTTAATTGATGAGCCATCAACTAATCTTGAAACTCAAGCGATTAGTTTGTTGAAGAAATATATTGAAAAAGAGAAAAATAATAAATTGATTGTAGTAATCACTCATGATGAAAATTATAATGAATTAGCTGATGGAATCATGGAGATTAAAGATAAATCTGTTTATTACAGATAGTGAGTTCAAATATATTATTTATTCTAGTATGAAGATTAGGTAATAAAATCAAAATAAATTAAATAATAAATAAAAATGGCTAGTGAAATGTTTTCATCTCACTAGCCGTTATTTTTTATCTATTCATAAATGCTTTATAAGCTTTGTAGCTCATATATGTGTCAACTTTGCTTGCAAGTTCGTGTGGTGCGTGCATATTTAATACTGCTGGTCCGCAGTCTACAACTTCTGCTCCGTATTTTGATAGCATTAGTGCGATTGTACCGCCGCCACCTTGGTCAACTTTTCCAAGTTCTCCAGTTTGCCATGCAATTTTGTTTTCATTAAAGATTGTTCTTACTTCGTGAACGAATTCAGAGTTAGCGTCATTTGATCCACCTTTGCCGCCGCTGCCTGTATATTTTACAAGTGCAACGCCGCAGCCGATAAATGCTGTGTTTAATTTTTCACATGTTTCTGCAAAATCTGAATCATATCCGACGCTTACGTCAGCGGATAATACTTTTGAATTTTTTAATGCACGTCTTACTTTTAATTCGCAATAATCTCCGAGTCTTGCAACAACTTCTGCTACTGCGTTTTCAAACATGTGTGAATTCATTCCAGCATTTCCCATTGATCCGATTTCTTCTTTGTCTGCAAATATGCATAGAGCTGTTTTTGTTGGGTTTTCAACTTCTAAAATTGCTTGCAATGATGTGTATGCACAAATTCTATCATCGTGTCCGTATGCAAGTACCATTGAACGGTCAAGGCCTAGTTCTCTTGCTTTTGTTGCTGGTACTACTTCGAGTTCTGCAACTTTAAAATCTTCTTCTTCAAAATTATATTTATCTTTGATTAGTTTTAGAATATTTTTCTTTACAGCTTCTTTGTCATCTTCGTTAACTGGAATGTTTCCTAAAACTAAATTCATTTGTTCACCTGTAAGAGCTTCTCTTGTTGGTTTTGCCATTTGATCTTTTGAAAGGTGAATCAATAAATCTGTTACACAAAATACTGGATCTTTTTCATCGTCTCCAATATTTACTTCAATTTTTTCTCCATCTTTGTTAAAAACAACTCCGTGAATTGCTAGTGGAATTGTTCCGTATTGGTATTTTTTAACTCCACCATAATAGTGAGTTTTTAGTTTTGCGATGCCGTCAGTGTCTTCGTAAAGTGGATTTGCCTTTACATCTAGTCTTGGGCTATCAATATGTGAGCCTACAATGTTCATACCGTTTTCGATTGATTCTTTTCCGATGATAAACATTAATACTGCTTTACCTTTTTGATCGACATAAACTTTGTCGCCTGGCTTTAGACTATCAACTGTCTCGATATTCTTGTAGCCTTTCATTTCTGCTTGACGAATGATTTCTTTGTTTGCAAGTCTTTCTGTTCTTGCGATGTTTAAGAAATTAATATATCCGTCACAAAAACTGTGTACTTCTTTTGTTTCTTGTTCATTTAAATTTAACCATGCGTTTTTTGTCATAAAATACCTCCGTAAATATTATAACATATATTTAAAAATAATCCACTATGGGTATATCTTTACAAAGGGAGGTTGCTATGCTTATTAAAAATGCGCACATTGTAGATCCTGTTGAAAATCTTGATGGGGTTTACGATTTACTTGTTAAAGATGGTAAGATTTGTAAGATTGAAAAAAATATAGATGTTGATGATGAATTGATTTTTGATGCGAATGGACTTATACTTGCGCCGAGTTTTTTTGATCCACACACACATTTTAGAGATTTTGGTGAATCAGATAAAGAAACTTTTGAGTCAGGAGCAATGGCAGCTCTCAGGGGTGGTTATACAGAAATTGTTGCAATGGCAAATACAGTTCCTCCAATTGACTCAAAGGAAATGGTTGAAGAGGCATTTAAAAAGGTAAAGGATTTGCCAATTGATATTTATATTTCTGCAAATGTAACAAAATCAATGAAGGGTAAGGAGCTTGTCAATTTCGAAGAACTTCTTGATATGGGAGTTATTGGATTTACGGATGACGGCTTTCCTTTGTGCGATATAAATATTATGCGAGAAGCTTTAAAGAAGAGTCGCGATTTGAAATTTATAATAAGCTTACACGAAGAAGATCCAGAATTTATAGAGCATCCGGGTTATGATGATACAGCGCCACGTGAGGCAGAAGTTTCTATAATAAAAAGGGATATCGATTTATTAAGAGAAGTTGGTGGACATCTTCATGTGCAACATTTAACATCAAAAGATGGCGTTCAATTAATAAGAGATGCAAAAGCTGAAGGGTTAAATATTACGACTGAGGTAAATCCAAACCATTTGTTTTTTACAAAAAAAGATGTAGATAAGTATGGCACTCTTTTGAAAGTAAATCCACCTTTAAGAACTGAAGAGGACAGGCTTGCACTTATCGATGGTCTGAGAGATGGCACTATTGATATGATTGGCACTGACCACGCTCCACACACAAAAGAAAACAAAGAGATGGGCAAGTTTAAATCAAAATCAGGAATAACATCACTTGAGATTGCTTTTTCAATGTTAAATATGAAGCTAATTGATGAGGCGGGCTTTAGTATTATGGATTTGATAAGAGTGTTAAGCACAAACCCAAGGGCGCTTTATAATAAAACAAAGGCAATTAAAATTGGAGAGCCAGCTGATTTTGTGCTGATTGATTTGAATCGTGAATATATATATGATTATACTTTGTCAAAATCAAAAAACACTCCACTGTTGGGAGCAAAATTGAAGGGACAAATTATTATGACTGTTAAAGATGGCAATGTAAGATATAATGATATAAATTACAAGAAAGGTGAATAGAATGAAGATTGGTTTAATTATAAATCCACTTGCAGGCGTTGGTGGTAGCGCAGGCTTAAAGGGAAGCGATGGCGACGAAATTGTAAAACTCGCTCTTGAGCGTGGTGCGAAACCAAAAGCAAATGAGCGAGCGAAAACTGTTTTTGAAATTTTAAAAAGAGACAATGCTTTGCCAGAAATTATCTCAGCTCCTGGAGTTATGGGCAGTGATATTTTGGATGAGCTTGGCATAGAACATCAAGTGATTGATAAAGTTGGAGAAAAAACATCTGCCGAAGATACGACGAGAATTGCAAAGGAAATTTTAGATTGTGACATCGATCTTTTGGTTTTTGCAGGCGGAGACGGAACGGCAAGAAATATCTATGATGCAGTGGGAGATAAAATTCCAGTTATGGGCATTCCTGCAGGCACAAAAATGCACTCTGCAGTTTTTGCAAACAAACCTGAATCGGCAGCTCTTGTTATAAAGCAGTTTATGAGTGGTGAGGGATATGAGCTTTTATTACAAGAAGTCATGGATATAGATGAAGAAGCTTTTAGAAAAGAAATTCTCGATACAAAATTGTATGGATATCTAAAGGTACCATTTGTAACGGCGCTCATGCAGTCATTAAAATCTTCCAGATCCAGAGGGCAACAATCAGACATCGGTTCGATTTGTCAGTTTGCAGTCGATACGATGGAGGATGATACTTTATACTTGGTTGGAACAGGTTCAACATTAAAGCCAATTATGGATATATTGGAGCTTGATGGTTCATTGCTCGGTGTAGATGCTGTTTACAATAAAAAGCAAATCGGAAAAGACATCGATGAAAAACAAATCTTAGAACTTTTAGATGAACATCCAAAGGCAAAGATAATTATCACTGTAATTGGTGGCCAAGGATATTTGTTTGGTCGCGGAAATCAACAATTTTCGCCTGATGTTTTGAGACGTGTTGGCAAGGAAAATATTATTGTGCTTGCAACAAAAACCAAATTAAATTCTGTTAATGGACCGCTGCTTGTTGATACGGGCGATGTGGAATTAAACGAATATTTAAAGGGCTATTATAAAATAGTGACGGATTATGATTTTTTAACAGCAAAAAAAGTTGGATAAATATGTAAAAAAATAAGGACTCGATGTTATTCATCAGTCCTTATTTTATATTCTGACATTTAAAATGTCTTTTAATTTTAGAGTTGAACCTTTGCATTCAATAAACAAAGCGTTGTAAATTAGTTTTGATAATTCACTACGGTTGATGCTTGGGTTTTCTTTTTTGTTAATGTTTAAGCCATCGCGTAGGCCGAGCGATTCGCTAAGCGGTTCAATTAAATTCCAATTTTTAACTTCCTCTTCGTATCCAAGTGTACGCAATAGAACTACCTCGACTTCTTTTAGAGTTACATCTTCGTCTGGACCAAACTCTGTGTCGCTTACGCCTTTGATGAGATTTTTTTCAACTGCCCAACATACATAGCCATAGAAGTAATCGTCTTTTTTTATATCAACAAAGTCAATTTTAAAGCTGCTCTTTTTAGCTTTGTCTTCTTCGTTGTAAAGGCGTGAAATTATGATTGCAATATCCTTGCGTTTAAAATTTTCGCCTAATTGCAAGTTGCCATCTTTGTCACCTTTGATAATGCCAATTTTTTCAAGTGCTCTGGCTTCTTTTTGGAAATATTTAGTTGTGTCTTGTTTCTCGTTAATAGCTAGAATGTTACTCGACATAATTAATAACACAACAATAACGAGAGATATAATTTTTCTTAAATTCATATAATCCCTCACTTACGTTTATCATATACTTTTTTTTAGCTAGGTGCAATAGAATTCTCTATATTTAATACAAATGTAATATTAAAAGGATAAATGTAAAACAACTGTAATACAAAAATCGTTGTGTTTAATGCTTTTTTGTTGTAGAATATAAAGAGAAAGACTTGCGATTTTGATATAATCAAATAAGTTAAAATTTTTCGTAAGGAGGATTAAGATGAGAAAAAGTTTAATTATAATAATGTCTTTAATTTTGACAGTACTTATGTCAGTTAGCATTTTTGCTGCAAACTTCAAAGACGTACCTAAAGATGAATGGTACACACAATATGTAAATAAGGCTGCAAAAGCAGGTATTATAAAAGGTTATGATGATAATACATTCAGACCTAAGGGTCAAATTGCATTCACAGAGATTTCGAGTTTGCTTGGAAATCTTGTAAATGTAACTGAGTCTGAAATGCAAGAAGCTAATTCAACATTCGGCAAAGAATTAGATGCGCAATTAAAAATTGTAAAAAAACAAGGTAACAAAGGAATTGATTGGGCAAGACCAGTAATTTTAAAATGCTTAAAAGCTGGTGTTTATGATATGACTACATTGGAAGGTGCTGTAAAGGCAAAGATGCTTTTAGATACAGATGTTAGAAAAAGACCACCAGTAAGTAGATCAAACACAGCTGCATTTTTTGCAGACGCATTGAAGGTTAATGTTACTGCTGCGTCATTGACATATAAAGATACAAGTGCAATTCCAGCAAATATTCAAACCAAAGTCCAAGCTCTTATTGACGCTGGAATTTTAAGCAAAGACGGGGATGGAAACGGATACTTTAAACCAACGAGTCCAATTGACAGAGCAAGTATTGCAAAGATGATTACAATTGCAATGGACTATATTGCAAAAAATCCTACAAATACTAATACTAACACTAACACCAATACGACAACAACAGTTATTCCATCATCAAATACTCTTAAAACATTTAAGGGTAAGGTTACAGCTATTACAGATCAAGGTCAACAATCAATTGTATTGATTAATAATGGCTCTAATGCACAGGCTGTTTATGTAAACTATACTACAGTTGTTAATATTGATGGACAATTATCTTTGTTTGGTAAAATAAAAGAAGGCATGACTGCTGAAGTTACTTTTAATTCAGCAAATGGAGTTGCAACAAAAGGCGACTTTAAGTCCGAACAAAAAGTTATAGAAGGTAAAATCTCATCAGTAATCTCAACATATAGATTCGAAATACAATATACTCAAGGATCAATCGTAAACAATACAATCGAACTTGATTTGAAAGATGCTAATATTACAGTTGATGGTAGCAGTGCAAATGTTTCAGATCTTGACAAGGGCTTTGATGTAAAAATAACAATGCTTGGAGATACAGCTACAAAAGTTGAAGCTAAGAGAGGAAACGCATATTCAGATGGAACATTTATTAGCTTTAACTATTATAATTCAACAAGTAGAGACAGAGGATACTATTTAGATTTATATCCAAACAACAGCAGAAGTAGAAAGTCAGTTAAAATTGATGACGATTATATAAGAATTGATGGAACTAAAGTTAAAACTAGTGACCTTACAGGATATAATGCAAAAAATTATATTGCAGAAGGAACGCCAATCAAATTAACTTTCAATAGCTATAATGAAGTCACTGATATCTCCACAGTTTTCGGAAATATAAAGGATGGAATCATCCAAGGATATATTTATACTGATCCACGTAGATCAGATAATTATATAACAGTATCACCTAAAAAGAGAAGTGATAGTTATTCAAGAGATACAATTGATTTAAGAATTGATAGTAGAACAGATATATATATCGATGGAAGATCAACTAGCTATATTGATGATCTTGACGAAGATGACTATGTAAGAATTACAATGAGAAACGGATATGTAGATAAAATTGAAGTCGATAGAAGAGGAAACAGATGGGGATATAGTTCAAAAGGTTATGCTACAGGAACTTTGGCACTAACTTCAAGAAATTCTGATTTTGCAATTTCTGTCGATTACTCTCAATCAGATAATTTAAGCAAAAGTTTAACCGTGTTTAAACGAGATCCATCTGGAGTTAAATATAGAGTTGATAATAAAAATGAAAGTAGTAGTGACACATATTTCTGGAATGCATACAATGTAGATGGATATAGAAATGTAAGATTTGAATGGTATAAGAGCGGAAGCACATATTATATTACTGCAATTGATATTCGATATAATTAAAAAATCACCCTGCGGGGTGATTTTTTTGTGAGATGATTTATATTTATAGTTTTGCGTTTTTTGCGAGTTCGTCAACCATTTCATTGTATTTGACTCCGGTGTGTGCATCGACTTTTATAAATTCAACTTGTATTTTGTCTTTTATTTTATCAAAAAAGTTGCGATAAGATTGTGTTAGTTCGTTGTTTGCTTTCCATTCTTTTAATGCCCAGTGGCGTATGCCTGTGTAGTCGTGATGTAAATATATTTTTTTGATGCCAAGCTCAATAGATTTTTCAATTGCAGCAATGGAGCCTAAAACTTCTCCTGCAACATTTCTAAAATCTGCATATGATGAATCGTTAAATCTTTTGGAACCTGTGATTTCTTCGTCATTGTATATAATAACATAGCCGTATGAGTATGTTTTGTCTTTTGAATAGCTCCCATCAACATAAACGATGGCTTCGTTATCGCTGACCTCATTTACAATGTCTGTTTTAATTTCGCTGCCAGTCATATAATTTTCTGCTTCTTCTTTTGTTTTGAATGATTTATATATTGCGCCTTTAAATCCGTGCACCTGTGCTTTTGCCTCATCCCATGAAGTGTAAATGCCGGGCGATTTGCCATTTTTTATTGCGTAGTATTTCATTATTAATCCTCCCAATTGATTGTAACATAATTTCCTTGTAAAAAGAAGTGTGTAATGGTATAATAATTATATAAGAATTTTAGTAAGGAGGAAGAAATGATTAAGGAATTTAAAGATTTTATCAGCAAAGGTAATGTGCTTGATATGGCTGTCGGTGTCATCATCGGTGGAGCATTTGGTAAAATTGTTTCATCACTTGTAAATGATATACTTATGCCAATAATCGGTTTAATATTAGGCGGTATTGATTTTACAAATTTATTTATTGCACTTGATGGAAAAGATTATGCAAATTTGGCAGCTGCAGAAGAAGCAGGCGCTGCTGTTTTTAAATACGGTGCATTTATTCAAAATGTTATTGACTTTTTGATTATAGCTTTTTGTATTTTTATTATTGTAAAATTGTTTAACAAAGTTAAAAAACATGAGCCTGTCGCAGAGGCTGCACCTACAACAAAGTCATGCAAATATTGTAAGACAGAAATTCCAATCGAAGCGGTTAAATGTCCACATTGTACTGCTGATTTGAATGACTAAGGACTATGGGCTTGGCACAAAGAGCATTCGCTCTCTTGTGTTCAAGCTCTCTATTCCTAGTATTATAGCGATGCTTGCAAATGCTCTTTATAATATCGTGGACAGAATTTTCATCGGGCATTTGGTAAGTGAAATCGCAATTGGTGGCGTATTTATAACTATGCCAATTATGCTTGTCGTAATGAGTTTTCAGATGCTTGCGTCAGTTGGTGGTTCAACATTAACAAGTATTGCACTTGGACGCAAGGATCACAAAAGTGCAGAAGAGTATTTAAATACATCTTTTGCCATGCTAGCTTTGATAGCTGCAATTATTACGGTAGGCTCTTTTATTTTTAGTGAACAAATTTTAAGAGTTTTTGGAACATCAGTCGAAAATCATCAGTATGCAAAAAATTATTTTGATATTGTTATATATGGTTTTCCAGCTCAAATTATTGGCTTTGGTTTAAATAACTTTATAAGAGCTGAAGGCAATGCAAAATCTGCTATGAATACAATTTTAATTGGTGTTGCATTGAATATAATTTTGGACCCTATATTTATTTATGCATTAGATATGGGCGTTCGCGGTGCGGCTCTTGCTACAGTTATTTCGCAATACGCTTCAATGGCGTGGGTTCTAAAATTTTTTATTGATAAAAAACATACTGTTAATCTTGACACTAAGTATATGAAGTTTGAGCCAAAAATTGTCGGCGAAATCGTTGAAAACGGGATGGCATTATTCTCTATAAATATTGCAAACGCTGTTGTAAACTCAATAATCGTTATACAGATGGATAGAATTGGCGGCGCACTTGGAGTATCGGTTTTAAGTATTGTAAGCTCTGTCACATCGATATTCTTTATGCCGATGTTTGGTATAAATCAAGGCATTCAACCAATTATTGGATACAATTATGGCGCAAAGAGCTATGACAGATTAAAAGAAGCGTATATGTACGGTGGAATGTTTGCAACGTCTATTGCAATTGTTGTGTTTGGGATTATTATGATTTTCCCAGAAAAAATATCATTATTATTCTTAAAAGCAGATGCAGATCCACAAGTATTTAAATATCTTGTACCGGCGCTTAGAAAGTCAATGTATGCAAGCCCTGTACTTGGTATTGCAATCACAGGGACATCGTTTTTCTCTGCTGTAAGACGCCCAAGAATAGCGATGTTTACGTCATTATTAAGACAGCTATTAATATTGGTTCCAGCAGTTTATATCATGCCAATGTTCTTTGGTATTGATGGAATATGGTGGGCTTACTGCGTTAGTGACTCAATGAGCTTTGTAATAGTATTTTATTATTTGATCAAGGTATTTAAAGAAGTAAAAATGGAATGTCAAGATCCAGATGCATTTATATAATGGAGGATGTATGAAAGAAAAAAATGTAAAATTAATAGCAACGTCAACAGTTGATTTAAATCGAGAGTATTTTGATAAAAACGATGTAGTTTTTGTACCAAATATTGCGATTATTGATGATGAAGTTGTGTTTGATGATTATAGTGCAGATGTTGATCTTTATTTTAATAGAATGCAAGATGGATTATTGCCGACATCATCACAAAATAACGAAGAAACATACTATGAACTTTTTAAAGAAATTGCAGAAAGTGGTAATGATTTTGTGCATGTAGATATTTCTACAGGTATCACTCGCTCCACATTAAATGCAAGAGCAGCACTTGATAGAGTAAAATCAGAATACGATGTTGACGGATATGTAATCGATAGTTTGTCTGTTTCATCTGGTCAAGGTTTGATTCTTGATAGGGCAGTTGAGTTAAGAGACAAGGGTCTTAGTGCTGCTGAAATTGCAAAGACTGTTGAAAGCGAAATACAAAAATGTGTTGGAGCTTTTACAATTAGAAACTTAACTCATTTATATCGTGGCGGTAGAGTTTCAAAAACTTCTATGCTTTTAGGAAATGCTTTAAATATTTGTCCAATAATTTCGATTGACAAAAATGGAAAGTTAACTCCATATAAAAAAGCACACGGCTTTAAGTCGGCAGTTAAAAATTTATTAGAAATCGCAGAAGAAAAAGCTGTGGGTGGAGTGGACTATGATGGCAAAATTTTTATATGCCACTCATTAGAGCTTGATAATGCAAATTTATTAAAAGAAAAAGTTCAAGAAAAATTTAAAAATATAAAAGATGTAGAATTTTTTAATATTCACTTAAATATTGGTGCCCATACAGGTGGTGGAGCAATTGGTATTTTCTTTTGGGGAGATGAAAGATTATAAATATTTAATATAGTTTAAAGAATATTAAACTGGGTATAACATTTTTAGGAGGTATAATATGTTATCAATTATTTATTACACAGAAACTGGCAACACTGAAGCAATGGCTGAAGCTATCAAAGAAGGCGCAGAAGAAGCTGGTAAAGAAGTTAGATTAGTAGCAGTTGACGATGCGTCAGTTGCAGATGTTGAAGAGGCAAGCGAAGTTTTATTAGGTTGCCCTGCAAAAGGTGATGAAGAAATCGAAGACCTAACATTTAGACCATATATCGAATCAGTTATGGATTTGTTAAAAGATAAAAAAGTTGGTATCTTTGGTTCATACGCATGGAACGATGGTCTATGGATCGAAAACTGGAAATCTGAAATGGAAGAAAATGGTGTTGAAATTGTAACTGCACTCAAAGCATATGATTATCCAGATGCAGATGCATTAGAAGAATGCAAAGAACTTGGTAAAACATTTTAATTAAGAGATTTAATTGCGTGGACGTCCACGCAATTTTTTTATGTAAAAACGCCATTTAATTTTAAATTAAATGGCGTTAGTTATTTATGAATCTAAAAATGCTTTAATTCCTAATGGGAATTTTTCAATTGCGAGCTCTTTAACTGCTTCGGCGTATTCTCTAATTTCAAATTGGCTGTGTGAATCTGTGCGTTGCTTGATAAAATGAGCAACTGATTGAAGGCTTGCCGTCCAATACCACGAAACATACATGCCGTATGCAGGCAAGAATAGTCTTGCTTCTTCGGCGCAGATGCCTCTTTCCATTGCTTCTTCGTATAGGTCGACGCCTTCTTTGATATATTTGTTTAATTTATCTGTGAATTCAGCACCCAACTTTGCATCAACAGGTTCTTTTGAGCCTTGTTTATTGTTGTCAGGTTTTCCTCTCCATTCATTTTCTGTTGGCACATAGAATGTTGGCTCCATTGTTACATATCTTCTGGAAGATTCGTTCCATGCGTTCATGGTGTCGCCAATACCTTCTAAATGTGAGCTGCCGATAATATATTTCCACCACTGACGTGCAACCATTAGTGGTGCGTAGATTTCAAACTGTAACATAGCATGCCTAAATGGTGATGTGTGATCGTGCTTTGCCAAAAATGCAATTAGCTTTTCGTCACTTTCACTCATTTCTTTGCTTTCTTTTGCGTAGCTTGCTCTTGCTGCATTTACAACTGTTAAATCTGAACCCATTACATCAACTAAACGTACATAGCCTTTATCTAAAACACTTTTCATATACAACCTCCTCATAGATTTTATTAATATCTACAATAATTGTATTATATAAGCATTAAAAAATCAAGCTAGATTTTTTCAGGCTTAAATGATATACTAATTATAGGTGGATTATGAAAGTAGTAGCTACAGAAATTGTCATAAGACTCAATGAGATTCGCTCTTTAAAAGAGAAACGAAGCATAAGGGAGTCTCTGATAAGAAAATTAAAAAATAAATTTAATATATCTGTTGCAGAATGTGATAGTCAAGATGATTTAGATTTTTTAACAATTGGTTTTTCAAGCGTTTCAAATAGCAACACTCATTTGAACTCTGTTAATGAAAATGTCTTGCATTATATTGAAAATTTTTGTGATTATGACATAGTATCAAAGGAGAGTTTTTGGTTATGAGAAAAAAATTGAACAAGTCTGAAGTAGCAGAAGTTGTAAATATACTTATGGACTATCATCATGATGCAGAATGTGAACTCGTGCATACCACCGCTTTTGAATTGTTAATAGCAACAATTTTGTCAGCACAATGCACAGATGTGCGTGTTAATAAAATTACAAATGAACTTTTTAAAGTTGCAAACACTCCAGAAGCTATAATCGATTTGGGTCTTGAATTACTGATCGATTATATTAGAACGGCTGGATTTTATAATTCAAAGGCGAAAAACATAATGGAAACTTGTAGAATTCTGGTAGAGGATTATGATTCAAAAGTTCCAGACAAGATGAATGAGCTTGTTAAACTTCCGGGCGTTGGTAGAAAGACAGCAAATGTTGTATTATCAAATTGTTTTGGGGTTCCGGCAATTGCGGTGGACACTCATGTGTTTAGAGTTTCTAATCGCATTGGCCTTGTTAACGAGAAAGACGTGGAGTCGACTGAACAGGCATTAATGAAGGTGTTAAAAAAAGATATTTGGACAAAGATGCATCATGTTTTAATTTTTCATGGCAGAAGAATCTGCAAAGCACGGAATCCACTTTGTGGAGAATGTCCGATTGTTCATTTATGTTTGTATTATAAAAATAAAAAATAGGAGGAGTTATGGGTTACAATTTTAAATCAAAAGATGAGATTGATCAAAAGTACAAATGGAATTTAGAGAAAGTTTTTAGTTCTGATGAGGAGCTACAAAAAAAGATTGAAGAGATTGAGAGTTTGACGGAAAAATTTAAAACTTACAAGGGCAGAGTTTCTGAATCAGCAGATACAATTTTGGAAATTTTAAATTTGTATGAAACTATCGGGATTAATTTTGGACTCGTTTCAACATATATTTCAAATCGTTTTAACGAAGATAATAGAGATGCAAAGTATCAAGCATTAAGTGATAAACTATCATCCTTGTATACGAATTATAGCGCAGCTTCTGCATATTTTATTCCAGAAATTTTATCATCAGATGTAAAAAAATTACAGTCATTTATCGATCAAAAAGAAGAGTTAAAAATCTATGGTAGGTGGCTTGAAAATATTTTGAGATACAAACCTCACACATTATCAGAAAGTGAAGAGGGAATTATTGCAAGTTTAAGTCCAGTTTTATCTGCTGGACAAAAGAGCTTTTCGATGCTTACAGTTGCAGATATGAAATTTCCTATGGTTAATGTCGATGGCAAGGATGTTCAATTAACAAGCGGCAATTTTGTTCCACTTTTAACAGAGGCAAATGTTGATGATAGAAAAGAAGTTTTTGAAGCATATTATAAGACATATCAAGATCACATAAACACGCTTGCAAGTACATTGGATGCAAATACAAAGTCAATTGCAATTGAAGCAAAGCTTAGAAAATATAACTCGGCAAGAGAAGCTGCACTTTTTGCAAATAAAATCCCAGTTTCTGTATATGATCAATTATTAGATACTGTTGGCAAAAATATCACTGAATTGCATGATTATGTTGATGTTCGTAAAAAGGTTTTGGGCCTTGAAAAGATTCATATGTATGATGTTTACAAAAATCTTGTTGAGGATATGGATATAAATTATACATTTGAAGAAGCAAAAGAAATGATTCTTGATGCATTAAAGCCACTTGGCGAAAAATACGTCAATGATTTGAGAAATGGTTTTGAAAGTAGATGGTGTGACGTGTACGAAACTCCTGGTAAGCGTGGAGGTGCTTATTCAAGCGGATCGTACAAAACAGATCCATATATACTTCTAAATTATCATGGTACGCTTGATGATGTATTTACAGTTGCTCATGAGATGGGACACAGCATGCACTCATTATACTCAAGAGGCAATCAGCCTTATGTATACTCTGGCTATTCAATTTTTGTAGCAGAAGTTGCAAGTACAATGAATGAATCACTTTTAACATTCTATTTATTGGATAAGTGGAAAGATGATCCTAAGAAGAAAATGTATATACTAAATCACTTCATGGATTCAATAAAGGGTACGTTGTTTAGACAAACTCAATTTGCAGAGTATGAAAAAGAAATTTACGAGGCTTATGAATCAGGCGTTGCACTTACACCAGATTTCTTGAGCAAAAAATACGAAGAAATTAATAAAAAATATTATGGACCAACAATGGAAGATGACGACTATATAAAATATGAATGGGCAAGAATACCTCATTTCTATTATGATTTTTACGTCTACCAATATGCAACTGGAATTTCAGCAGCATTATCGTTTGCAAAGCGTGTTTTAAATGGTGGCGAAAAAGAAAGAGACATGTATCTACAATTCTTACAATCAGGTTCGTCATTAGATCCAATTGATGTTTTAAAAAGAGCAGGAGTAGATATGAATTCGCCTCAACCAATTCAAGATGCAATTGATTTGTTTAAAGAATTTAAAGACGAATTTAAGAAATTAATATAGGAGTTAATATGGGGTTTTCACTAGAGAATACATTTTTATCGATAAAGGAATCTATAGTAAATTTTAGATTTAACAATGTTATCGATATATTAATCATAGCTTTCATTGTATATCAATGTTATAGGCTGGTAAAACAAACACGTGCTGAGCAACTTGCAAAGGGCTTGGTTGTTCTACTAGTGGTTACAAAACTGTCAGAATGGTTTAGACTTTACACATTAAAATGGCTACTGGATTGGTTGTTGGGTGCAGGTTTAATTGCAATTGTTGTTATATTTCAACCTGAAATTAGGCGTGCGTTTGAATCAATCGGCCGCAGTAAATTTATCGGAAAGAGATTTTTAACGGCTGATGAAAATGGAGAAAATCCAGCGATAGAGGAAATTGTGCAGGCTTGTAGTTCACTTTCAAGACAAAAAATCGGAGCGTTACTTGTTTTTCAAAGACAAACTGGTCTTGAAGATATAATTGAAACTGGTACAAAAATTGATGGATTAATTTCAATGGGTTTGTTAATTAATATTTTCATACCAAATACACCTTTACACGACGGAGCTGTTATTATTGACAGAGATATAATCAAAGCGGCTGGATGCTTCTTGCCAATTACTGATAATAATAGATTGTCAAAAGAACTTGGCACGCGTCACAGAGCAGCGCTTGGTATCTCTGAACGTTCAGACTGTATGGTAATCGTTGTAAGTGAAGAAACGGGTAGCATTTCGAGTTGTGAGAACGGTGAGATTGCTAGATATTTAGATGAAGAAACATTGCGCAAAAAATTAAATGAGGTTTACAGTCCAAAAGATAATAAAGTAAACTTCTTATCAAAAATTATAGGTGAGTTCAATGAAGCGAAACAACAAAATGAAGAAAATGAAGAATCAGAATCTGATCGCTAAGATTATGTCAATTGTTATTGCAATCCTGTTATGGAGCTATGTAATGACAATTGAAAATCCTGACGAAAGAAGAGTGATTAGAAATATAAGAGTTAAATTTTTAAATGCTGAGACTTTAAGAGATAGTGACAATCAGTTGATGACTCCTGATGAACAGTTTGTAAATGTCACATTACGCGGCAAAAAGAACGAACTTGAAAGGGTAAGTCCGGATATGATTTCAGCTACTATTGACCTTCAAGGTTATGAGGCTGGAAGCAAGCGAATTCCAATTGATGTAAATCCGGAGGGATTGAGCAGTCTTGTTAATATTGAAGGGGTTAGTCCGTCATCGATTTTGGTTAATATTGACAAGGTTGTGTCGAGAGATTTTGAGGTCGTGGTTGATACAAAAGGAAATCCTGAAGAAAATTATATGAAGGGCGATTATCAATTGTCGTCACCTAAGGTTCAAGTAACGGGCGCTGCAAGTCAGATTGGAATCATTGATAGCATCAAGACAAGTATTGATATTGATGGCAAGAACAAAGGATTTACTGTTACAAATCCTCTCTATGCTGTTGGTGCAAATGGTGAGAGATTGACAAATGTAACGATGAAGCCTGATGTTGTTACTATTAGTGTTCCAATTTATAAGACGGTTGTAGTTGCAATTGAGCCATCGACATTTGGAAATCTTCCTATTGATTTTGAAACGACAAAGATGTCGGTAAATCCACCGACTATTTCTTTGAAATTAATTGATGAAAATGCCGTTGTGCCAAAAACCATCAAGACAGAGCCTATTAACATGGAAGAGCTTGTTAATAGTGATGAAAAAGTTTTGAAATTAATTATTCCAGAAGGAATTGAACCGATTGATAATTCACAAGTTTATACATTAAATTATCAAATACAAAAATTTACCACAAAATCATTTGCTGTAAGTAAAAATCAAATTACTTTTGAAAATATTCCGCAAGATTTGCAATTAAATGAAGCTATGCTTCCAACAATTGTGGATATAGTTACTAGGGGATATGAGAAGGAATTAAAGACAAAGTCAGCAGCGCAAATTAATTTGACAGTTGATCTTGAAAACGCTGTTGAAGGCGAAAATGTTTTGAATTTAAAATTAAATCCTAGCGATAAATCGTCGCTGACATTAGTTGGCACACCGCAAATTCGAGTTCATTTAACAAGAGTTGAAATGCAAGGCGATGATAATAATGACAATGACAACAATGATAATAACGACAAAAATGATCACAATGATGAAAAATCAGACAAAACGGATGGTAAAAAATAGTTAAGACTTAATCTCACGCATTTTATGTGCGTGGGATTTTTTTATTGACAATTAAAAAAACTTGTGTTAGAATGAGACTGTCTTCAGGGGGAGGTGTAATTCCTTTACCGGTGGTAAAGTCCACGAGCGTTTGTACGCAGAACAGGTGTGATTCCTGTACCGACGGTTATAGTCCGGATGTGAGAAGAGATCCCCTTGTATTATTGGGGTTTTTTTATTGCCCTAAATCAAAGGAGGAAATGAAGATGAAATTATCAACAAGAAAACTTACAGCACTTGCAATGTGCGCAGCGATCAGCTATGTGGTCATGGTATTTGGTAGAATTCCAATCGTTTTATTTTTGAAATTCGATCCAAAAGATTTTATTCTTGCCACAACATCACTTGTGTTTGGCCTTGTGCCATCACTCTTAGTAGCACTAGTGGTTTGCTTGGTGGAAATGTTTACGGTAAGTAGCACCGGGCTTTTAGGATTTTTTATGAACATAATCGCGAGCGCTGCATTTGTTATTCCGCTATCTGTACTTGTAAAAGACAGAAGAGATGCAAAGAGAACTTTGTTTGCATTATTTATAAGTATTATTACTATGACAGTGATTATGCTTGCATGGAATATTGTCATAACACCAATTTATATGAAGGTGCCAGTTGAAAAGGTTCTAGAATTATTATTCAGTGCAATTTTACCATTTAATCTTTTTAAAGGTCTTGTAAACTCAGCGCTAACATTTATAACATTACCATTGGTGCCAAGATTACAAAGAATTGTGGGCATAGAAAACGAAGATGTTAAAACAATTAATGTATTTCAAGTTGCATGGATATCTGCACTGCTACTTGTATCTGCATTAGTTATATATTACGCAGTAAATTAATTGATAGACTCGCTCTTAATGGGCGAGTTTTTTTATTGAAATAGACTGGGTATAATTAATTATGGACAAAAAAGTTTTAGCAATTTTAAACAAAATTGAATCGAGCAACAATTCGGCGTATATTGTTGGTGGAGCTGTGCGTGATTTTATTTTAAAAAGAAAAATCCACGATTATGACATAACGACATCTCTTAACCCAAAGGAGATATTAAAAATTTTTCCATCAGGAATAATGGTAAATAAAAAAATGGGAACAGTCACAGTTTCTGGAGTAGAGATTACACCGTATAGATTGGAGTCGAAGTATGAAGATGCAAGGAGGCCTGCAAAGGTTTTTTTCTCGCGCAATATAAAAGACGATTTGTGTAGGCGAGATTTTACGATAAATGCAATTGCAATGGATAGACATGGGCGTTTCGTTGATTTGTTCGGTGGTATGGATGATATAAACAAAAGAGTTGTACGAACTGTAAATAATCCTGACAAAAGATTTCGCGAAGACGCGTTGAGAATGATGCGCGCCATTCGCTTTGCATGCCAATTAAATTTTAAAATTGAGAAACGTACTTTTTATTCGATTAGAAAAAATAGAGAATTAATTAAAAGAATTTCTACCGAGAGAATTCGAGATGAATTCGATAAGATTTTATTGTCAGATAATGTAGTTTATGGAATGAATCTTTTGAGAAATTCAGGTATACTTGAGATTATTATTCCTGAATATAAATTGACATACGATTACGATCAACTTAACAATCATCACAAATACGACTTGTATAATCATATGATTAGGGTTATAAAATATTCTAACAAAGATTTATCTACAAGGCTTGCAGCTCTTCTTCATGATATTGAAAAGCCAAGCACAAGGGAGATTTTTGATGATGGCGTGGCGCATTATTATGGTCATGATATTGAGTCTGCAAAGACTGCAAGAAAAATCTTGCATCGATTGAAATATTCAAATAGCATTGTCGATGAATCCTCTAATTTCATTAAAAACCATATGACTGTTGATCCAAATATTGGTATAAAAGGGATTAGAAAGTTGAAGCAAAGGATTGGGGATGGCATATATAATTTTTTGAGCTTTGTTCGTGCGGATTCGATTTCTGCGAGCGGTGATTCGCTTGAAAAAATTGACAAAATATTGAAAATGTTAGATAATATTGATAAAGAAAGTTTAAATCTCTATAACAAACATATCGACATTAACGGAGGAGATTTAATTAAGCTAGGCTTTGATGAAGGGCCTAATATTGGCAAGTTGCTTAAGCGATTTAGCGAGATGAGAGATCTTGGCATGCCTGACGATAAGAATGTTTATTTAAAGCTTGCTAAAGACTTTTTAAACGGAGGAAATATGAAGAAATATTTTGGCACAGATGGAGTAAGAGGAATTGCAAATACAGAGCTTACAAATGAGTTTGCATATAGATTAGGTAGAGCCATTGGACAATATTTAGATGGGAATAAAAAAGTTTTGGTTGGCATGGATACAAGATTGTCATCGCCAATGTTTATGTGTTCAATTACGGCAGGTTTAATTGCAGAGGGTGTGAGCGTTGATGAGCTTGGTATTATATCAACTCCGGGAGTTGCATATCTTACAAGAATGCATGGATACGGAATGGGTGTTATGATTTCTGCAAGTCATAACCATTATATATATAATGGAATTAAATTGATTGGTGCTGATGGTTTTAAATTGTCAGATGACCAAGAGATTGCAATTGAAAACATTTGTGACAATTTAGGCAAAGAAACTTTAGATGGAGATAAAATTGGCAAATTTAATAATGCCGAAAAACTTATTAACGATTATATGGTTCATCTTGAAAGGCTAACCGAAAAAGGCTTTAAAGGTTTGAAGATTGCAATTGACGCAGGAAATGGTGTAATGAGCAATATTGCACCAAAAGTTTTTGAAGAGCTAGGAGCAAAGGTTATTTCTATAAACTGTGAAGGTAATGGCAGATATATTAATGATAATACTGGCTCAACTTGCCCTGAAGTTGTTGCAAGATTAACAAAAGAAAATTTATGTGACATAGGCATAGCATTTGATGGCGATGCAGACAGGGTAATATTTTCTGATGAAAATGGAAATGTATTAGATGGCGATCATATTATTGCGTATGCTGCAAAAAAATTAAAAGCTGATGGCATGTTAAACAACGGTGGTGTTGTAACAACAAGCATGAGTAACGGAGCTTTTGAAAAACATTTAAATGAAAACGATATTAAATTGTTTAGAGCAGATGTTGGCGATAAATATGTAATGGAGGGCATGAGACAAAACGGATATATTTTGGGCGGAGAACAATCTGGTCATATTATATTCCTTGAGCATTTGACAATGGGCGACGGCTTGCAAACGGCTATATTAATTGTTGATATGCTTCAAAGATCTGGCGAAAAATCATCTGTCATTGGAAAACAATACACAGATTATCCACAGGTTCTTATAAATGCCAACGCTTCTGACAATCTAAAAAAGACATACAAAGAAAACAAAAACATTCAAGATGCAATTTCTAAATTGATTGATGAAAATCCTGATTTTAGAATTATAATAAGACCATCAGGCACAGAAAAGTTCGTTAGAATAATGATAGAAGGTATGGATGCCGAAAAAATTCTAAACGAGGCAAATAATTTGAAAAAAATTATTGAGGAGGAAGATAAATAATGAGACAGTTAATAGTAGATTCATCTTGTGAATTAAATGATGGTATGATAAAATCTATGGATGTGTCCATTGTGCCGTTTAAAATTACTATGGATGGCACAGAGTTTATAGATAATGAAAATTTAGACATTGAAGATTTTCTTATGACTATGGAAAATTCAAAAGATGCAATCAGAACAGCTTGTCCTTCTCCCGATGATTTTTTTAGATGTATGAATGGCGATGAGATTTTTATTGTAACTCTTACGAGTCAATTGAGTGGCACATATCAATCGGCAATGATTGCCAAGGAAATGTATCTTGAAAAAAATCCAAATGCAAAGGTACATGTTTTTGATTCTATGTCTGCAACTTCTGGCGAAACGGGAATTGCTCTTATGATTGAGAATTTAAATGAGCAAAATAAAAGTTTCGAGGAAATTGTTGAGTATGTTGAGTCACAAAAGGAAAGTTCAATTACTCTAATTGCTCTTTCATCATTGACAAACTTGGCACGCAATGGCAGAATTCCTAAAATTGCTGGCAAACTTTCAAGAATTTTAAATATTAAGATGATTGCAAGAAATAAAGAAGGAAAAATTACACCACTTTCAATTGAACGTGGCATTAAAAAGACTATAAATTCGTTGGTTAAAAAATGCAAAGAGCTTGGGAGCGCAGGCGCTAAGTATGCGATTGTAATTTCTCAAGCAAATGCAATTGATGCAGCCATAGAATTAAAAAATAAATTGCTGGAAATTTTTCCGGATAGAATTGTTGAAATCACACAGATGAAAGGTCTGTCTTCGACATATGCTGAAGAGGGAGGGGTGGTCGTATTTCTATAACAGCTATTGATAGAGTAAGTATGAATTTAGATTTTGAAAAAGAGGCGTATATAAAATTTTTAGAAAATCAAAACCTACATTTTGAGAAATCGGATGAATACTTTGCTATAAGAGACGATGGAAAGATAATTGCTACTGGTGCATACAAAGATAATGTTATCAAATTGTTGGCGGTAGATGCAGATTATCGTGAAGAAGGCTTTTTGCCAAAAATAATTAGCCATATTAAGGATGAGTTATTGTCAAAAGGTTTTAAGACGACGTATATTTTTACAAAGCCAGAATACGAATCGATGTTTAACTCTCTTTCGTATAAAACTTTTGCAAAGACAGACAAAATGTTACTTGTTGCTGACAATTTTGACGAATATAACGAGTTTATTAATCGGGTAAACGATGCTGGTAAATTTAATGCATGTATAGTTATGAATGCAAATCCATTTACAAAAGGTCATAGATATTTGGTTGAGTATGCAGCACAGAGAATTTCAAATGTTATAGTTTTTGTTGTTGAAGCGAACAAAAGTAAATTTACATTTGAAGAGCGATTTAAGATGGTTGAAGACGGATTACAAGATATATGGGTTGAGGTTATGCCTGGTGGAAAATTTATTATTTCTGATATGACATTTCCAAGTTATTTCTTAAAAGATGATACAGATGTAGCAAGAGCTCATGCAAGTTTGGATGCTGAGATATTCGTAAATAGAATTGCGAAAGATTTGGGCATAAGGCAAAGATATGTAGGCGATGAGCCTTACGACAAGCTGACTCAGATTTATAACGAAGAATTAAAAAAACGTGAAAACGAAAACTTCAAACTTATGGTTGTAAGACGAAAGGCAGTTGAAGATGAAATAATTTCAGCTTCAAAAGTCAGAAAACTTATCGAAGAGGGGAAGGATTTTAGCAAATTTTTGCCAGAAAGCACACTCTCGATAATAGGAGGGGAAAAATGATAGATGTAATTCCTGTAAAAACTCGAGAAGATTTGAATGAGTTTGTAAAATTGCCATTTGATCTTTATAAGGATGATCCAAATTGGGTTCCACCTCTGATTAATGAATACAAAAAATATGTAACTGGAAAGACATCTGCCGTTGGAATAGTTGGCGAATACCAAATGTTTATCGCAAAGCAAGATGGAAAAACAGTAGGGCGTATTTTAGTGGGAATAAATGAAGAATTAAATGAGTATCATAAAATAAAAGACTCTTATTTTTCACAATATGAATGTATCAATGATGAAGCTGTGTCAAGAAAACTATTTGAATACGCCACAACTTGGGCAAAACAAAAAGGCTCTAATCTTATTAAAGGACCTATGTCGCTTCCTGGCGGAGATGATAACCGGGGCTTTTTGTTGGATAATTTTAATGAGCCGCCAACAATTCAAAATGTTTATAATTTTAAATATTATAATGATCAGGTAGAAAATTCAGGTTTTAAAAAATATCACGACTGCTATGCATTTGAAATAGAACCAGATGATGTAATGGTTGAAAGATATGAGAAAATAATTCCTTACGCAATGAAGAAATATAAATTCAGACTGGATAATATAAGGCTTGACAAGAAAAATATACAAAAAGATGTTGAGGACATAATGGAAATTATGGACAAGGGCATGCCAAGAAATGAAGACTGGATCGATTTTATGCCGCCAAGCATGGATGAAATTCAAAAAATGGTCGACGCTATGAGACCTTTTGCAGATTCTGATTTAATATTTATTGCAAGAAATGAAAATGACGAGCCAATTGCATTTAATATTACTATGCCAGATTACAATCAAGCACAAAAGAAAATGAATGGAAAGACAAGTCCAATCGCAATCATGAAATTTTTATATTATAAAAGACTTATCGATCAATTAAGAGTATTTGTTTTGTTTGTAGTTCCTGAGTATAGAAACAAAGGCGTAACACAGGCAATGTATTTTGAAACATTAAAACGTGCGCTTAAAAAGAATTATAAAAAAGTAGAAGGAAGTACAATTTGGGATTATAATATGCCAATGTTAAATGACATATTAAAAGCTGGCGCAAAAATAAGCAAGACTTATCGAGTATATGAAAAAAAACTGTAAGATTTAACCATGCAATATATTGCATGGTTTTTTTGTAGCCAAGTTTTTAATAAAAAAATTATAAAAAAACTTCAAAAAGTATTGCAATTTTTTTTTATATATGTTATCATAAATAGATGATACACTAAAAGTGGATACATATCGCCATTTTTAGATGTCCGCGATGGTTTACTCCAAAAGATTATCTTTTGGTTATAATTTTGTGAGAGGTGAGGTGCATAATGGTACATCCTGTTAAATACGGCAAGAGAACAAGGATGAGTTATTCTAGAATCGAAGAGGCATTAGATTTACCTAATCTTCTAGAAGTTCAAACTTCTTCTTTTAAATGGTTTTTAGAAGAGGGCATTAAAGAGGTCTTTAATGACATTAGTCCTATAGAAGACTATGCTGGGAACTTGATTTTAGAATTTGTTGATTATAAGCTTGATGATGAGTTTAAATATTCTGAAACAGAAGCAAGGCTTAGAGATGCAAATTACTCGGCAGGTTTGAGGGCGAAAGTTAGACTTATTAATAAAGAAACTGGCGAAGTAAAAGAACAAGAGGTTTTCATGGGCGATCTTCCTATTATGACGAAGACTGGTTCTTTTGTTATAAATGGTGCAGAGCGTGTTATTGTAAGTCAATTGGTTAGAAGCCCTGGCGCTTATTTTGCAAGCGAATATGATAAGAATGGTAATGTTTTAATTTCTTCACAGCTCATTCCTAATAGAGGAGCTTGGCTTGAATTTGAAACAGATACAACAGGAACATTAAGTGTTCGTGTAGATAGAACACGAAAAGTCCCTGTTACAACACTACTAAGAGCGTTTGAAATCGAGAGCGATGATGATATTATCGAAGCTGTCGGTGATTTTGAAGTGCTTAGAAAGACATTTGAAAAAGATGTTGCGGAAAATAAATCTGATGCCGTACTAGAAATTTATAAAAAACTCAGACCAGGTGAACCTGCTACTGAAGAGTCTGCAACTAGTTTGCTTTACAATATGTTCTTTGACTATAAGAGATATGATTTAGCTAAGGTTGGCAGATATACTTTTAATAAGAAATTAGGTTTGGCAAATAGAATAAATGGTTGCACTATAGCTCGTGATGTTGTTGATTTTAATACTGGCGAGGTTCTTTTTGAAGCTGGTGCAGTTCTAGACAAAGCTCAAGCAAAACAAATTGAAGATGCGGGCATCAATTCGGTTTATATTTTACACGAAGGCAAAGAATTAAAGGTTGTTGGAAACCACTTTGTTGATGTTAATGTATATAAAGATAGGGTAGATCTTGAAGCCTTGGGTGTTAAAGAAAAAGTTAACTATCCTGTTATGGAAAGCATTCTAGCAGACGAGTCGATTAAAACTAAAGAAGACTTAGAAGAAGCTGTTAGAAAAAACATAAGATTACTTTATCCAAAACATATTGAAGTGCAAGATTTTATTGCATCAGTTAACTATGCATGCTTGTTGTTTGATGGAGTTGGTAATGTTGATGACATTGACCACTTGGGCAACAGACGTATTAGATCAGTAGGCGAACTTTTACAAAATCAATTTAGAATTGGTCTTGCAAGAATGGAAAGAGTTGTAAGAGAGCGTATGACTATTCAAGATATGGACTATGCTACTCCACAAGCTCTTATAAATATTAGACCTGTTGTTGCTGCTATGAAGGAATTCTTTGGTTCATCACAGTTGTCACAATTTATGGATCAAACTAATCCGCTTTCAGAATTGACACATAAGAGAAAGATGTCAGCTCTTGGACCAGGTGGTCTATCAAGAGATAGAGCAAGCTTTGAGGTTCGTGACGTTCACAACTCACACTATGGTAGAATGTGTCCTATCGAAACTCCAGAAGGTCCAAATATCGGGCTTATGACATCGCTTACAACATTTGCTCGTATAAATGAATACGGTTTTATCGAGGCTCCATATAGAAAGGTTAAAAAACCTGAGGGGATTGTTACGAACGAAATTGATTATTTGATGGCGGATGTTGAAGACAAAATGATTATTGCTCAAGCTAATGAAGAGCTTGATGAAAATCACAGCTTTGTTCATGATAGAGTTATCGCTAGAGGTAAGAAGGGTGTAATTGATATATTTAAAAAAGAAGATATCGATTACATGGACGTTTCACCAAGGCAAATTGTTGCTGTTGGTACAGCTTCTATTCCATTCCTTGAAAACGACGACGCTAACCGTGCGTTGATGGGTGCAAACATGCAACGTCAAGCCGTTCCTCTAATTACAACAGAAGCTCCTGTCATTGGTACTGGTATTGAGTATAAGGCAGCAGTAGACTCAGGTGTTGTTGAGGTTGCAAAAGAAGATGGTGTTGTCGATTCTGTTGATGCAAAGACAATTGTTATTAAAGATAAAAAGAACAAAAAACATGTTTATGAAATAGATAAATTTAGACGTTCAAACTCAGGTACGACGATTAACCAAAGACCTATCGTAAAAGAGGGTGAAGAAGTTAAGGCGGGCGATGTTATTGCTGATGGTCCATCAACTGAAATGGGTGAAATGGCTATTGGCAAAAACATTCTGATTGCATTTATGACCTGGGAAGGTTATAACTACGAAGACGCTATTTTAATTAATGAAAAATTAGTTGTAGATGACGTCTTTACATCTGTTCACATTGAAGAGTATGAAATAGATTCTCGTGATACAAAACTAGGACCTGAAGAAATTACAAGAGATATTCCAAATGTTGGCGATGATATGCTAAAAGATCTTGATGAAGAAGGTATTGTCAGGGTTGGTGCCGAAGTAACAAGTGGAGATATTTTGGTTGGTAAGGTCACACCAAAGGGAGAAACAGAGTTAGTTCCTGAAGAAAGACTTTTAAGAGCAATCTTCGGCGAAAAAGCAAGAGAGGTTAGAGATACTTCTTTAAAGGTTCCTCATGGTGAAACGGGTATTGTAGTTGATGTTAGAAGCTATACAAGAGCTGCTGGCGACGAATTGCCACCAGGAGTAAATAGAACAGTTAGAGTATATGTTGCTACAAAGAGAAAAATCATGGTTGGTGACAAAATGTGCGGTCGTCACGGTAACAAGGGTGTTATTTCAAGAATTTTACCGGAAGAAGATATGCCATATTTACCAGACGGTACACCCGTACAAATTGTCTTGAATCCTCAAGGTATACCATCTCGTATGAACTTGGGACAAGTTTTAGAGGTTCACTTAGGTTTGGCAGCAAAAAAATTAGGCATACACATTGCTACTCCAGTATTTGATGGTGCTAATGAAAACGACATTATGGATGCGCTTGAAAAAGCAGGATATCCAAGAAGTGGTATGATTAGACTTAGAGATGGTAGGACTGGAGAAGAATTTGACAATCCGGCAACTGTTGGATACATGTATATGCTAAAATTGCATCACATGGTTGATGAGAAAATTCACGCTCGTTCAACAGGACCATATTCTCTTGTTACACAACAACCTCTTGGAGGTAAGGCTCAATTTGGTGGACAAAGATTTGGTGAGATGGAAGTTTGGGCTCTTGAAGGTTACGGTGCAAGCCATGTTCTTCAAGAAATGCTAACTGTAAAATCTGACGATATTGTTGGACGTGTAAAGACTTACGAAGCTATTGTTAAGGGTGAAAACATTCCTAACCCTGGCGTACCAGAAAGCTTTAAGGTTTTAATTAAAGAATTACAATCTCTAGCACTTGATGTTAAAGTGTTGGATGAAAATAAAAACGAGGTTGAACTTAAGGATGATCTTGATGACGAGCCATCAGACTTAAATTCAATCACAAAAGAAATGAGCACACTAGGAGTTGATTATGACGAAGAGGATGTAAACGAAGAAGGAGAATATAGCCTCGATAGTCTAATTGAGACTGAAAGTGAAGACAACGACGACGTAGAGTTTTATGAAGAATAGGGGGATATTGTATGTACGAAAATGAGAGTTTTGAATCAATTAAAATTGGTTTAGCATCTCCCGAGATGATTAGGTCGTGGTCTTATGGTGAGGTTAAAAAACCTGAAACCATAAACTACCGTACCCTAAAACCAGAAAAAGAAGGACTTTTCTGCGAAAGAATATTTGGACCTACAAAAGACTGGGAATGTCATTGTGGCAAGTATAAAAGAATAAGATATAAGGGTGTAGTATGTGATCGTTGCGGCGTCGAAGTTACAAAGGCTAAAGTTCGTCGTGAAAGAATGGGACACATTGAACTTGCTTGTCCTTGTTCACATATATGGTATTTTAAAGGAATCCCTTCTCGCATGGGACTTATATTAGATATCAGTCCTCGTGCACTTGAAAAAGTTTTGTATTTTGCAAGTTATATTGTTCTTGATCCAGGCAATACGCCACTTTTAAAGCAAGATCTTCTTACTGAAAAAGAATATCAAGAAATGCAAGAAGAATATCCAAATCAATTTAGAGCTGCAATGGGCGCTGAAGCGATTAAGGAATTACTTGAAGAAATTGATCCTGCAAAAATTTCAGCAGAACTTAAAAAAGAATTAGAAGATGCAACTGGTCAAAAAAGAATCAGACTTATTAGAAGATTGGAAGTTGTTGAAGCTTTTAGAATAAGTGGAAATCGTCCAGAGTGGATGATTTTGGATGCGCTTCCAGTTATTCCACCAGACTTAAGACCTATGGTTGAACTTGATGGTGGTAGATTTGCAACTTCTGACTTAAATGATTTATATCGTAGAGTTATAAATAGAAACAATCGTCTAAAAAGATTATTAGAACTTGGAGCTCCAGAAATTATTGTTAGAAATGAAAAGAGAATGCTTCAAGAATCTGTTGATGCTCTTATTGACAATGGTAGACGCGGAAGAGCAGTTACAGGTGCTGGAAATAGACCATTAAAGAGTTTAAATGACATGCTCAAAGGTAAGCAAGGTAGATTTAGACAAAACTTACTTGGTAAGAGGGTTGACTATTCAGGTCGTTCTGTTATCGTAGTTGGTCCAGACTTAAAATTCTATCAATGTGGTTTGCCAAAAAATATGGCGCTTGAACTATTTAAACCTTATGTTATGCATGAACTTGTTGCAAGCAAAAAAGCACATAATATCAAAAATGCTAAGCGCATGATTGACAGAATGGAACCAGAAGTATGGGACGAATTGGAAAAAGTAATTAAAGACCATCCAGTTTTATTAAACCGTGCTCCTACACTTCACAGACTTGGTATTCAAGCATTTGAACCAATTCTCGTTGAAGGTAAGGCTATTAAGCTTCACCCACTTGTATGTACTCCATACAATGCGGACTTTGACGGCGACCAAATGGCTGTTCACGTTCCTCTTTCGGTAGAAGCTCAAGCTGAAGCAAGACTGTTGATGTTATCTACAAATAATATTCTTGCGCCTAAAGATGGTAAGCCAATTACAGTTCCATCTCAAGACATGGTTCTTGGTTGTTATTACTTGACTATGGACGCAACATATGAGCAGGAAGAAGTTCATTCATTTGTTGATATGGACGAAGTTATGCTTGCATTACAAACAAAGCAAATTAGACTTCAAGATAGAGCAAAAGTAAGAGTAAAGGGATTAGACGGAACAGTTAAATTAATTGAGTCGACTGTTGGTAGATTTATTTTTAACCAAAAAATTCCACAAGATTTAGGCTTTGTTGATAGAGAAAATGATAAACATTCTCTTGAAATTGATAAAACTGTTGATAAAAAGATGTTAGGCAAAATTATTGAAGCATGTTTTGCAAAATATGGAAATAATATCACAGCAGAATTATTAGACAATATAAAATCAATGGGTTATTATTACTCGACAATTGGTGCAATTTCTATTTCAATGAAAGACGTTGTTGTACCTGATAATAAGCAAGAGTTGCTTGACAAAGCTCAAAAAGAAGTTGACAAATACGAAAAAGCATTTAGAAAAGGTTTGATCAGTGAAGAAGAAAGATACGAACATGTTATCGATATTTGGAATGATGCAACCGACGAAGTAACAGATGCTTTGATGGATTCACTTGATCATGATAATAATATTTATATCATGGCTACATCTGGTGCGCGTGGTTCTAAAAACCAAATTCGTCAGTTAGGTGGTATGCGTGGTTTGATGGCTTCATCCACTGGTAAAACTGTAGAAATTCCTATCAAATCAAACTTCCGTGAAGGCTTATCAGTTCTTGAATTCTTCTTGTCAAGCCACGGTTCAAGAAAAGGTCTATCAGATACTGCTCTTAAAACTGCTGACTCAGGTTATTTAACAAGAAGACTTGTTGACGTTAGCCAAGATGTTATCGTACGTGAAGAAGATTGTGGTTCAACAGAATATCTAGAAATTTCAGCATTCAAAGATGGCAACGAAGTTATCGAAGAATTAAAAGATAGACTTGAAGGCAGATATCCATTTGAAGATATTGTAAATCCAGAAACTGGTGAAGTTATTTGTTCAACAGATGAGATTATCAGTGAACAAATGGCTGCAAAAATTCAAGCTCTTGGCATTGAAAAAGTCAAGGTTAGATCAGTATTGCATTGTAATGCAAAACATGGTGTATGTAGAAAATGCTATGGTAAGAACCTTGCAAATGGTAAGAAAGTTGATATCGGTGAAGCTGTTGGTATTATTGCAGCTCAATCAATTGGTGAACCTGGTACACAGCTTACAATGAGAACTTTCCACACTGGTGGTGTTGCTAAGGCTGAAGATATTACACAAGGTTTGCCTCGTGTTGAAGAGCTATTTGAAGCAAGAAAGCCAAAAGGGGTTGCTGTAATTACAGAAATTGATGGTAAAGTTACTATTGTAGAATCAGATAAGAAGAGAGAAGTTGTAGTTGAGAACGATGAAGAAACTGCAATTTATCCTATCGTATTTGGCGCAAGAATAAAAGTTAAAAATGGTGATGAAATAAAAGCGGGAGATCCATTAACAGAAGGTTCTATTAATCCTCATGACATCTTTAAAGTCAAAGGTGTTCAAGGTGTTGAATCATATATTGTTAAGGAAGTTCAAAGAGCTTATAGAATGTCAGGGGTAGACATCAATGATAAGCACGTTGAAATTATTATGAGACAAATGCTTTCTAAGATCAGAGTTGAAGATTCAGGTGATTCTGATTTCATCCCAGGAACATTGGTAGGACTTTCAGATTATAGAACTGTTAATAAAGAACTTGAAGATGCTGGAAAAATTCCTGCAACAGGTTCAAGAGTATTGCTTGGTATTACAAAGGCAGCACTCGCTACAGATTCGTTCTTGTCTGCGGCATCATTCCAAGAAACAACAAGAATTTTGGCTGACGCTGCAATTAAAGGCAAGGAAGACCACTTATTAGGCTTAAAAGAAAATGTTATTATAGGTATGACAATCCCTGCAGGTACAGGAGTAAAGAGATATATCAACATTGATGTTCCTCTTGATGATGAAGATCCATTAAGAAAACGCATGGAAGAAAAGCCACTTGTAGAAAAGGAAGAGCCAGAAATTTTGGGCGATCTACCTATGAATGAAATATTAAAAGAACTTCAAAGACAAGAAAATGAAGGAATTTAAAAAAAGGAGCTTGGCTCCTTTTTTTGTTGCATAAAAATATTTTGTATGATACTATATAAGTAACAACAAATGTATATTAGTTGATAAAACAGGAGGTAGTTATGAAAGTTTGTAAAAATTGCCAAAACATATTGGCAGACGAAGCTAAATTTTGCAACAAATGTGGCGCACAAGTTGCAGAAGATAATTTAAATCAACCAAAAAGTGTAGATATTTCTATACCAAATCCGCTTTCAAATGCAAAGGTAAATGACTTTGTAATGTGGGTTAAAAATAGACTGATTAATCAAAAGAGCACGCAATCTGATGATAATTTTATTTATTCTATAATAAGTGTTTCAGTAATGATTTTTATGATGTTCATTACAATGTTAAATGTTATAGGTAAAAAAATATTCTACATGGGATACAAAGCTACAAATATATTTGGTGGAAAAATAAAAATATCTGATCTAAAAGATGCATACAAGGCAGCAAAGCAAGGTGGATTAAATCTATTTTCACTTTCGTTTAAACTTGCTCTAACGGTACTAATTATTTTACTTTTAAGCGCCTTGTTAGTTGCAGTTATGGATTATATTGCCACAAAAAATCATAAGAAATTTATAAATGCTTTTGCAAATAAAACTGTGTTGGCAAGTTTACTTTCTATAGTTGCGTTTTTATTGTCAATTTTTTCATATTTCCAATTTAAGAGTCTGGTTGTTGTAGTATTACTCGGGTTGGTTATAATTCAAATTTCAATGGCCATACAAGAGATTTTATTTACAAATAATTTTGGCAGAAAAATAAAAGTTTATATTGCTATGATCTACACATTTATCTTGTACTTGATTGCTTCTGGAATCACAAAAGCAATTGTATTAAGCATGAAGGGCATGATGAATTCATTCTTTTAGATAAATAATTTTTTTAAGAAATGCGCTCTGTTATTTGGAGCGCTTTTTAATTTCTAATAATTTTTACGCCATTAGAGTTTAGTGTATATTTTATTTTTCAACTGCATTTTTGCTTGAAAAATCTTGATAAATGTGTTAAAATAAGTCTATTGTATATTAAATGGAGGTGTAATATGATTAATATTCTATACGTACTTGTACTACTTAGTTCAATTGCTATAATTGTTTTAATGATGGTTCAAGAAGGAAGCGACGAAAGCTCAGCATTGATGGGAGTTGCTCCAGAAGCTTTATGGGGCAGAAATCGTTCTGGCTCACGTGATGCTATTTTAAAGAGGATGACTATTGTAGCAGGCGCTATATTTTTTGTAACAGCATTCTTGCTATCAGTTTTTTAGTCAATATTATTTTTTAGGAGGACAAAGTGGATTATATTTTGTATGTTGCGCCAATTATTGCGGCGCTAGCACTAGTATATGCAATGGTTAAATCTATGTTTATTAAAAAACAACCAGTTGGCAGTGCTAGAATGGAAGAAATTGCAAAGTACATTTATGAAGGTGCAATGGCTTTCTTAAAGAGAGAATATCGTTCAATGGCGATATTTGTTGCAGTAGTATTTGTTATACTAGGTCTTGCAATTGACTGGTTTACAGCTATTTGCTTTATAGTAGGTGCTATATTCTCAGTTTTAGCAGGATTAATTGGTATGATTGTTGCTACAAGAGCAAATGTTAGAACAGCAAATGCTGCTAACACAGATGGCATGGGTAAAGCTCTTAATGTTGCTTTCTCAGGTGGTACAGTTATGGGTATGTGCGTTGTAGGTTTAGGCTTACTAGGTACAACAGTGTTTTATTTAATTTTTAAAGATCATGCAGATGTATTTAACATCATAACTGGTTTTGGATTTGGTGCTTCATCAATCGCGCTTTTCGCAAGAGTAGGCGGCGGTATTTACACAAAAGCTGCTGACGTTGGCGCTGACCTTGTTGGTAAAGTTGAAGCTGGTATTCCAGAAGATGACCCAAGAAACCCAGCTGTTATTGCTGATAACGTTGGAGATAACGTAGGGGACGTTGCAGGTATGGGTGCTGACTTATTTGAATCATATGTTGGTGCTATCGTTTCTGCTTTCACATTAGGTTTCATTGCTCATGGCCAAAAAGGTATTCTATTTGTTGCAGCATTAGCAGCAGTAGGTGTTTTGGCAAGTATTATCGGAACACTATTTGTAAGAGGAGATTCGAATCCTCAAAAAGCTCTTAACTTAGGTAATGTTGTTGGTTCAATCATTACAGTTATAGCTTCATATTTCTTATCTATGAATATTATCGGCGAAATTAAACCATTTATTGCAACTGTTGCTGGTTTGTGTGTTGGTTTAATTATTGCAAAAATCACAGAATATTATACTTCAGAACAATATAAACCTGTTCAAAAAATCGCAGAAGAATCAGAAACAGGTGAATCGACAAATATTATTGCTGGTTTATCAGTAGGTATGATGAGTACAGCTGTTCCAATTATTACAATTGCAATTGGAATTATTGTAGCTTTCTATTTAGCTGGTGGATCAGAAAATGCAATCCTAGGATTGTATGGTATTTCACTTGCAGCTGTTGGTATGCTTGCAAACTCAGCTATGACTATTGCTGTTGACGCTTATGGTCCTATCGCTGACAATGCTGGTGGTATCGCAGAAATGAGTGAACTTCCAGAAAGTGTTAGAGAAATTACAGATACACTTGACGCTGTTGGTAATACAACTGCAGCTGTTGGTAAAGGTTTTGCTATTGGTAGTGCTGCATTAACTGCACTTGCATTATTCTCAAGCTATACTCAAGCAGTTAAACTTGAATCAATAGACTTAACAAAACCATCAACTATAGCTGGTTTATTTATCGGTGGTATGCTTCCATTCCTATTTAGTGCTATGACTATGGACGCTGTAGGTAAGGCTGCAAATCACATGATCGAAGAAGTAAGACGTCAATTTAGAGAAATTCCAGGAATTATGGAAGGTAAGGCAACTCCAGAATATGGTAAATGTGTTGACATTTCAACAGGTGCTGCACTTAAAGAAATGATTATTCCAGGACTTATGGCTGTTTTAACACCAGTTTTAGTTGGTGTATTATTAGGCACAGAAGCTCTTGGCGGTTTACTTGCAGGTGGACTTGTAACTGGTGTACTCATGGCTATATTTATGAGTAATGCTGGTGGTGCATGGGATAACGCTAAAAAATATATCGAATCAGGCGTTCACGGTGGAAAAGGAAGCAGAGCTCACAAGGCTGCTGTTACTGGAGACACAGTTGGTGACCCATTCAAAGATACTTCAGGACCATCACTAAATATCCTTATCAAACTTATGACAATTGTTAGCTTAGTATTTGCTCCATTGTTTGTTAAGTTTGGTGGTATAATTTTAAAATAATTTGAGGGGTGGGTCTCCACCCCCTTTTTATTACATAGCCTTTGCGGCAAAAATTTTGAGGTGATTATGTATAAAAATATTTTAGGCTTAAATTTATATTATGAAGAGGAAAATCCAAATGCTAATCAAACAGTTTTAGTTGTGCATGGATGGGGAGCGTCAATTGCTGCAATGAAGCCAGTAATTAATAGCTTAAAGCATAAATACAGAGTGGTTTCGCTTGAACTCCCTGGCCATGGCAGCAGTGATAAACCAAGTGAAGTATTTGGCACGAAAGATTTTTCCGATATAATATTAAAATTTATTGATGCTATGAATTTAAAAGACATATATTATATAGGGCATTCCTATGGTGGAAAATGTGCAATAGAAATCGCCTCAAGAAATGATAATCCAATAAAAAAACTTGTGCTTGTGGATGCTTCTGGTATAAAAGCAGAATTAAGCACAAAATTAAAACTTAAGGTAAAATGGTTTAAGTTTTTAAAAATGGTTTATACTAAAATTTATGGCGAAAATAATCTTGAAAAATTTTACAAAAAATATGGCTCAGCAGATTATAAGGATGCAGACGGTGTTATGAGAAAAATATTGGTAAAAGTAGTTAACGAGGATTTGCGGGATAAGCTTTTTGATATTAAAACAAACACTCTTATCGTGTGGGGCAAGAATGATCTTGATACGCCACTTTGGATGGGTGAGATGATGCATGAGAGAATTAAAAATTCAAATCTTGCTGTTTTAGATGGTGGACATTACTCATACTTAGATGATATAATAGGATTTAGAAATGTAGTATTGCCATTTTTGGAGGAATAAATGTTTGAAACTTTACAATTAATTTTAATTATTTTAATCACAGCACTTGCTGCTATATTTTTATATTTAAGAAGTACCTATTTTTTGCAAATGGTACAGCAATTGGGATATATTCCGAGCGAATATAGGGAGTGGATTATTTCTCATAGAGATAAGGCCTATGCTTTTTCTAGAAAAAAGCTTGAATCAAAAAAACCGCTTGTTTATACACCAAGAGCTACAAGATTATTAATTACAACGATGGTAATTAATGTAATTATCTTGCTTGCATTTTTAATAAATAGCATTATTTTTGACATGAGTACTATGACATATGTTTTGTATGTTGCACTTATAGTTTTTGCTGTTACAACGCTTTATTTTTATCAGTCAAGAATTATGATGCTTGCACTTTATATAATAAATCCATACGAGAGATTGGTGCATAGAAAATTCTACAAAATGGCTCAAAAGAAAATTAAAGAGTTAAAATCAAATGGCTTAAGAGTGGTTGCAATTACTGGTTCATACGGTAAAACATCAACAAAGACAATACTTGCACAAGTTTTAAGCAATTACAAAAATGTTTACAGTAGCCCAAGCAGTTTCAATACGCCAATGGGCTTGTCAAAAATAATTAATAATGATTTAAATGAAAATCACGAGATTTTTATTGCGGAAATGGGAGCAAGATACACAGGAGAAATTAAAGAGCTTGTGGATTTGGTTTTTCCAGACATTGGTGTAATTACAAATATTGGTCCATGTCACCTTGAAACATTTGGAAGCATAGAAAATATTATAAAAACAAAATTTGAGCTTGCAGATGGCGTTAAGGATAAGGTTTTAGTGATAAATGCAGATTCAGACTATGTGAGAAATGAGGCTATTAAACGCGGATTAAATGCAAAATCAGTTGGTATAGAGCATGGTGATTTGCGCGCAACTGTAAAGACCATAAACGAAAATGGAACAGTGTTTGATATTCATTTTAATGACGAAGTTATTGAAGCTCACACAAAACTTTTAGGTAGACATAATATTATAAATATTTTAATGGCAGTACAAGTTGCGCTTGAAATCGGAATGCAAAAATCTGATATTATTAAAGCAATTTCAAATTTGGATCAGGTTGAGCATAGACTTAATATTATAAAAAATCCTGGTGGAGCTATTGTAATTGATGATGCCTTTAATTCTAATCCAAGTGGTGCAAGAGCTGCTCTCGAGGTTTTAAACATATTCGAAGGTGGCAAAAAAATTATAGTCACACCTGGAATGGTTGAACTTGGCGAATTGCAAAAAGAAGAAAACTTTAAGCTAGGAGAAGAAATTGCAAAGCTAACTGATATTTCAATTCTTGTTGGAAATACGATTGCACCCGATGTAGAAGACGGTGTAACAAATGCAAATGTAGAAAGCCACAAAATGTATAGAGTTGATACTTTAAATGATGCAACAAAGCTTTTGGGAGAAATTTTATCGCCAGGAGATGTTGTGTTGTTTGAAAATGATTTAACAGATATTTATTAGAGGTGTATTATGAAAAATGTTGTTGTAATTTACGGTGGAAGAGCTGTAGAGCATGAGGTAAGTGTTATTACCGGTATTCAAGCAATAGAAAATTTAAATAAAAATAAATACAATGTAATTCCTGTTTTTATAAATAAATCAGGTGAGATGTTTACAGGTGAATGTTATAAATCGTTTAAATCATTTAAGACAAATGATTTTTCGGATTCTAAGTCTGTACGTTTTGGAACAAATTATGGTGATCATAATTTATATATTGAAAAAACAGGCTTATTCAAAAAAGAAGAAGTTATAAATATAGATGTTGTACTGATTGGACTTCATGGTTCGCATGGTGAAGACGGCGCTATTCAAGGTATATTTGAAACAAATGGAATCCCATTTACTGGTCCATCATTAATGAGTTCCGCTCTTGGCATGGATAAAATTATAATGAAGGATGTATTTAAGGCAAATAATATTCCAGTTGTTAAGCATATGTGGTTTTACAGATCAGATTATGAAAAACATTCAAATGACATTGTATTGGGACTAATATCTAGTTTAAAATTCCCAATGTATGTAAAACCTGCAAGTCTTGGGTCAAGCATTGGAATTAAAGAGGCAACCGACGAAGCTAGTTTAAGAGAAGCGATTGACATTGCAAAGGAATTTGACAGAAAAATTATTATAGAAGAGTCAGTTGTAAATGCTGTTGAGTTTAATGTAGGTGTCATGGGCTTTAAGAGCGATGTTGAAGTTTCTAGAGTTGAAGTGCCAGAAGGTGTTGGAGAATTTTATTCATTTGAGAAAAAATATGAATCAGGCTCAAAGAGCAAAATCACTGGTGGGAAGCATAAATTTTTGGAAGATGAAGAGCTTGCTGAAAAAGCACAGAAACTTGCAAAAGAAGCATTCGTTTGTTTAGACACAAGAGGTAATGCAAGAATTGATATCTTGTGCAGCGAAGACAAGGAACTTTTTGTTAATGAAATTAATACACTTCCGGGTTCATACGCATTTTATTTGTGGGAGGATATGGGATATACATTCCAAGCAGTCCTTGACAAGATGATAGAAATTGCACTTGAAGCAGCAGCGGAAGAAGGTAATACAAATTACAGATTTGATGCGGATTTGTTTAATAAAACAACTTTTGGATCAAAGTTATAATTAAAGAAAAGCTGACCGAAATTAATATTATAATATATTTTTGGTCAGCTTTTTTAGGGGGCATATATGAGGATTAAGGATAAAATAAAAATGGTGGTTACTGAATTAAGAGTAGTAAGCAAAGAAAAGCTTATGAAAATTTTGGGTATCCACAAAAAAGACAAGAGAAAATTTAATGAGATAATAAAAACTATGACCTCCGAAGGTACAATTCACATTGATTTGAAAAATAGAATTAGAATAGGTGCGCCTGAAATTTTTGAGGGAAAATTTTTGGCAACAAGGAAAGAATTTGGTTTTATAGAAAATTTGGATGGCGAAGATTTGTTTGTGCCTGCTGGTAAAACAATGGGTGCAATGAACAATGATATTGTAAAATACGAAATTGTTGGCAAAGAGCGTGGCAAGGATATCGCTTATATAAAAGAGGTCGACCTGAGCAATAAAAATATTGTGGGTAAGGCTGTTAAGCGTCGAAAAAAATTAATTATAGAGTCTAAAGACACAATGAATTTTCCGATTAAAATTACAAATTACGAGGAAGTTCGACTAAAAGAAAATGGACTTTATAGAGTAAAGTTGACTGAATTTGACGATAGGCGACAAATATACAGGGGAAAGGTCGTTGACTTTATTGGTTTTAAGGGTGAAAAAGATGTTGACTTGATGAGCCTTGTTGTTGAAGCTAATGTGCCAAGCGCTTTTAGTGATCAAGCGATAAAAGAGGCGGATGAAGTTGCTCAATTACCGATTGTGCCTAATAACAGAAAAGATTATCGTGACATGCTAACAGTTACAATTGATGGGCTTGATGCAAAAGATTTTGACGACGCAATATCTGTAAGTCGTGATGAAAATGGATTTATTTTGACGGTTCACATTGCAGATGTAAGCCATTATGTAAAAGAATATTCAGAGCTTGATAAAACTGCCTACGACAGAGAAATGAGCATTTATTTACCGGGGCTTGTTATACCGATGCTTCCTGAAATTATTTCAAACGGCGTCTGCTCTTTAAACCCTAATGTTGATAGATATTCGCTTAGCGTACAGATGAGTGTTTCAAAATCAGGTAGCGCAAAATTATTATCAATTGATAAGGCAATTATAAATTCTGATCACAGATTAAACTATACGGATTTAAACAGATTTTATGCTGGTGAAAGCATTGAAGAGTACAATAATATTGCTGAATTTTTAAATGATGCAAGGGCTCTTTATGAAATTCTAAAAAAAGAATCTGTTAACAGAGGAAATATAGAATTTGAATCTGATGAGGCAAGCTTTGAAATTGCAGACGACGGGAAAATTTTGGGCATACACACAAGAGAGCGCGGAATTGGTGAGCGATTAATTGAAGAATTTATGATTTTAGCTAATAAAATGGTTGCGACAAAATATTTTCAAAAAGAGTTGCCATTTTTGTATAGAGTTCACGAAGCGCCGACAGACGAAAAAATAACATCATTAAGATCACTCTTAAGACCATATGGCATAAAAGTTGGCGATGACATGGAGGCGAAAGATTTTCAGGAGCTATTAAATGGCGCAAGAGAAAACGAAGCTTTTGATCGAATAAACGATCTTGTACTTAGGTCGATGACTAAGGCTGATTATAGAAGCGAAAATGAAGGACATTTTGCGCTTGCGTTGAAAAATTATTCGCATTTCACATCACCTATTAGGCGTTATCCAGATTTATTCATACACAGAATTATTTCTATGGATTTGGAGAAAAAGTTAAATTCAAAAAAAATAAAAGAGGAAGAGACACGCTCAAGAGATGTAGCGGATAGAGCGACAAGCGTTGAGCGAGTTATACTTGATTTAGAAAGAAATGCAATTCAACTTAAAAAATGCGAGTATATGAAAGAGAAAATTGGCAGTGTATATAGAGCAAGAGTAAGTGGAGTTGTTGAATTTGGCATATTTGTTATGCTTGATAACACAGTTGAGGGCTTAGTTCACGCTGACAATATCGACAAGTATAGATTTAACGAAAACACTATGACAGCAACAGCAAAAGGTTTTGAAGAAAATTTTGAGGTTGGCAGAGAGGTTTTTGTAAGGCTTGTAAATGTAAGCGTATCAAGAATGCAAATCGACTTTGAATTTATATCGAGGGAGGAATATGGAGAAAATATTTGCACAGAATAAAAAAGCAAGGCATGATTATTTTATAGAGAAAACTTATGAGGCAGGAGTCGAGTTAAAAGGCACAGAAGTAAAGAGCATACGTGCAGGCAAAGCAAATTTGAAAGAGAGCTATGTAACTATAAAAAATGGTGAAGTGTTTGTTGTTGGAATGCATGTAAACCCTTACAAAGAAGGAAATATTTTTAACGTAGATCCACTTCGTGAACGCAAGTTATTATTGAACAAGCGTGAAATATTAAGACTAAACCAAGAAGTGCAACTAAAGGGAATGACGTTGGTGCCAATAAGTTTGTATGAAAAAAACGGCAGAGTGAAGATGGAACTCGCTGTTGCGCGTGGTAAAAAATTATATGATAAGCGTGAATCAATAAAAGAAAAGGATATAAAAAGAAATTTGGAGAGGTATTTTTAACCTCTCTTTTTTATTGCTAAAAATTATACAAAGATTGAATTTATTGGGCGTTAGTAGTATAATATATTGTATGTAAGTATATTTAAAATAAATTGATAGAGGTAGATTATGATTACATCTTTGAACAATAAAATAGTTAAACATATTCGAAAACTTTCAAATGCAAATTACAGTAAAAAGTCAGATGATTTTATGATCGAAGGCTTTACGATGCTTGATGAAGCAATAAGAAGTGGGTCTGAGATTGTTGATGTGATTTCATCAGAGGAGTTTGAAGATAGATTGCTATGTGATTATAATATTGAACCGGTTGTTGTGAGTGAAGATATTATCAAAAAGCTTTCACAGACGGTTAGCGGAAGAGAGCTTATCGCAATCGTAAAAAAGAAAAATGGCAACAATATTTTTTCGGATTTTATAATTTATCTTGAAGATATTTCAGATCCTGGAAACTTAGGAACGATTATCAGAACGGCGGATGCTTTTGGAATAAAAGATGTTGCTGTTAGTGAAAATTCGGTTGATTTTTACAATGACAAGGTCATAAGAAGTTCTATGGGTTCAATTTTTAGAGTTAATCTTAATAAAATCAATTTAGATAATATTGCAGAGTTACAAAAAGAAGGTTACTCACTCATTGCTACATTGCCGCATGGCGATACAAAACGCACAGTAAATGGTAAGTGTATTTTAGCTTTTGGCAATGAATCAAAAGGATTGAGTACTGATTTAATAAATATGGCAAACAATAGATTTACTATACCAATGCACGGTGGCGCTGAGAGTTTAAATATTGGTGTTGCTGCTGGTATTTCGATGTATGTATTTATGGAGGTAAAATGTTAGAATTATTAATGCAATTAAGAGAAGAAGTTAAAAAGAAATTGGATTCGGTTGATTCAATTGATGGAATAGAAGAGATAAGAGTTGTATATCTTGGCAAAAAGGGTAAATTAACTGATATTTTAAAAGGCATGGGCAAACTTTCTGCTGAAGAGCGTCCACAGATGGGCAAGGTTGCAAATGAAATCAGAGACTTTTTAGAAAGCTCAATCGAGGAAAAATTTGCAAAATTAAAAGAAATTCAAAAAGCTATTAATATTAAAAAAGAATACTTAGACGTTACAATTCCTAAAAATGAAAAATCAATTGGTCACCTTCATCCGCTATCTGAAACAAAGAGACAGTTGGAAGAATTGTTTTTAAAGATGGGATTTAAAGTTTTAGATGGCCCTGAAATAGAAACTGTTGAAAACAATTTTGACTTATTAAATTCACCTCCAGATCACCCAAGCCGTGATATGAGTGATACTTTTTATATGGATGAAACTCATGTTTTAAGAAGTCACACTTCTCCAGTTCAAATTAGAGCTATGAAAAAATACGGTGCTCCATTAAAAATGGTTTCTGCTGGTAGAACTTTTAGGAATGATGAAGTTGACGATACTCACTCACCAATGTTCCATCAAATTGAAGGTCTTGTTGTTGATGAAAACATTTCAATTGCAAACCTAAAAAGTACAATAACAACTGTTTTGATTGAACTTTTTGGCGAAGAACTTGACACGAGATTTAGACCACATTATTTCCCATTTACAGAACCGAGCTTTGAAGTTGATGTAACTTGTACAAATTGCAAGGGCAAGGGTTGCGAAAAATGTAATGGAACCGGTTGGTCAATGGAACTATTGGGCTGCGGAATGGTGCATCCAAACGTTCTTAGAAATTGCGGCATAGATCCTGAAAAGTATACGGGTTTTGCGTTTGGTATGGGTATTGACCGCCTTGTAATGGTTAAGCACAATATCAATAATCTAAGATTGCTCTTTGATAATGACAAGAGATTTTTGGAACAATTTTAGGAGGGAAAAATGTTATTATCTTTAAATTGGTTAAAAGAATATGTAAATATAAATAAGCCGTCTATACAAATTGCATCAATGTTAAGCGATTCTGGTAGTCATGCTGAGTCTGTTATTAGTCTTTCAAGTCATGTAAAAGGAATTGTCACTGCTAAAATTACTTCCATGCATGCACACGAAAACGCTGACAGACTTACTGTTTGTGATGTGGATTTTGGAAGAGAAAAAGATGTAATAGTAACTGCGGCAAAAAATATGAAAGTTGGTGATGTCGTTGGAGTTGCACGTCCTGGTGCGATTCTTGCTGATGGCACAAAGATAGAGCCTCACGATTTTAGAGGCATTGTTTCAAATGGAATGTTTGTAAGTTTTGAAGAGCTTGGATTTAAAAAGGATGTTATTCCAAAGGAAAGTCTTGATGGACTTTTAATTATGCCAGGCGATACAAAACTAGGTGCAGATATTTTTGAAGTTCTAAATTTAAAAGACGATACGATTGAATTTGAAATTACACCTAATCGTGCAGATTGCTTAAGCGTTTTGTCGATGGCAATTGAAGCACAAGCAACTTTTGATATCAAGAGAAAAGAAATTGAAATTATTGAAAGTGCAGATAAAATTGGCGAAGAAGTTTTAGATGTTAAAGTTGACACTGATAAGGTAAGCACATATATTTGTGGCATGCTAAATGATGTCAAGGTCACACAAAGTCCGCTTTGGATTAAAACAAGATTAATGGAATCGGGCGTAAGACCTGTAAATAATATTGTTGATATTACAAACTATGTTATGTTAGAAACAGGTGTGCCTCTACACGCATTTGATTTTGACAAAATTAAATCTAATGGCAAAACTATAATTAATGTTACAGCTGCAAATTCTTCTGAAAAAGTTAAATTACTTGACGATACCGAAAGACAAGTTGAAGCTGGAGATATTTTGATTAAATTAAATGACAAAATTATTGCTCTTGCTGGTGTAATGGGTGCAGAAAATTCTGAAATAGATGATAACACAAAGACAGTTTTGTTTGAGGGGGCACACTTCGATAGAACACAAATTAAGGCAACTGCAAAAAGACTTGGATTGAATTCAGAAGCAGCATCAAGATTTTCAAAACCTCTTGATAAAACTATGCCAAGAACCGCTATTAAACGTGCGCTATATTTGGCAAAGACTTTGTACAACGCATCGATTGCGTATAATGAATACAAGATTGAAGAGTATAAACCTATTCAAATTAAATTAAGACCAAATAGATTAAATGCATTGCTCGGCACTGAATTAAGTGCAGATTATATGATTAACAAATTAAATCTGCTTGAAATTCCATCGAAGCTTGAAGGCGATGTGATTGTATCAGAGGTTCCATCTTTTAGAGATGATTTAAGCATCGAGGCGGATTTAATTGAAGAGGTTGGCAGATTGTATGGTTATGGCAATATTGAAGACAAGCCTATTCAATCAGATTTATCTGTTGGTTATCAAACAAAACTAAAAAAATGGATAAATAATATTAGGCATTTTATGCAAGGATATGGATACTTGGAAACTCTTACCTATTCGTTTATAGGCGAGAAACTTCTAAGTGACTGCAATATTAAAGTTACAGATGATATGGTGAAAATTTTAAATCCACTTGGCGAAGAATTTTCAATTATGCGTCCAAGTACAATTCCTCATTTCTTGGAAATTGCATCTAAAAACTCAAGAAGATTTAATGGCGAGTTAAGATGTTTTGAAATTGCACAAAGCTTTAAAAAAGATAATGGCTATATTGAATCATCAAATCTAACAATAATGCATTCGCATTATGGCGATTATTATGATATTGCAGAAGCTTTAAGGGCAGTGCTTGAATATTTGAAGATTACAGACTATGAAATTTCTAGATTACAAGACGATACTTTCCATCCTGGAAGATCGGCAAAGATTGAATACAAAGGCAAAACAATTGCCGTTGTTGGTGAAATTCACCCAGATGTTTTAGAGAAATTTGATCTTAAGAAAACATATATTGCTGATTTATATCTTGATAAAATTATCGATGATATTGTTGAGGTAAAGGAATATGTTGCTCCAGGAAAATTCCCGACTGTTAAGCGTGAATTCTCATTCGAACTTGATAATAATATTAGCTTCGGCGAAGTTAGAAAATCAATTATCTCTAAAGAGATTGAATATTTAAATGACATCCTATTCTATGATGAGTATAGAGATGCAAAGATTGGCGAACTTACAAGAAGTTTGACTATTCAAGCTGTCATAGGTTCTAAAGAGCACACATTATCAGAAGATGAAATCAAAGCAATTACCGATGAAATTATAAAAATTGTTTCAGAAAATTTTGGAGGCAAATTAAGATAATGAAAAGAACAAACATTGATATTTACGGAAGAAAATATACAGTTTCGAGTGATTACGAAGACAGATATATTGACAGACTAACTCAATATGTAAACTCAAAGATCAAGGAACTTGTTATAAAAAATCCTAGACTGGACTATGCGGATGCATGCGCACTTTGTTTGTTAAATGTTGCGGATGAAATTGCAGGTGCACAAGATAAATTAAATTCAGTAAATTCAAAACTTGAAGAGCTTGAGGCCGACAAGGGAAACTTTGATACAGAGTCTAAAACTCTTCAAGCGACTTTGGATGAATCAAATAAAAAAATCGAAGAATTACAAAACGAAATCAGAAAAAGAGATAATGAAATTATAAAATTAAAGATGAATCTCGAAGAAAAATATCAAAAGCAAACGGAGAAAAAGGTTGACAAAAAATAACAGAGAGCTACTTGCTCCTGGTGGAGGTTTTGATGAAATAATCGCTGCATTTAATGCAGGAGCAGATGCTGTTTATACTGGCCTAAAATCTTACAGCGCAAGAAAGCTTGCAAAAAATTTAGATTTAGATGAGCTTGATTATGTTGTAAAATATGCGCACAGTATGGGTAAAAAGATTTTTGTTGCAATAAATACTATTATGTATGATTTGGAAATCGAAAATCTTATTGAAATGATTGATGAAATTATTTCAAAAGCTCCAGATGCGATTATAGTTCAAGACATTGGTCTATTTAGTGTTTTAAAAAAATTATATCCAGATATTGAGCTCCACGCATCGACTCAAATGACGGCGGATAATTTATATGCCGTTAAAAACTTGAGCGAATTTGGTTTTGATAGGGTTGTTGTTGCAAGGGAGTTAAGCCTTGATGAGATAATTGACATTAAAAATCATATCGATGTAGATTTGGAAGTATTTGTTCATGGGGCGCTATGCGTATGTTATTCTGGAGATTGTTATTTTTCGTCAAGCATTGGCACAAGATCCGCAAACCGTGGAGACTGCGCTCAGCCTTGTAGGAAAAGATATGATTTAATAGTCAATGGACAAAAGACAAATAAAAATGGATTTTATCTTTCGATGAAGGATTTAAATTCATCAACTGATTTAAAAAAACTTGTTGGAGTTGCTGATTCATTTAAAATCGAAGGTAGAATGAAATCAAAAGAGTATGTCTACACGATTACAAAATTTTATGATGATATTTTAAATAATAAAAACATTGATCACGAACAGGAATTAAATGTTTCAGATGCTTTTAGCAGAGGTTTTACAAAAGGATTTTTGTTTGACGGCGATAAAGATGAGATTATAAATAAAAATTCTCCAAAACATATCGGGTCGTTAGTTGGATATATTTCAAGGGATAAAGGGAAATTTTTTGTCAAGACAATTGAGAAATTAAATGCAGGAGATGGAATTACATTTTCAGATGAAAATAAAAAATCGCAAGGCATAAAGCTAGATAAAAATTATAATGCAGGCGCAAATATTTATCTGGACGTAAAGAGTATAGACGGTAGCAAGGTTTACAGAAATTACTCCGAACGGCTTTATGATGATTTGTCTGATGTAAATATTCCTAAAAAATTGCCGCTAGAGTTTATTGTTTGTGGAAAAGCTGGAGAAAATTTAAAACTAATTGCAAAGTCAGGCGGTAAAAGTGTTGAATATATTTCTGACTTTGTATTGGAATACGCCAATAAATTTAAGGGTTACAGTGTATTATATGAGCAATTATCAAGAGTTGGAGATACATTTTTTGAAATTTCTGACATAAAAATTTTGCTCGAAGATGGACTTTTTGTTCCAAAGTCAATACTAAATGATGCAAGACGCTCGGCAATTGAAATGCTAATTGCACAAGATACATTGAATCGCAAAAGTGATTTTAATAAAATTAAAAACAAAAATACAAAGCGCTCTTATCCAGAGTTATGTGCAATCGTAAATGGCAAAATTAAACTAAGTGATAATTTTAAATGGATTGGTTGCGAACTTATAGATGAAGAAATTTTTAGATTTTACAAAGAAAATGGATTTAAAACAATTTTAATTACCGATTCAATTTGCACGAAAAATTACTGTGAACAGGTTAGAGAATTTTTAAAATTGGGATTGGTTGACATGGTTGAAGTAAATAATTATGGCTTGATTGACTTGTGTAGAGAATTCGAAGTAATTGCAGGAGATGGGCTTAATATCACCAACTCTTATGCTATTGAATATTTAAATAGCCTAAATATAAAAAGTATTATACCATCAAGAGAAATTAGTATTAATGAAATAAATAATTTAAAACAAAAAACTTATTCAAATATAATTATTCCATATTATAAAAATACGATTTCCATGAAGAATAAGGCAGTTCATCCAGAAATAAAAACTGAAATTGATGCCAATAATGAAGTATATATAAGAGATATAAAAAACGAAGAATTTAAAGTGGAGAAATTTAATAATATTTACAGGATTTACAATTCAAAACCGCTATTTATGGCAAAAAACATTGACGATATAAATGCGGATATGATTATGATAGAAGTTGATAAAAATATTGACGAGGTAATGAAATATTTACTTGGAGAAATAGACAGTGTAGGTTTTGATTACACGACGGGACATTATAGAAGGGGAGTTTAATGAAGGCGAAAACTTTAAAAACATTAGAATTTGATAAGATAATGAATTTAATTGCAGACTTTGCAGGTAGCGAGTCTGGAAAAAATTCTATTAAACAAACAGAACCTTCTACAGGTGTTTTAGAAATTGATCTTGCTTTGAAAAAGTTGGACGATATGATAAATTTAATAGGCACAGTTGGCAATTTGTATTTCGGGGGATTAGTCGATTATACAGATTATGTTAAGCGTGCAAGCATAGGCGGCGTTTTAGGTATATCGCCGCTTTATGATATATTACATTCATTAAAATTAGCGATTGATTTAAAACAATCTATTGGTGAAAAATCTCTCGTAACAGAGATGATTGAGCTTATAACTATCGACAAGGACCTGTACAAGGATCTTGATAAGGCAATTGTAGATAGAGAAAACATATCAGAAAATGCAAGCCCGACATTAAGGAGTTTATATCGTAAGAAAGCTCAGAAGATTGACGAGGCAAATGAAAAGCTTAAATCTTTTGTAAGTTCAAAGGAGAATGAAAAGTACTTACAAGATACTATAATTACTGTGCGTGAGGGTAGATATGTTGTTCCAATAAAACGCGAGTACAAAGGTAGCGTATCTGGCATTACTCATGATATTAGCGCAAGTGGAGGCACATATTTCATAGAGCCTCAGAGAATTGTAAATATAAATAACGAAATTAGAGAGATAGAAATAAAAATCGAAGAAGAAATTACTCGAATTCTTAAAGATTTTTCAAATAGAATTGGAAGAAGCAAAGACGAATTAATTTATAATTTCGATTTGATGACAGAGCTTGACATACTGCACGCAAAAGCACAGTATGCGATTACAAATGGTCATACGAAACCAGTTTTTACAGATGATAATACATTTGATATAAGGCAAATGTTTCATCCGCTTATAGATCCAGAGGTTGTTGTAAAAACTGATATAGAAATGGATGAAGACCTTAAAGTTTTGATAATAACTGGACCAAATACCGGCGGTAAAACTGTGGCGCTAAAGACGGTTGGAATCATATCACTACTTGCACAAAGTGGATGCTTTATACCTGCGCTTGAAGAGTCAAAGATTCCAATTTTCAAAAATATTTATACAGATATTGGTGACGAACAATCTATAGAGCAAAGCTTGTCGACTTTTTCATCTCATATGGTAAATATAGTTGATATTTTAAAATCACAAGAGCAAGATTCGCTTTATTTGTTTGACGAGCTAGGTGCAGGTACTGACCCTACAGAAGGTGCGGCACTTGCAATGAGCATTATTGAATCTCTAAGGCACAAGCGTGTAAAGGTTCTTGCCACCACACATTATGCTGAGTTAAAACTCTATGCATTAAATACAGATGGTGTTGTTAATGGCAGTATGGAATTTGATGTTGAGAGCCTGAAGCCTACTTACAGGTTGACAATTGGTCTTCCGGGTAGATCTAATGCATTTGAAATATCAAGAAAACTTGGCCTACCTGATGAGTATATTAGTAAGGCGACAGAATATATAAATGACAATAATCTGGATTTTGAAAATGTCTTAAGAGAAATTGAGGCCAATAAAAAACATGCTGAAACCGCAAAGGAAGAGTACGAAAGAAAACTTAAAGAACTAAAAGAGCAGCAGTCAAAAGACAAAGATGAAATTCGAAAGCTAAAAGATAAAGCTAATCGCGAGTTGCAAAAAGCAAATGAGCAAGCGAAAGCAATTTACGAGGACGCAAAGAGAGATTATGAAGAGATTATAAAAGATGCAAACAAACTTGTATCTACTATTGGTAAAGATAGTGCAAGACAAATTCAAGAGACAAGGCAAAGCATAAGAAAAAACATCGACAGACTACACAGCGAAAAGAAAAAGGCTCAGCCTAAATCGAATGTATCACGTGATGATATTATAATCGGCATGACTGTTAAAATAATATCAATTGGTCAAGAAGGCCAGGTTGTTGAAATGCCAAATGAAAATGGCGATTTGGTTGTTCAGGTTGGAATTTTAAAAGTAAATTCAAATTTAAAAGATATTGCCATAGCGCGTGAAAATAAATCTAGTGAAATAAAGAAGTCTTCATTTAGAAATACTAAGGCACAAAATATTAAAACTGAAATTGATTTGCGAGGCGTTGACACAGAAGAACTTTATGACAGAGTTGACAAATATCTTGACGATTGTGTTATGAGTGGATTAAAGGAAGTTACGATACTTCACGGTAAGGGTACTGGTGCGTTAAGAAAAGCGACTCATGATTTATTAAAAAAACATCCCCATGTTGAAGAGTTTAGGCTTGGAAAAGTCGGTGAAGGCGATACTGGGGTTACGGTTGTAAAATTAAAATAATAGGAGGAATTATGGATTACAAAAATATATTGATAGATAAATTAAAAGATGCGATTAATTTGTCGCAAGAAGAATTAAATAAAATTATCGAGATACCTCAAGATAGAAGCATGGGTGACCTCGCTTTGCCATGCTTTACACTTGCAAAATCAATGAGAAAAGCTCCACAAGCAATTGCGCAAGAAATTTGTGAAACAGTAGATTTTAGACCGTACTTTGAAAAGGTTGAAGCTGTTGGGCCATATTTGAATTTCTTCTATAGCCGAGAATCACTTATGAACTCAATCGTCGACA